>NZ_JBFAZA010000001.1:0-439658 GCF_040681595.1 Amycolatopsis sp. NPDC051716 | reverse complement strand
CATCCCCAGGTCGCACCGAAGGTGCTACCGGCGACCGACGCGCGAACTCCGCCGGGCGACCTAGTGTTGTGTGGTGCGACGGCTGAGCCTCTGGATGCGTGCCCACCCCATGGCGGGTGACACCGTGTTCGCCGTCCTGCTCGGCCTCTTCGACCTGCTGCTGTTCACCGCGGACGGCCTGGACGAGCTCGGGGGGCTGCCGCCCTGGTACGTCGCCGTGCCGGTCGACATCGCGATGGTGCTGCCGCTGGTGTTCCGGCGGAAGTCGCCGCTGTGGTCGGCCTACGTCGTGCTGGTGCTCAGCGTCGTGCACGCGACGCTGGCGCTCGGCATCGCCAGCGTCGCCGGGCTGGCGTTGAGCATCTACTCGGTCGTCGTCTACGCGGGGCGGCGGCAGGGGCTGATCTTCGTCGGCGCGGTCGTGGCCGCGTCGGCGCTGCAACTGGCGCTGGAGCAGACGGACGAGCTCGGCATCTCCGTGCTACTCCTGGCGTTCGGGATCGCCCTGTGCTGGACCCTCGGCGAGTTCGTCGGGGCCCGGCGCGCCTACGACGTGGAAGTGGAGGCCCGGTTGCACCTGCTCGAGACCGAACGGGACCAGGCCGCCCGGATCGCGGTGGCCGAGGAGCGCGGGCGGATCGCGCGCGAGCTGCACGACGTCGTCGCGCACGCGGTGAGCGTCATGGTCGTGCAGGCCGACGGCGCTTCGTACGCGATCCAGAGCAACCCCGAGCTCGCGCAACGGGCCCTGCAAACGATTTCCGAGACCGGCCGAGGCGCCCTCGGCGAACTGCGGCGCCTGCTGGACGTGCTCCGCAGCGACGACGCGGACGGCGAGCCCCGGGTCCCGCAGCCGGACGCGCACGCCCTCGCCGAGCTGGCCGACCGGATGCGCGCCGCCGGGGTGCCGGTGGACCTGGAGCTCGGCGAGCTCGGCGACCTGCCGGCCGGCGTCTCGCTGGGCGTCTACCGGATCGTGCAGGAATCGCTGACCAACACGCTCAAGCACGCCGGGCGCGGCGCGACCGCCGCGGTGCGCGTCCAGCGGACCGGCGACCTGGTGGAGGTGCTGGTGTCCGACGACGGCGCCGGCCGCGTCCCGCAGCTGGTCCCGGCCGGGCGGCGCGACCCCCGGCTGCCGGGCGGCAACGGCTTGATCGGCATGCGCGAACGCGCGCACGTGTACGGCGGGACATTGGACGTGGGCCCGGCTCCGGGCGGAGGGTGGCAGGTCCGCGCGGCCCTGCCGGTTAGGTTGGACAAGTGATCCGGGTGGTGGTCGTCGACGACCAGGAACTGATGCGCGTCGGGTTCCGCATGGTGCTGGGGGCGCAGGCCGACATCGACGTCGTCGGTGAGGCCGGCGACGGCGCGCAGGCCATCAAGATGGCCGAAGAACTGCGTCCCGACGTCGTGCTGATGGACGTGCGGATGCCGGTGCTGGACGGCGTCGAGGCCACCAAGCGCATCGTCGCCGACGGCACCGCGCGCGTGCTGGTGATGACGACGTTCGACCTCGACGAGTACGTCTACGCGGCGCTGCAGGGCGGGGCGAGCGGGTTCCTGCTCAAGGACACCCAGCCCGACCACCTGGTGTCGGCGCTGCGCGCGGTCGCTTCGGGTGACGCGGTGGTGTCGCCGTCGGTGACCCGCCGCCTCCTGGACCGCTTCGTCGGCACCGGCGGCTCCCCGATGCGGGACACCGCCGAGCTGGACGTGCTCACCGACCGCGAACGCGAGGTGCTCGTGCTGATCGCCAAGGGCATGTCGAACCTGGAGATCGCCGACGCGCTGTTCCTGTCCGAGGCCACGGTGAAGACGCACGTCGGGCGGATCCTGGCGAAGCTGGAGCTGCGAGATCGGGTGCAGGCCGTGGTGCTGGCCTACGAAACCGGTCTCGCCCGCCCCGGCATCGCCTGAAATCAGCGGAAGCCGTCCGGCGGGGTGGTCGCCGGGTCCTTGCCCGCGTCGCGGACCTCGGTGATCCAGCGGCCGAAGTCCGGACGGTCGCCGTCGACGTCGGTGTAGCCGTACTCCTTCATCAGCGTCCAGGACGCCAGCGTCCGCCCGGCGAACCGGGCGACCTGCGGGTCCTGCGCCAAGGCCGCGACGCCGCGGGCCAGCAGGTACGGCGTCTCGGAGATCTTGAAGTCGACCGGGGCGAGCTTGCCCACCGCGTCGCGCCAGTTTTCCTCGGTGACCTCGAAGTGGTCGAGCATCGACTCCGAGCGCAGGAACCCCGGGGTGACGGCGAGACCGACGCAGTCGTTCTTCTTCAGCTCGACACCCAGCGCCCGGCCGAGCGCGCGGATGCCGCACTTGGCCAGGTAGTAGGGGAGGCCCGCGCCGACGTAGTCGTCGTTGTCGCCGTCGGTCACCTCCAGCACGAGCCCGCGACGGGCGACCACCAGCGGCAGCAGCTTGTGCAGCGCGATGAGGTGCGTGTCGAGTGCGTTGTGGGTGAGGGTGAGCGCGTCTTCCAGCGGCGTCTCCCAGAACGGCGCGTCGAAGTGGAAGTACATGTCGCCGCCCCAGACGTCGTCGACCAGGATGTCGATTCCGTCCACTTCGGACTCGATGCGCGCCCGAAGTGCGTCCACATCGGACACGGAGGTGAAGTCGCAGCGGACCACGACGGCCTTGCCGCCGGCCGCCTCGACCAGTTCGCCCGTCTCTTCGATCGTCTCCGGGCGCTTCATCGGCGACACCGTTTCGCGCGTCGTACGGCCGGTGACGTACACCGTCGCGCCCGCGCGGCCCAGCTCCACCGCGATCGCCCGCCCGCAGCCCCGGGTCGCCCCGGTCACGACCGCGACCTTGCCCGCCAAACTCAGTGCTGATCCTGATTCGTTCGCAAGCTCACTCATGTCTTCTCCCGTCCCCGCCACGCGGTCAGCACCGCATCGACGTCCTCCGCCAGCCGGTCGGCCAGCCGCCCGTGCGGCCGGATCGACCAGTCGATCGACACCCCGTTGATCACGCCGAGCACCGCCCGCGCCGCCCGCGGCACGGCCGGGGCGTGCGGCAGAGAACCCGCCGCGGCACGCACGAGCCGCCGCAGTTCGTCCTCGACCGCCGTGAAGTGCTCGCCCAGCAGCGACCGCAGCACCGGATCGCCGATGTCCACGCCGAGCTGGCCCAGGTGGTTCGCCGCCTCTTCGGCGTCACCGAGCACCGCGTAGACCGACACCGCCGCGGCGCGCAGGCCGTCGACCGGGTCGTCCGCCCGCTCGGCGCACGCCCGCATGTGCTCGACCGCCCGTCGCGTGGCCCGCCGGCTCATCGCCTGCAGCAGGCCGCTCTTGGAACCGAACCGCTGCGCGACCGTGCCGACCGAGACACCCGCTTCCGCGGCGACCTGCGCGAGCGTGAAACCGGGGCCACAGCGGCCGATCACGGTCTCCGCCGCGCCCAGGAGCCGCTCGTCGGTGATGCTCCTCGGCCGGGCCACGGCATTATTGAACCACAGTTCATTAATGCCGTCGAATCAGGGTCGACTCAGGGTCATCACGGATCGCGCATCGGCCGAAGAGCCAGCAAGGTACTACTCAGGTAGGGGGACCGGTTCGGCCTACAGGGTGACGCGCGAACCATCCCCGACCCGCGACGATGAACGCGTCGTAAGCGAGGGGCGGAAGAGGAGCAGTCATGATCGAGGCAACCGGCCTCACCAAGCGGTACGGAAAGACACTGGCGGTGAACAACCTGTCGTTCTCCGTGGCCGCGGGACAGGTCACCGGCTTCCTCGGTCCGAACGGGGCGGGCAAGTCCACCACCATGCGGATGATCCTGGGCCTGGACAACCCGACGGGCGGCCAGGTCACCATCGGGGGCAAGAAGTACCACGACCTCAAGGAGCCGCTGCGCACCGTCGGCGCGCTGCTCGACGCGAAGTGGGTGCACCCGAACCGTTCGGCGCGCGCCCACCTGCTGTGGATGGCGAAGTCCAACCGCATCCCGGCCACCCGCGTCGACGAGGTGCTCGACACGGTCGGGCTGACCAGCGTCGCGAGCAAGCGCGCGGGCGGGTTCTCGCTCGGCATGTCCCAGCGGCTCGGCATCGCGGCCGCCCTGCTCGGCGACCCCGAGGTGCTGCTCTTCGACGAGCCGGTGAACGGCCTCGACCCCGAGGGCATCCTCTGGATCCGGAAGTTCATGCACCGGCTGGCCGAGGACGGCCGCACGGTGTTCGTGTCCAGCCACCTGCTTTCGGAGATGGCGCTGACCGCGAGCAACCTCGTCGTGATCGGCCGCGGGCAGCTGATTTCGCAGTCGACCACCGAGGAATTCGTCTCCCGCGCCGCGGAAAACACCGTCAAGGTGCGCTCGCCGCAGCTGGCCGAGCTGCGCGAGGTCCTGCAGCGGGCGAGCGCCGGCGTCGCCGACGAGGCGAACGCGCTCGTGGTGTCCGGGATGGACAGCGACAAGATCGGCGAGATCGCCGCCGCCAACCGGATCGTGCTGCACGAGCTGAGCCCGCAGACCGGCTCGCTCGAGCAGGCCTTCATGCAGATCACCGGCGACTCCGTCGAGTACCACACCGGCCTCGACGCCGAGGCGCAGCACGTGCTCGAGTCCGCCAAGTAACCGGGGAAACCAAGATCATGAACCTGCTCGCGGTAGAACGCATCAAGCTGTTCTCGACCCGCTCGCCGTGGTGGTGCGCGCTCATCACCCTGACCCTGGCCATCGGCTTCGCCGCCATCATGGCCGGCGCGACTGAGGCCGACTCGCCGATCACAATGTCCGCCACCCTGTTCGGCGGTACCCAGTTCGGCATCGCCGTCGTCATGGTGCTCGCCGCCCTCGCGGTGACCACCGAATACCGCTTCAACACCATCCGCACGACCTTCCAGGCCGTGCCGCACCGCTCGCCGGCGCTGGTCGCCAAGGCGATCGTCCTCGCCCTGGTGGCGCTGGTCCTCGGCGAGCTCGCCGCGTTCGGTGCCCTCGGCCTCGGCATGCTGATGCGGCCGAACGACGGCCTCGGCCTGCACACTTCGCAGGACTGGATGAACGTCGCCGGGCTCGGCCCGGTGTTCGCGATCAGCGCCGTGCTCGCGGTCGCGCTGGGCATCCTCATCCGGCACAGCGCCGGCGCCATCGCGCTGCTGCTCATCTACTACTTGGCCGTCGAAGAGCTGGTGCAGCTGATCCCGAAGGTCGGGCACCACATCCACGAATGGCTGCCGTTCAACGTGGCGAACAAGTTCCTGCGCGGCTCCGCCGTCGTCGACGGCCCGGCGCCGTCGGACTCGCCGCTGAGCCCCGGCTGGGCGCTGGCGTACTTCGCCGGCATCGCGCTCGTGTTCCTGCTCATTGCGCTCGGGGTCGCGAAGAAGCGGGACGCATAAGGGGGAAAAGGGGAAACAGGGGAAAACACCGGATCCGGGCCGCACTGTCGGGGGGCGACCCGGATCCGGTGTTTCGCAGTAGGCTCGCCTGGACGGACGGGGGAGCCCATGATCGAGGCGACAGCACTGACCAAGCGGTACGGCGCCACGACCGCGGTCAACGAATTGACGTTCACCGCGCGCTCCGGGCGCGTCACCGGCTTCCTCGGCCCGAACGGCGCCGGCAAGTCCACGACGATGCGGCTGGTCCTCGGCCTCGACCGGCCCGACGCGGGCCGGGTGCTCATCGACGGCGTCCCGTACCCGCAGCTGAAAGATCCACTGAGGACGGTCGGCGCGATGCTGGACGCCACCTGGCGCCACCCCGGCCGCAGCGGGCGCGACCACCTGCGCTGGCTGGCCGCGACCAACGGCATCCCGGACAAGCGCGTCGAAGAGGTGCTGGCGCTGGTCGGGCTGACGAGCGTCGGCTCGATGCGCGTCCTGCAGTACTCGCTCGGCATGCAGCAGCGGCTCGGGATCGCCGCCGCCCTGCTCGGCGACCCGCGCGTGCTGCTGTTCGACGAGCCGGTGAACGGCCTCGACCCCGAGGGCATGGCGTGGATCCGGCAGCTGCTGCACTCGCTGGCCGCCGACGGCCGGACCGTGTTCGTGTCCAGCCACCTGCTGCCCGAGATGGCGCAGACCGCGCAGGACCTGGTGGTGATCGGCCGCGGCCGGCTGATCTACCAGGGCACCATGGACGAGTTCATCGCACAGACGAGTGAACACGGCGTGCGCGTGCGCACCCCGCACGCCGACCGGCTGCGGACGGCGCTGACCGGGCAGGCCGAGTTCACCGAAGCCGACGGCGCCTTCGTGGTGTCCGGGGTGGACAGTGACCGGATCGGGCAGCTCGCCTTCGACGCCGGCGCGACGCTGCACGAGCTGAGCCCGATCACCGGCTCGCTCGAGCAGGCCTATCTCGACCTCACCCGCGACGCCGTCGAATTCGCGGTGCCGTCCCCGGAGGCCTCCCGATGATCGCCAACCTGCTCCGCGCCGAGCGCATCAAGCTCTTCAGCACCCGCGCGCCGTGGTGGTGCCTGGCCATCGCGATCATCGCGCCGCTGGCCCTCACCATGGTGATCTTCGCGCTGGCCGGGCCGGAGATCCCGGCGACCGTCGGCAACACCCAGCTGGTGAGCGGCAACGGCCGGACCGTGCTGCTCGTCCTCGCGGTGTTCGCGACCGCGTCGGAGTTCAACTGGGGCACCATGCGGCTGACGTTCCAGGCGGTGCCGAGCCGGGTGCCCGCGCTGCTGGCCAAGGTCGTGGTCGTCGGCGCACTGGGCACGGTGCTCGGGCTGGTCATCAGCTTCGGTTCCTGGGGGCTGGCGTCGCTGGTGCGGCCGGACGCGGACCTCGCGCTGCACACGGGCGCCGACTGGCGCTCGGTCCTCGGCCAGAGCCTGGTCTTCCTGTTCACCGCGGTGGCCGGGGTCGGCGTGGCGCTCCTGCTGCGCAGCGTGGCTTTCGCGCTGACGGTGGTCATCGTGTGGACCCAGGTGCTCGAAGGCCTGTTCGTGTTCATCCCGGGCTTCGGCAAGTACGTCTACCAGTGGATGCCGTTCCACGCCGCCGACGAGTTCGTCGGCGCGAGCGGGCTCACCACGGGGCCGCTGGGGTTGCCGTCCGCGCCGCTCGGCCCGTGGGGCCATCTCGGTTACTTCGCGGCGGTCACCGTTGCCCTGTACGTGGCCGGCGTACTCGTGACGGCACGGCGCGACGCCTGAGCGTGACCGCGGTCTCAATAGCGCACGAAACCTTGTTAACAAAAGGTGAAACAACTGTGGCTTCTCTCACAGCCACCGGACATACTGCTATGACCAGGCAAGATTCATAAGTGAACGCACCGGACCCGTCTGAACTCCCCCTGGAGGTGAATCTTGACGGTGGACACCGGGCAAGAATTGGGCGGCACGATTCCCCGAGCCCGCGTCGAAGGCGACGCTCCCCGGCTCGAACCCATGCTCGACCTCGAATGGTCGCGGGCGATCGAACTCCCGCAGGCCGCGATGACGGCGGCGTCACCGTCCGAACTCCGCCGCGCGTGGGTGCACCGCGCACCCCAGGACAGTGTCCTGGCCCTGTTCCGCGCTTCGGCCGGGATGGCGGGCCAGATCCCCGCGCCGTGGTGGCTGCGCGCGATGGCGGACGGCAAGCTCGATTCCCGGGAACAGGGTTTCCGCGTCGAAGACCGGATCGCGCAACTGCTCGGCCCGCGTCCGGGGTGGGAATTCGTCCCGTGGGCCGCGGACGGTGAATCCGGCTACTGGGAGTTCATGCCGTCCGAACGCGGGAAATCGGGGCACGCGATTCCCACCACGGTGATGAACACCGACCGGCACCCGGGCTGGATCGACGTCCTGCCCGCGCACACCGGGCGCACGCCGGACCCGATACCGGTGGCCGGGCTGGCGGGCCTGCGATCTCGTCTCGGGGTGTTCGAAGCCGTTCGTTAACCTCCACGAGTGGAGAACGAGCACCAACCCCGGCTGCGCAGCGTGGTCAGTTACGTCAAGCGCGGCGGCCGGATGACCGTCGGGCAGCAACGCGCTTGGGACGAACTGTGGCCTGAGCTGGGCCGCACGGTGAGCGAGCTGCCCGCCGGACCGCTGGACTTCACCGCGTGGTTCGGCCGCGAGGCGCCGGTGATGCTGGAGATCGGCTCCGGCATGGGCGAGACGACGTCGCAGCTGGCCGCCGCGGCGCCGGAGCTCAACTACGTCGCGGCCGAGGTCTACGACCCGGGCCTCGGCCAGCTGATGCTGCGCGCCGAAAAGCTCGGCGTCGAAAACCTGCGGCTGCTGCACGGCGACGCCGTCGTGCTGCTGACCGAGCACGTCGAGCCGGAGACACTGCATGGTGTGCGGCTGTTCTTCCCCGACCCGTGGCCGAAGAAGAAGCACCACAAGCGGCGGATCGTGCAGCCGTCGTTCGCCGCGCTCGTCGCGTCGCGGCTCGCGCCCGGCGGCACCTTCCACCTGGCGACCGACTGGGAGAACTACGCCGAGCAGATGCTCGAGGTCTGCTCCGCCGAGCCCGCGCTGCGCAACCGGTACGCCGACGAGCCGGGCGGCTGGGCGCCGCGGCCGGAGTGGCGGCCGGTGACGAAGTTCGAGCAGCGCGCGGACGTCGAAGGCCGCGTCTCGCACGACCTGATCTTCGAAAAGCGCTGAGCCAAGAAAGGCTGAAGGGGACTCTCCCCGGATCCCCTGCGGAGAAAGTCCCCTTCAGCTCACTACCCCCGGTATCCGCCCCGGCCCCGACTCCGGGAGCGGACGCCTATTCCTCGGCCAGCGGCTCGGCCTGGACCCGCTTGAGCGCGGGCGTGCAGACCGAAGCGCCGAGCAGGGCCACCCCGACCCCGAGCACGACCGGCGCGAGCAGCCACGGGCTGAGCACGATGCCGCGCTCGTCGACCATGCTGTAGAGCCCAACACCGACCAGTACCCCGACGATTCCCGCGCCGATGGTGGCGACCAGCGCCGGCAGCGCGGCTTCCATCCGCAACGCCCTCGCCAGCACCCGCACCGGCGTGCCCGCGGCCATCAGCGCACCGAACGTGCGGCGGCGGTCCATCACCGAACCCGCGGTCGCGACCGCGGCACTGCAGCCGGCCAGGATCCCCGCCGCGATCAGCCCGATCACGGTGACCCGGCGCAGGTCGCCGAGTTCGGTCTGCTGGTTGAACAGGTACTGGTCGCGGCTGCCGATTTCTTCGCCCGCGGCCGGCGCGGCCAGTGCCGTCCGGACGATCTCGCGGTTCGCGTCGGTGGTCGGCGCGACCACGGTGACGTACTTCGGCGTGAAGCCGTCCGGCAGGGCGGCCGGGTCGATGATCGACGTGCTCGACAGGTCCGGGTCGGGAACGTGGACGGCTTCCGCCCGGGTCCCCGATTTCACGGCCGAGGCCGGCCCTTCCCAGTTGTCGGCGATCTTGTACTGGGCCAGGTCGAGCGCCGAGTCGCCGAAGACGGCCGGGCCGCCCGTGCAGTTCTCCGGCTTGAGGCCGAAGCGGGTCAGCTTGACGGCGTCGGCGCAGGTCATCACCAGGGCGCGGTGGCCGTACCGGTTGGGTGCCTGCCCCTTCACCAGGTAGACCTCGCCGACCGCGACCGCCTTCTCCGGCTGGCCGTACTTCTGCAAGGACGCGTTGGCCTGGTCGACGATGGTGCGCGCGTGCCGGCCGTCGGTGTCGACGTAGAGCACGGAGTCGGCGAACGACCGCCCGCCGCCGGCCATCGATTCGAACGTCGGCAGCAGCGTCAGCGCCATCGACCCGGCGAACACCGCCAGCACGATCCCGGCGGACGCGCGATAGGCGCCCTTCGGGTCGTCACGCAGGCGACGGCCGGCGAGCAGCGCGGACGGGCGCCGCCAGATCCGGACGAACGTGCCGCCGACCGCCGACGTCACCCACGGCCCGACGATCGCGGCCGAGCCGACCAGGAAGAACAGGCCCGCCATCACCATCCCGATGCCGCCGTACTCCTTCGCCGTCGTCACCGCGACCAGGAAGAACACCCCGGCCGCGGGCAGCGCCAGCAGCCGCCACCAGTGCAGCGGCTTCTTCGAGTGGCCGCCGGTGGCGAACAGCGGGTTCTTGAGGACCCGGCGCAGGCCGAGGATACCGGCCAGCACCACGAGCACCGGGATGGCCAGGGCGATGAACACCGTCAGCCCGACCGGCAGCGCGAAGTCGGAGGCCAGCCAGGTGCCGCCGGCCCACGGGACGAACGACGCGAGGCCGTGCAGCGCCGGGCTGATCAGCAGCCCGAGCAGCGCACCGATGCCCGCGGACAACGTCGTCTCGGCGGCCACCATGTTCGTGACCTGTCCCGGAGTCGCCCCGGCCAGCCGGATCGCGGCGAGCCGCCGTTCCCGCCGGGCCGCGGTCAGCCGCGCCGACGACGCGACCAGCACCAGGCTCGGCACCAGCAGCACGATGATCCCGACCCAGGACAGCAGCATGAGCAGCGGGTCCGGGCTCGCCTTGCCGCTGGGGAAATCCGCCAGCGGGTAGGCGTTCTCCGGCATCGCGTCCGGCGTGTGCCCGACCAGCGCGACGAGCTGTTCCGGGAAGCGGAGGGCGCCCTCGCCGAGGGCACCGACGGGCTTGCCGAACCGGTCCCCGAGCTGCGCGGCCGGGTTGGCCTGCAGGAGCCGGCCGAGCGCGGGGGACACGACGGTCTCGCCCGGCCCCGGCAGCTGCGGCACGCCCGGCGGCAGGGCGATCGGCCCCGCACCGGCGACCGGCGCGATGTCGACGCGGACGATCTGCTGCCCGTCGAAATAGTCCGAGGCGGAGTTGAACAGCAACTTCTGCGGGCCGTCGAGCTGGAAGCCGACGTGGTGTTCGCCCTGCCAGAGGGCGCGCTGCTCGCGGTTCTGGGTGGCGAACGGCAGCGTCGCCAGCAGCAGCACCAGCCCGGTCGCGACGGCCACCCCGATCGCGGTGAGGATCGCCGACGTCCGGGTCCGCCGGTCCACCTTCAGCACCCGCAGGGCGATCTGGAGGGAGTTCACGCCGCCAGCCTCGTCGCGATCAGGCCGTCGCGGATGGCGACGGTCTTCGGCATCGACTCGGCCAGCTCGCGGTCGTGCGTCACCACGAGCACCGCGGCGCCGGTCTCGTGGGCGGCGCCGAGGAGGGCGTCCATCGTCTCGCGGCCGGTGCGCGTGTCGAGTGCGCCGGTCGGCTCGTCGGCGAAGATCACCTTCGGCCGGTGGGTCAGCGCCCGCGCGATCGCGACGCGCTGGGCCTCGCCGCCGGAGAGCTCGCCGGGACGGCGGCGCTCCTTGCCGACCAGGCCGAGGCGCGAAAGCCAGAGGCGGCCGGCGTCGATGGCCTCCTTGCGCCCGAGCCCCGCCAGCAGCGACGGCAGGGCGACGTTCTCTTCGGCCGACAGCTCGGCGACCAGCATCCCCGACTGGAAGACGAACCCGAACTCGGTGCGCCGCAGCTCGCTGCGCTTCTTCTCGCCGAGGTGGTCGATCCGCTGCCCGCCCAGGAAGATCTGCCCGTCGTCGGCCCGGAGGATGCCGGCCAGGACGTGCAGCAGCGACGTCTTGCCCGAGCCGGACGGCCCGACGATGGCGACGGCGTCCCGCGGCTGGATGTCGATGTCGATGCCGGCCAGGGCGTGCTGAGTGCCGTAGCGCTTCACCAGCCCGCGGCCGGACAGCACCGGGCCGCTCGTCGCGTGTGGAGTGTTCGGGTCCACGAGGTTCTCCCTGCCGTTTCGGATCTTGACGCCGATGAGCTTCGCCGAGATCGGGGGCGCCCACTTCGGGCAGACGGCCAGTCACGCCCCGGCCCGCCTCGGCCGATCGGCCGAGGGAGTGCGGGCCACTCGGCCAAGGTGCGTGCGCCGGGGCATCACGTAACGTCACATCGTGCCCGCCGCGCCCCTGCCGAAAACGCTCTCCACCCGCGCCACCGCCCTGGTGCGGCGGATCGGCGTGCCCTCGGCCGTCCTGCTCGCCGCGCTGCTGTTCGACGTCATCTTCACGACGCAGGCGGCGCTCGACGAGCACGGCCCGCACTTCGTCGACTTCGGCCTGCTGCCCGGCATCTTCGCGATGGTCGCGTGCGGGCTCTGGGCCCAGAAGCGGGCCGCCGTCGCCGGGGTGGCCGGCGGCGGGGTGCTGATCTTTTCCACCCTCTTCATCCACGCGTTCCACATCCCGCCGTACTCCAGCGTGCTGCCGAAGGTGACCATCACCGAGGTCGTGGCCGGGGTGCTGATGGTCTACTACGTGGCCCGCCGGGCGCGGGCGGGCGTGGCGTTCTGCGTGGTCGGCTTCCTGGTCGTCGCGGGTCTCGTGGCCGTCTTCGGCCGGTACGCGGGCGTCGGTGAAATCGACGGTGGCACCGGCACCCAGGCGCTGCTGTTCGGCCTGCTGCTGCTCGTCGGCCCGCTGGTGCCCGCCGTCGCGGCCCGCGACCGCGGCCCGCGCGCCGATCCGCGGACGCGGCGGCTGCGCCGGGTGAACGAGCTGGCGATGGGGCAGTGGCCGCTGATGGGGCTGCTCGCCTTCGCCCTGCTCTTCGAGTTCGGCTACACGTACTCGAACACCGCCCGCGGCTTCCCGATCCTGTTCTGCTCGATCCTCGCGGCCGTGATCGCGGTGCTGTCCCCGCGGCGGCCCGCGGACGCGGTCCTCGGCCTCGCCGGGATCATGCTGCTGTCGGCGGTCATCACGCCGTTCCTGCAGCTGCACTCCTACGACTACCCGGTTCCGGGCGGTGTGCCGGCCACGCAGGTCATCGCGGGCATGGGCGTGGTGGTGAACCTGACCCGGGCCCGCGGGCTGGGCCAGTCCTGGGCCCGGGTCGCCGTGCTGTCGAGCGTCGTCGCGCTCGCGGCGATCCTCAACTCCGACGCGCGACGGGGCCTGCAGACCGATCCGCAGACCCTGTCGGTGCTGGCCTTCGCCGCGACGCTGATGCTGGGCATCTCGATCGCCGTCGGCCTGATGCTGCGGTCGCGGGACTCCGAGCGCACCCAGATCGTGCAGGCCGCGGTGAGCGACGCGCAGACGGCCGAGCGGATGGCGCTGGCCCGTGAGCTGCACGACGTCGTCGCCCACCACGTCACCGGGATCGTCGTGCAGGCGCAGGCCGCGCGGATGATGGCCGCGCAGAAGCCCGAGGTCGCGGTCGAGGCGATGGCCCGGATCGAGAACGCCGGCGTCGAAGCGCTCGCGGCGATGCGGCGGCTGGTCCGCTCGATGCGGGGCGACGCGCCGGCCGGGTCGAGCGAGTTCAGCGAGCAGGCCACCACCGACCTCGGCGCCGACCTGCGGAAACTGGTCGAAACCGCCAACCACGGCGTGCCGACGTCGATGCACCTGGACCTGCCGCCGGATCTGCCGCACGAGGTCGGCCGCTCGGCGCTGCGGCTGGTCCAGGAGTCGCTGACGAACGTCGGCAAGCACGCCTCGGGCGCGACCGAGGCGCTCGTCGTCGCCGAGGTGGTGGGCGCCCAGCTGCACCTGCGGGTGACGGACGACGGGCGCGCGACGGCACACCGACCGGCCGGCGGGTCGGGCGGCTACGGTCTGGTCGGCATGCGCGAACGCGTCGCGCTGCTCAAGGGCCGGTTGTCGGCCGGGCGGGGCCCGGACGGCGGCTGGCGCGTCGAAGCTTGGCTGCCGCTGGCGGCCGGAGAAGACACGGAAGGGGACGAGTGATCCGGGTACTGATCGCCGACGACCAGGAGATGGTGCGGATGGGCTTCCGCATGATCCTGGACGCGCAGGACGACATCGAGGTCGTCGCCGACGTCGCGGACGGCGTCTCGGCGGTCTCGAAGGCCCGCGAACTGCGCCCCGACGTCTGCCTGCTCGACATCCGCATGCCGGGCCTCGACGGCCTGGAGGTGGCCCGGCAGCTGGCCGGGCCGGACGTGACCGACCCGCTGAAGGTGGTCGTCGTCACGACGTTCGACCTCGACGAGTACGTGCACACGGCGCTGCGCAACGGCGCGCACGGCTTCCTCCTGAAGGATGCGGGCCCGGCGCTGCTGATCGAAGCGGTCCGGGCGGCCGACCGCGGCGACGCGCTGGTCTCGCCGCAGATCACCGTGCGGCTGCTGAAGCACTTCAACGGATCCAGCTCGGCGAAGCGGCAGGTCGCGCCCCCGTCCGAGCCGCTGACCGCCCGGGAACTGGACGTCGTCAAGGCGGCCGCGCGCGGGTTGACGAACACCGAAATCGGCGCGGAGCTGTTCATGTCGCTGTCGACGGTGAAGACGCACCTGGCGTCGGTGCAGAGCAAGATCGGCGCGCGGAACCGGGTGGAGACCGCGGCCTGGGCGTGGCGGAGCGGAGTCGTCTCGTAATTCCCGGTGCGTAGTATCCAGAGATGCAACGCCGTTTCCACGCCCCTGTCGTTCTCCCGGCCGACCCGTCCTGTTCGCTTCTCCGTGACGCGGTCGTCGATGTCGACGCCGATGGGCGCATTTCCTACTGCGGACCGGCGGCCACCGCCCCCGAATCCGCCGCACCGGTCACCACCCTGACCGGCATCCTGCTGCCCGGCTTGGTCAACACGCACGCACACAGCCCGATGACGCTGCTGCGCGGCATGGGCGGCGACCTGCCGCTGCTGCCCTGGCTGAACGAGATCATCTGGCCGGCCGAGGCGAAGCTGCGCCCCGAGGACGTCCGCACCGGCATGCTGCTCGGCTCGGTCGAGATGCTCCGCCACGGCGTCACGACCAGTGCCGAGATGTACTTCGAAGGCGAGCAGCTGGTCGACGCGGTCCTCACGACGGGCGGCCGCGTGCTGGTCGCGCCGCCGGTGATGGAGCTGCCCGGGCTCGACTGGCGCGCCCAGCTGGCCGGCATCGAGCGCTGGATCGACACGGACGGCCTCCGCTTCGGCCACGGCGACCGCATCGAGCTGGGCTACGGCCCGCACTCGGCGTACATGCTGTCCGCGGAAGGCCTGCGGGCGACCGCGGAGTCCGCTGCTTCGCGCGGTGCGCTGGTGCAGATCCACGTCGCCGAGGCGGCGGCGGAGGACACCGCGGTGCGTGCTTCGCACGGTTCGGTGCCGGCGCTGCTGCGCGAGCTGGGCATGCTGGACGGCCGGGTGCTGGCGGCGCACTCGATCCACCTCTCGGACGAGGACATCGCGTTGTTCGCCGCGCACGGGGTCGGCATGGCGCACTGCCCGGGCTCGAACGCGAAGCTGGCTTCGGGCATCGCGCGGATCGCGGACCTGCGCGCGGCGGGGGTCGCGGTCGGCCTGGGCACCGACGGCCCGGCCTCCAACGACGACCTCGACCTGTGGGAAGAACTGCAGCTCGCGGCCATGTTCGCCCGGCTGGCCACGGGCGACTCGACGGTGCTGACGGCGGCGGACGTCTTCCTGCTGGCCACCCGCGGCGGGGCGGCGGCGCTGGGCCGGCCCGACATCGGGGCGCTCGAGGAGGGCCGGTGGGCCGACCTGGTGCACATCGACCTGGACGACCCGGCGTTCGCGTGCGGCCTGGAGGTCCCGGACGCGCAGCTGCTGTCGAACCTCGTCTGGGCGGCCGGTTCGCGGCGGGTCCGGGACGTCTGGGTCGCGGGTGAGCAGGTCGTGGCCGAGGGCGAGCCGGTGCAGGTGGACCGGGCGAAGGTGCAGGCCGGCGTGGCCGAGACGGCGGCCCGGCTGCGGGCTTAACGCGGGCGGAGGATCACTTCCGTCGGGTGGGCGTCCGGGGTGGCCGACACCGCGGTCACCACCGCAGTCGCCACCGAGTCCGCCTTCAGCAGGTGCGAAGTGTCGTACTCGCGGCCTTCACCCGCGAAGATCGCCTGCTGCATCTCCGTGTCCGTGCGGCCCGGGTAGACCGACGTCACGCGGATTTCGCGTTCCTCCTCGCGGAGGGCGTCGGCGAAGGCGCGGACCGCGAACTTGCTCGCCGCGTACGGGGACCAGCCCGGGCGGGCGTTCAGGCCCGCGCCCGAGTTGATCACCACCACGTGGCCGCGGGCCGCGCGCAGGGCGGGGAGCAGCAGGCGGGTCAGCTCGACCACCGCCAAGGTGTTGATCTCGAAGTTGTCGCGCCACGCGTCGGCCGAAGCCTCCTCGATGCGGCCGAGCCGGGCGACCCCCGCCGAGTGGACCAGGACGTCGAGGGACGAGATGTCCGCGACCGCCGAAGCGAGCGAAGCGGGATCCGTCAGCTCCACCGGCCACGGCGTCGCGCCCGGGAGCTCCTTCGCCAGGGCGGCCAGCGCGCCGGCGTCGCGGCCGCCGAGGAGCAGGCGGTGCGTCGGGGCCAGCTGGTGGGCGACCGCCGCACCGATTCCGCGGGAAGCGCCGGTCACCAGGGCGAGGGGAAGATCCGTCATGCCTCCACCGTAGCTACGCGAAGCCCACGTCCACCGTGCGGTCTTCGCGCTTGCCGGGGCCGAGGGGGTGCGGGTCCGCGCAGCCGGACGCCGGGTCCGCGTCGGAGTCACGGGCGTCGTCACCGGTGTCCTTGACCGTCGGGTGGTGGCCGTCGGCGGTGAAGCACAGCTGGTACGTGCCGTCCTCCAGGCCGTCGAAGCCGTACGCCCCGTCGGGACCGGTGACCACGCTCGCCACTTCCTTGCCGCTCGCGTCCTTCAGCACCACCTTGACCCCGGCGAGGCCCGGTTCGCCGGCGTCCTGCAGGCCGTTGCCGTCCGAGTCGGCCCAGGTGAAGTCGCCGATCCGGTTCACCGGGGAGAGCAGTCCGAGGTCGGCCGCGAAGTCTTCGTGGGACGGCCCACCCACGGTGCGCGGCGCGGTGCAGCCGTCCGGGCCGGCGTCCGAATCGCGATCGTCGCTGCCGGCATCGCGGCGGGTCACGGTGAAGTCCGCGGGGACGGCGAAGCAGACCTGGTACGTGCCGTCCTTCAGCTTCTCGAAGCCGTACTTGCCCTTGTCGTCGGTCGTCGCGGTGCCGACCGTGCCGCCGGCGCCGTCCTTCAGCGTCACCTTGACGCCCGCGACGCCGGGCTCGGCCGGGTCCTGCAGGCCGTCGCGGTTGCGGTCCGCCCAGACGAAGTCGCCGATCTTCGCGATGGCCGGCGGCGGCAGCACCGTGATCGTCGCCGACGCCGTCTTGTCGCCGAGCGTGCCGCCCGGGTGGTGCACGCCGGTCACCTTGGCCGTGTTCACGTGCCCGCTGTCGGCCACCGTGAGGTCCGGGTGGTCGCAGGTCAGCTGCCGGTTCGCGCCCGCGGCCAGCGCGAACGGCTCGAACGTCCCGGGGCACCACGGGTCCTGCACCGTGATCCCGGTGAGGTCCTCGGTGCCGTCGTTGGTCACGGTGATGCGGTAGTGCGCGGTTTCGCCCGCGGTGACCGTCGCGAAGGAGGCCCACGCGCCGGTCGCCGGGTTCTGCACTTCCTTCTTCACCGAGTACGCCGCGAGCCGGAGGTCGACGCAGTCCCAGTGCAGCCGGTCGAGGGTGGTCGTGGCGAAGAACTTCACCGCGGCCGCTTTCGCCGGCGCCGTCGCCGCCGGGAAGTCCTGCCGGTCGAGGGCGCCGTCGCCGGCGAAGTGGTCGGCGACGAGCTTGGTCTCCTGGATCTGCGTGCCGGTGGCGTCGTAGAACCGCAGGCCGGTGGCCGGTTCGTACCTCGGCGCGCGCGAAGCGGTCCAGACGCTGAGGGTGTAGACGCCGCCGGGGACGAACCGCTCGGTCTGGTAGGCGGTGCTGGTCTTGCCGTCGGGCGTCTGGACGACCGCCGCCCGCTGGCCGTCGACGGCGTACTCCCGCTCGGTCAGCAGCTTCGGCACCTTCGCGGCCGGTGTGCCGGGCGGGACCGGGGCGGCCGGGGCGAACACGTACCCGTCCGGGGCGCCGTTGCGGGCCGCGAGCTCGACGCTCGGGTTCGCCGCGAGCCCGCCGCAGACCGGCGGCGCGTCCGCGGCGGTGGACGTGGACGCGGGCACGACCGCCGCCGCCGCGATCGCCACCACCGCCACCGCCACCGTGCGCCGCGAGAAGATCACCTCTCGACTATGGCGCGCGGGACGGGCCCGCACCGGCCGAGAAACGTCCACTTAAGAGTGAACCTCGGCCGGCGCGGGCCGGTGCGTCAGCGCTCGCCGATGCGGCCGGGCAGCCCGAAGCGGCCCTTCTTCCACACCGAGACGATGGCCGGCCGCGGCTGCGCGGTGCCGCCGTCCGGCCAGTGCGACGTCGGGTTCGCCGAGCTCGCCGCGTTCTCGCCCGGGTGCTGGACCGCGACGAGCACCAGGTTGTCGGTCACGACCGGGCCGCACGTCTCGGCGCCGACCGGCACCGAGAGGAACTGCTTGACGTGCCCGCGCTCCGGACCGGCGACCGGCACCGAGAACAGGCCGTCGTTCGCGCCGAGGGCGTTGCCGTCGGTGGCGATCCACAGGTTTCCGTGCCGGTCGAAGGCCACGTTGTCCGGGCAGGAGATCGGGCTGACCTGGTCCTTGGGGAAGCCGCCGAAGTAGGTGTCCGCCGCCTTCGGGTCGCCGCAGACGAGCAGCAGCCGCCAGGAGAACCGGGTCGACGCCGCGTCGCCGCGGTCCTCCTCCCACTCCAGGACGTGGCCGTTCTTGTTGCCCACCCGTGGGTTCGGCTCGTCGGCGCCGGCCTTGCCCGTCGCGCCGCGGTCGCTGTTGTTGGTCAGCGCCGCGTAGATCCGGCCGTTGACCGGGTTCGGCTCGATGTCCTCCGGCCGGTCCATCTTCGTGGCGGCCACCTTGTCCGCGGCCTGGCGCGTGAAGACGTAGACCTCTTCGGCGGTGAAGCCGTCCACAAAGGACCTGTCGCCGCTCGCCAGCGGGATCCACTCGCCGGTGCCGTCGAACTCGCCGTCGGCGGGCAGGGTGCCCTTGCCGTCGATCTCCGCGGCCGGGCTGTCGCCGGTGAAGCGGCCGACGTAGAGCGTGCCCTCGTCGAGCAACGCCGAGTTGTGCCGCCGCGCGTGCGCGCTGTTGCCCGGCTTGTACTTGCCCTTCGAGACGAACTTGTAGATGTACTCGAACCGGCTGTCGTCCCCGGAGTAGACGGCGACCCGGCCGTCGGCGGTGATCTTGATGTTCGCGGCTTCGTGCTTGAACCGGCCGAGCGCGGTGTGCTTGACCGGCGTCGAGTTCGGGTCGTTGGGGTCGATCTCGACGACCCAGCCGAACCGGTTCGGCTCATTGGGTTCCTGGGAGACGTCCCAGCGCTTGTCGAACCGCTCCCACTTGCGGGTGCTCGTGCCGGCGCCGACGGAGTAGCGCTTGAGCCGCGCCGCCGCGACCGGGTCGGTGACCTGGTCGGAGTTGGCGAAGTACTGGTCGAAGTTCTCCTCGCCGGAGAGCACCGTGCCCCACGGCGTCACACCGCCGGAGCAGTTGTTCTGCGTGCCGCGGACCCGGCGCCCGCTCGGGTCGGCCGAGGTCTTGAGGAACTTCGAGCCGGCGGCCGGGCCGCGGACCTCGAAGATCGTGTCGAGGGTGATCCGGCGGCCGTACCGGCTCGGGACGACCTCGAGCCCGCCGTGGATCGGGTCGCGGCGGGCCTGCAGCACCGAAAGGCCGTGCGCGGCCCAGGCGATCTTCGCCTGCTCCTCGGTCGGGTTGGCCGGGTCGTACTGGCCGGCCGGGAACATGTGGACCTCGGTCGTGTACTCGTGGTTGACCACGAGCAGGTTCGACAGGCCCAGCGGGTCCTGCGGGATCAAGCCGACGAAGTCGTTGTTGTAGCCGAACTGCTTGGCCTGCGCGGCCGCGGTCTGCCGGGTGAAGTCGAACTTCGGCGCGCCCGCGACCACCGGGTCGCCCCAGCGGACGACGACGCGCTGCGCGTAGCCGTCGGGGATGGTGACGGCGTCGAGCTTGTTCGGCGGGACCGGGTCGAAGTCGGTGCCGGGCACCGGACGCGGCTTGGCGAGCGGTGCGGCGGCCGCGGTCCCCGACAGCGCCGCGAACCCGCTCGCCGCGGCGGCCATCACGGCCCCCGCTTTGAAGGCCCCGCGGCGCGAGATGTCCTTCACGACGTCGCCGAAGTACTCGTTCCCGGACTCGTTCGGCTCGGGGTGGGCGCAGGCGTTGCCACAGCGGTATTCGCAGGTGATCGGGGAGCGGCCGCCGGGGTGGGCGGAGAACAGCGGGAGCAGGTCGGGCACGAGGCCTCCATGGTGGGAGTTCGGGAACGAACCGACCGTAAGCCTCCCAAACCAGCCATTCCCGACATACAGGTGAACGGCGGGTGTACTGCTGGCCCGAACGGTCCCGTCAGAACTCTTCGCCGACGAGCGCGGCCTCTTTCGGGACCGTGTGCGGGTCGGTCGTGCGCTCCCGCAGCGAGAGCAGGCCACCGGCGATCACACACAGCACGGCCGAGGCGACGAACGGCGCCTGCGGCGAGCCGAACCACTCGGCGACGTGCCCGACGAGCGTCGCGGCGACCGCGCCACCCAGCCAGCGGCAGAAGTTGTAGCCCGCGCTGGCGACCGGGCGCGGCGCGTCGCTGATCGCCATCGCGGTGCCGGTGAACAGCGTGTTCAGCAGGCCGGACACCAGCCCGGAGACGATGATCCCGGCGACCAGCACCGGCTTGCTCGGCACGGCGAGGACCAGCATCAGCACGGCGTACCCGAAGACGGCGGCCGCGGCGGCGTGCCGCTCGCCGAGCCGGGCGGCCAGCCGCGGCGCGAGGGCGACCCCGGCGACGGCGACGCACAGGCCCCAGCCGCAGAACACCAGGCCGACGGCGATCGCGCTCCAGCCGAGGACGAACGGCGACCAGGCGAGCACCGCGAAGAACGCGGCGGTGTACAGCGCCGAGGCGACGGAGGTGCGCAGCAGGCCGGGGTGCTTCAGCGCGCGCAGCGGGTCGAGCAGCTTGATCGGCGCGCGCTTTTCGTGCTTGTCGCTGTTGAGGAACACCGCGCACAGCACGAGCGCGCCGGCCATCAGGATCGCGGTGCCGAGGAACGGGCCGCGCCAGGAAATCGAGCCGAGCAGCGCGCCCAGCAGCGGGCCGACCGACAGGCCGACGCCGAGAGCGGCCTCGTAGAGCAGGATCGCGCCGGACTGGCCGCCGGTCGCGGCGCCGACGATCACCGAAAGCGCGGTCGCGATGAAGAACGCGTTGCCGAGCCCCCAGACCGCGCGCAGCCCGACGAGCTGCTCGATCGACCCGGCGGCCGCGCAGAGGGCGGTGGCGGCGACGATCAGCGTCAGCCCGGCGAGCACCGTGCGCTTCGCGCCGAAGCGGGCGCTCGCCGCCCCGGTGACCAGCATCGCGACGACCTGGACGCCGAGGTAGGACGAGAAGAGCAGGGTGACCTGCGACGGCGTCGCGTCCAGGCCCTTGGCGATGGACAGCAGGATCGGGTCGACCAGGCCGATCCCCATGAAGGCGATGACCGCGGCGAACGCGGTGATCCACACCTGCTTGGGCTGGTCCTTGACGGCGTCCAGCAGGCTCGAGTGGTGTTCAGCGCTCATCGCTGATCAGTTCCTCCTTCTTCGTGTCGACAAGTAGCTTGGCGAGAGCGGGCAGGGCGGCTTCGATCGCGGCGCGGTCGGATTCGTCCATGGCGATCAGCCGCTCGCGGAGGAACTCCTCGCGAGCCGTCACCAGTTCGGCGTAAAAACGCAGGCCCTCGTCGGTGACTTCGACCAGCACCGCGCGGCCGTCGGCGGGGTCCGGGCGGCGGGTGGCCAGCCCGAGCCGTTCGAGCCGGCCGACGACGTCGGTCATCGACGGCAGCTTGACCCGTTCGTACTCGGCCAGCGCGCTCATCCGGCGCGGACCGCCGTTGACCAGCTCACTCAGCACCGAGCCCTGGGTGAGGGTCAGCGTCAGCTGCGGGGTCTGGCGGCGCACCTGGTGGTAGAGCCGGAAGACCAGCGGCCGCAGCCGGTGGGCGAGATCGGTGATCGCGGAAGTCACTTAGCCAGGCTAACAAAATTTAGTAAGGGTAGCTAAGTAAGTCGGCTCACAGGCTAGGCTCGGACCATGGACGCGGTGATCTTCGACCTCGACGGCGTACTGGTGGACTCCGAGCGGATCTGGGACGAAGTGCGGCGCGCGGTCGTCGCCGAGCACGGCGGCACCTGGCGCGAGGAGGCGACCCGCGCGCAGCAGGGGATGAGCACCCCGGAGTGGGCCCGCTACCTGGTGGAGGAGCTGGGCGCGCAGCTCACGCCGCCGGAGATCGCGACGGTCGTGGTCAAGCGGATGGCCGCCCGGTACGCGGCGGAGCCACCGTTGATCCCGGGTGCGGTGGACGTCGTGCGGCAGGTGTCGGCGCGGTGGCCGGTGGCGATCGCGAGCTCGTCGCCGGTGCTCCTGATCAAGGGGTTCCTCGACGTGACGGGCCTGCCGGTGGGGGCGGCGGTGTCGTCCGAGCAGGTCGGGGCCGGAAAACCGGCGCCGGACGTCTACCTGCGGGCGGCCGAGCTGCTGGGTGTCGCGCCGGCGGACTGCGCGGCCGTGGAGGACACCACGAACGGGCTGCGGTCCGCGCTGGCGGCGAAGATGGCGGTGTACGCGGTGCCCAATCCGCACTTTCCGCCCGACCCCGAGGTGCTGAAGCAGGCCACGGCGGTGGTGGAGAAGATCACCGACCTGCCCGGAGCACTCGGCCTCAGCTGACCTCGAAGCGCACCGGCGGCGAGTCCGGGTTGACGTCGGCGAGGAACACCTGGCCCGAGTCCATCGAGGTGATCAGCTTGCCTTGGCTCAGGTCACCCGCGGCGTCGTAGAGGCGCAGCACGTGCACCGCCCGGTCGACGAGGAAGACCGCCTTGCCCGCGGGCAGCGGCCCCCCGTTCTTGCCGATGTACCCGGCGTTCACGGGAGATCCCGACACGGGAACGCACGACGGCGACTCGACGCCGAAGTACGATTCCGGCCCGCCGTGCGTCGCGCCCTTGGGCAGCGCCTCGATGCAGAACACGGGCCGGCCCGTGTCGTCGAGGGCCTGGGAGGCGTACGAAGTCCAGGTGTTCGTCTGCCCCACGAAGTCGGTGAGCGCCTTCAGCTCACCCGCGGAGTTCAAGCGCAGCGAGAGCAGGGGCCGCGCGAGCACCAGCTCCTGCCCCTGGCGGGCCGCCGGCTCCGGTCCCGGGCTCTGCGCGGTGTTCAGGTTCGTGGCCAGCACCACGCTCGTCAGCACCGCCAGCACCGCGGCCAGCGGCGCACCCCACACCGCCGCCCGGCGGCGGCGCGACGGCCGCCGCTGCCGGCGCTGCTGCTCGGCCCAGGCCGCGTCGAGGTTGGGCGCGACCTCCCCGGCCTGTCCGCGCAGTGCTTCGGCCAGCTTGCGTTCGAGGTCGGTCATCGCTCACCTCCCAGGTCGTCCCCCAGGTGCTTGCGCAGATTCTCCATCGCGTGGTGCGTCGTCGCCTTGACCGTGCCCTGGGAGATGCCCAGGGTCTCCGCGATCGCCGCCGTGCTGAGGTCCAGCCAATAGCGGAGCACCAGCACCTCGCGCTGTCGCCGGGACAACCGCACCAGCACCGCGCGCAGCCGCTGGTGCTCCCAGTTCGCCACCGCCCTGACCTCGGCCGACAGCTCGTCCGGCGGCCGATCCTGCGGGGTCCGCCGGACGACGCGCAGGTGCCGGGTCCGCGAGCGCGACATGTTCACCACGATCGTGCGGAGGTAGCCGGCCACCCGGGAGTGGTCGGTCAGGGAGTCCCAGCGCTGGTGGAGCTTGACGAAAGCCTCCTGCGCCACGTTCTCCGCGTCGTCCGCGCCGAGCAGGTGGGCCAGCCGGGTCATCTGGCCGAAGTACTCGCGGAAGAGGTCGTGAAAGGTCGGCGCGCCCAGGTCCCCCGGCGCGCTTTCGCCCACACTCGCACTCACACCCCGCCAACGCCCACCCGGCCCCACCGGTTTAGTGCACCACGCGAAGAAGGCCGCCACCAGCGGTGACGGCCTTCTGCGGGTACCGAGGGTTACCGCTCCACCTCGCCGCGGATGAACTTCTCCACGGCGTCGCGGGCGGTCGAGTCGTCGTACTGCTCCGGCGGCGACTTCATGAAGTAGGAGGACGCCGACAGGATCGGGCCGCCGATGCCGCGGTCGAGCGCGATCTTCGCGGCGCGGACGGCGTCGATGATGATGCCCGCCGAGTTCGGCGAGTCCCACACCTCGAGCTTGTACTCCAGGTTCAGCGGCACGTCGCCGAACGCGCGGCCCTCGAGCCGGACGTAGGCCCACTTGCGGTCGTCGAGCCACTGCACGTAGTCCGACGGCCCGATGTGGACGTTGCCCTTGCCGAGGTCGCGGTCGACCTGCGACGTGACGGACTGGGTCTTCGAGATCTTCTTCGACTCGAGCCGCTCGAGCTCCTTCATGTTCAGGAAGTCCATGTTCCCGCCCACGTTGAGCTGCATCGTCCGGTCGAGCTGGACGCCGCGGTCCTCGAACAGCTTCGCCAGCACGCGGTGCGTGATGGTGGCGCCGACCTGGGACTTGATGTCGTCACCGACGATCGGGACACCGGCGTCTTCGAACTTCTTGGCCCACTCCGGGTCGGAGGCGATGAACACCGGCAGCGCGTTGACGAACGCCACCCCGGCGTCGATCGCGGCCTGGGCGTAGAACTTGTCCGCCACCTCGGAGCCCACCGGCAGGTACGACACGAGCACGTCGGCCTGCGCCTCGCGCAGCGCGGCGACGATGTCGACCGGGGTCTCGTCGGACTCCTCGATCGTCTCGCGGTAGAAGCGGCCGAGGCCGTCGTGGGTGTGGCCGCGCTGGACGGTGACGCCGAGCGGCGGCACGTCGGCGATCTTGATGGTGTTGTTCTCGGAGGCGAAGATCGCCTCGGACAGGTCGCGGCTGACCTTCTTGGCGTCCACGTCGAACGCGGCGACGAACTCGATGTCGCGGACGTGGTAGCCGCCGAAGTCGACGTGCATCAGACCGGGGACGCGGGTGGCCGGGTCCGCGTCGCGGTAGTACTGGACACCCTGGACCAGCGACGCCGCACAGTTGCCGACGCCCACGATGGCCACCCGTACGCGGCGGTTCTCGCCCATGGGGGTTTCTCCTTCAATCCGTAATCGTTTCAGTAGGTCTGGTGCCGCCACGCTGCGGCCCGGGCCGGGCGGCTCAGGTATCCGGACCCTGCCGTTCGGCTTGTTCGTGCGCGATCAGCTCGTTGAGCCAGCGCACCTCCCGCTCGCTGGTCTCCAGCCCCAGCCGGTGCAGCTCGCGGGTGTAGCGATCGATCTTCTCCTCGGCCCTGGCCAGCGCCGCCCGCATGCCCTCACGGCGTTCTTCGACGCGGCGGCGGCGGCCCTCGAGGATCCGCATCCGCACGTCGGCCGGGGTCCGCGAGAAGAAGGCCAGGTGGACGCCGAAACCTTCGTCGTCCCAGGTCTGCGGCCCGGCGTCGCCGAGCAGCTCACCGAAGCGCTCCTTGCCCTCCGCGGTGAGCTTGTAGACGCGCCGTCCGCGCCGCGACCACGCCCGGTCGTCGGCCTCGTCCAGCTCTTCGACCAGGTACCCGGCCCGCAGCAGCTTCCGCAGGGTCGGGTACAGCGAGCCGTACGAGAACGTCCGGAACGTGCCGAGCGTCTCGTTCAGCCGCTTGCGCAGCACGTACCCGTGCATGGGCGCTTCGTGCAGAAGACCGAGGATCGCGAACTCCAGCACACCGCACCCCCTTCCGGGAACAAACCGAGACCACCCGCGTTGCTCCGAACGAGCGCCTCGATCCAACCTACTCAGCCACTATATCGCGCCGATACATCGAAGTGGCGAAGCTAACCTCCCCCACCACCCATCGGGGACGAAATTCACCGGAGAGTTATCGAACGTCCGGCGTGTCCGGGCCGGTCCCGGGCTTGGCGCCGCTAGGGGGCGTGGACGCCACAGGAAGAGCCCGTACTCTGTTCTCGTGATTAACCAGCGGCAGGTCGTGGACTACGCGCTGCAGCGCCGTGCGCTGCTGGCCGAAGTCCGCTCCGGGCGCGTCGGCAGCCATGAAGCCTGCGACGCGAGCCCGTACCTGCTGCGGGCGGCGAAGTTCCACGGCCGGGACGGTGATCTCCCCTGCCCGATCTGCCGCCAGGAGCCGCTGACCCTGGTGTCCTGGGTCTACGGCGACGAACTCAAGCACGTCGCGGGCTCGGCCCGGAACCCCGAAGAGCTGGCCAGGATGGCGGGCTCGTTCGCCGAGTTCACCGTGTACGACGTCGAAGTGTGCCGGGCGTGCCACTGGAACCACTTGGTCCGGTCATACGTCCTGGGCACAGGGGAACCGGCGGATCCACGAAGGACCGCACGCCGGTGAGCCACCGTACGACCATCGCAACACGCAGGTCAGTGCCCCTGCGGGTACTGATCCGGGAGGCCCATCCGTGACCGACGACAACCGCTCCTGGCCGAACCAGGAGCCAGACGCACCCCGCCGCGGCCAGTGGCCGGGTGAAGATGCGGGACCGGCGTGGCCCGGTGAGTCCCCCCGGCGCGCCAACCCGCCACGCGGTGGCGCCGGGCAGGGCGGTCCGGCCTGGCCCGCCGGCGACGAAGGTGGCCGGCAGTGGCCCGGTGAGCAGCCACGACGCCCGCAGGCGCCCGGCGGCCAGAGCGGTGCGGCCGGCAGCCGGCGCCAGCCGCCCCCGTCCGGTGGTCGCCGTCCCGGTCAGCCGCCCGGCTCGCCGCCGCAGGGCTTCCGGCAGCCCCCGCCCGGCGGCCGTCGTCCGGAGCCGGAACCCGAGCGTGAGCCGGATCTCATCACCCACCACGCGCACAACGGGACCGAAGACGGCTACGAGCCGTACGACGACGACCGGTTCGACGAGTTCGCCGACGACGTCGAGCCCCAGCAGGAGCTCGACGAGAAGGGCCGCAAGGTCCTCACGCCGGCACAGCGGAAGAAGCGCCGCTGGAAGATCATCCGGCGGGTCGCCTACGCCTGCGTCGGCGTCTTCTTCGTCGTTCCCGCGATCGCGTTCGTGATCACCTACTTCATGGTCGACGTGCCGACGGCGGAGAGCGTCGCGGCCCTGCAGAGCCAGCCGATCACCTACTACTACGCCGACGGCAAGACGGTGATGGGCAAGGAAGTGCCCAAGAGCGGCAACCGCCAGCTGCTCAAGCCGGGCGAGATCCCCGACGTCGTCAAGCACGCCGTGTACTCGGCCGAGGACGCGACGTTCGAGACCAACTCCGGCTTCGACGTCACCGGCATCCTCCGCGCGGTGTTCAAGCAGGCCACCGGCGGGCAGGGCGGTGGGTCGACCATCTCCCAGCAGTACATCAAGAAGGCCACCGAGAACGACGCCCCGACGCTGACCCGCAAGTGGACCGAGCTGGCCAAGTCGTTCAAGATGAACAACCAGCAGTCCAAAGAAGAGATCATCACCGGGTACCTGAACATCGTCTACTTCGGCCGCGGGGCGAGCGGCATCGAGGCCGCCGCGAAGGCCTACTTCAACAAGGACGCCAAGGACCTCAGCGCTTCGGAAGCCGCGCTGCTGGCCGGTCTGATCCAGGGACCGAGCAAATCGGAGAACCAGGACTACGCCCAGGGCCGGTGGAAGTACGTGATGGACCAGATGGTGGCCAACAAGTGGCTGCGCGCGGACGAACGCACGGCGGCGCAGTTCCCGACGCCGATCCCGAAGAACTCCAACAAGGAGGAGAATTCGGGCAAGATGACCTACCAGCTCCAGCAGCGGATCAAGGAAGAGCTGGGCGCGAAGGGCTACGACGAGACCAAGCTGTTCGCCACCGGCGCCAAGATCTACACCACGATCGACCCGGCGGCGCAGGACGCGGCGGACCAGGCCGTCCAGCAGGGCATGAAGGGCCAGACGGACGAGAAGCTGCTCGCCGCGCTCGTGGCCGTGGACCCGAAGACCGGCGGGATCCTCGCCTACAACTACGGCCCGGAAACCGTGAAGGACAAGGACGGGCAGGACGCGATCGGGCAGGACCGGGCGAACCAGGCCCGCAACCCGGGCTCGTCGATGAAGCCGTTCGACCTGACCGGGTTCCTCAAGATGGGCGGCGGCCTCGGCGACATCTTCGACGGCTCGGACAACCGCAAGTTCCCCGGGGTCGCCAAGCCGGTCCGCAACGCGGGCGAGAACGAAAGCTGCGGTACGCAGTGCACGGTCGCGAAGGCGATGGAGATTTCGGCGAACACCGTGTTCTACGACATGGTGTTCAACAAGGTGAAACCGAAGGGGGTCGTGACGGCGGCGAAGCAGGCCGGTGTCCGGACGACCGACGAAGGTGGCACCGCCACGCTGTTCGACGGAGACAACAACATCTCGCTCGGCGGTGGTAGGACCCAGGTGGCCCCCCGGGACATGGCTTCGGCGTACGCGTCGTTCGCCAGCGGCGGCGTCTACCACGAGCAGCACTTCGTCTCGAAGCTGACGAACGCCCAGGACGAGGTGGAGTTCGACGAGAACAACATCAAGTCCAACCCGGCGTTCGACAACGACGCGGCGAAGAGCCAGCAGATCGCCGGCAACGTCACCGAAGCGCTGAAGCCGGTCATCGGGCATTCGAGCCTGAAGTGCCCGCCCGGCCACGAGTGCGCCGGCAAGACCGGTACGCAGCAGTACTCGCCCAAGGAGGGTGACCCCGCCTCGTACAACAACCTCAACGCCCAGACCTGGATGGTGGGCTACACCCCGTCGGTGTCCGCGGCGGTGTGGGTCGGCGGCGACGGCAACCAGCCGCTGCACGACTCGAAGAACAAGCCGATCTTCGGTTCCACGATCGCCGGTCCGACCTGGCAGAACTTCCTGAACCTCTACCTCAAGGGCAAGCCGGCGGAGAAGTTCGACAAGGTCGAGCCGCTGGGCAAGGACGTCAACGAGGTGACCACGACGCCGCCGAAGCCCTCGGACACGCCGACACCGCAGGAGACCCCGAGCACGACGTCGTCCCAGCCGCCCCCGGAGACGCCCACCGAAACCGAAACCTCGACTTCCCGGACGAGGACGTCCCGGCCGGGCCCGGGCGGGACCACCCCGTCGCTGCCCGGCGGCGGTGACGGGCTCGGCAGACCACCGGGTTCGGACGGA
This sequence comes from Amycolatopsis sp. NPDC051716, assembly GCF_040681595.1. NCBI lineage: Bacteria > Bacillati > Actinomycetota > Actinomycetes > Pseudonocardiales > Pseudonocardiaceae > Amycolatopsis > Amycolatopsis sp. NPDC051716. Next base: position 410,747 of record NZ_JBFAZA010000001.1, on the reverse strand, counting down.
TGACCCCGAAGGCCTCGCACTGTTTCAGTGCGGGGCCTTCGTTTTGGTGAACCACCGCCGTCCGTGGTCCGTGTGGAGTGTCGAGGGGCCTGCGCCCGCAGCCCACCGGCGTACCGGAGGACGGCCCGTGTACACCGACCGAAATCGCTCGAGGTCCGGCCGGAGGCCGGTTCCGCGTGGTCGCTACCAGCCACGCCGGCCGCTCCCGCGGCCGGCCGAACCGGACGCACCGGACGATCTCGCCGCCGACGTCACCCCGAACCCCCCACCGGACCGGCGCAACCGCCGCTGGAAGACGGTGCGCCGGGTGCTGTACGTCTTGTCCGGCCTGTTCTTCTTCGTGCCCGCGGTCGCCTTCGTGATCACGTACTTCGCCGTCGACGTGCCTTCACCGGACAAGGTCGCGCAGTCGCAGGGCCAGGCGGTCACGTACCTCTACGCCGACGGCACCGAGATGGGCAAGGACGTGCCCGCCGGCGGGAACCGGCAGATCCTCGAGCCGGCCCAGATCCCGGACGTCGTCAAGAAGGCCGTGATCGCCACCGAGGACGCGTCCTTCGAGACCAACTCCGGCTTCGACCTCTCGGGTATCGCGCGGGCCGCCTACAACCAGGCCACCGGCGGGTCCGGCGGTGGCTCGACGATTTCGCAGCAGTACATCAAGAAAGCCACCGGCGACGACTCGCCGACGTTGACCCGCAAATGGGTCGAGCTCGCGAAGTCGTTCAAGATGAACCAGACGTACCAGAAGGCGGACATCATCACCGCCTACCTCAACACCATCTACTTCGGCCGCGGCGCGTACGGCATCCAGGCGGCGGCGCAGGCGTACTTCGGCAAGGACGCCGCCCAGCTGGACTACTCCGAGGCCGCGTTGCTCGCCGGGCTGATCCAGCAGCCGGGACGTTCGGAGAACGCGACGGTCGCCCGCGACCGGTGGGGCACCGCCCTGGACCGCATGCAGCGCAACGGGTACCTCACCGCCGCCGACCGGAAGGCCGCCAAGTTCCCGACACCCGTGCCGCTCGTCGAATCACGGCCGGGGACCAAGCTCAACCCGTTCGTCAAGAAGCAGGTCAAGGCCGAGCTGGCCGCGGCGGGGATCCCGGAGGAGAAGTACTACGCGGGCGGGTTCCAGGTGTTCACGACGATCGACGCGAAGGCGCAGGAAGCCGCCGAAAAGGCCGTGGCCGAGGGCATGGCCGGGCAGACCGACGACCGCATCCTCGACGCGCTGGTCGCCGTCGACCCGAAGTCCGGCGGCGTGCTCGCCTACTACGGCGGGGCGCCGATCGTGAAGGGCCCGAACGGCGAGGACCAGGCCGGCCGCGACTGGGCGGACGAAGCGCACAACCCCGGGTCGTCGATGAAGCCGTTCGACCTCACGGCGTTCCTCAAGGGCGGCCGCGGGCTGAACGCGGTCTTCGACGGCCGCTCGCCGCGGACGTTCCCCGACGTGCCGCTGCCGGTGCGCAACGCCGGCACCAGCAGCAGCTGCTCCGAGCAGTGCACGGTGGCCGAGGCGATGCAGAGGTCCACCAACACCGTCTTCTACGACATGGTGCTCAACGTGACCAAGCCGGGCGGGGTGGCCGAAGCCGCGCAGGAGGCGGGCATCCGCACGAAGGACACCGGCGGCCGCAGCGTGCTGTTCACCGGCGACAACAACATCTCCATCGGCGGCGGCCAGACCGCGGTCACGCCGGCGGACATGGCCGCGGGGTACGCGACCTTCGCCGCCGGCGGCGTCCAGCACGGCCGCCACTTCGTGCAGAAGGTGACGAACTCCCAGGGCGAAACCGCCTACGAGGCCGACGCGCGCGCGACGGACGCGTTCGCGGACAACGACCGCGGCAAGAGCCGGCAGATCGCCGGGAACGTGACCGCCGCGCTGGCGCCGGTGATCCCGTTCTCGCGGCTGACCTGCCCGCCCGGCCACGAGTGCGCGGGCAAGACCGGCACCCAGCAGCACACGCCCGGCGACAACGAACCCGCGTCCGCGGCGAACACGAACTCGCAGACGTGGATGGTGGGTTACACGCCCTCGGTCTCCGCCGCGGTGTGGGTGGGCAGCGACGGCGACAAGGCGCTGCGCGGGCCGACCGGCCAGCCGCTGACCCCGTCCGTCGTGGCCGGCCCCGTGTGGCAGCGGTTCATGCAGCTCTACCTGACCGGGAAACCGGCCGAGCGCTTCGACCGGGTCCAGGCGATCACCGCACCGCAGGACGACCAGCTGCAGTTCCAGCTCCAGCAGCAACAACAGCAGCAGCAGTTTCAGCAACAGCAGCAGCAGAACCAGGACCAGCAGGAGCAGCGCCTCAGCATCGGCCGCGGTGGCAACCAGGACCAGCAGCAACAACAGCAACAGCAACAGAACCGCGTGCGGCGCGACGGCCGGGGGCCCGGCCGCGGCAACGGGAACGACACCGGCCAGGCAAACTTCGGCCCGTGAGCACGCCGGGCGGCCCGGGAAAGGTGGCCGTGACCTCGGAGCTGGGGGTCACCGAGGTCACGGCCGGTCAGGGGGTCAGAGCTCGACCACGGTGCCTTCGACGCCGGCGCGGTGGGCCGCCTCGATCACGCGCAGGGCCTCGACCGACGACGCCGGGTCGACCGGGAACTCGCCTTCGCCGCGCAGGGCGTCGCGCACCTGGGCGTAGAACTGCTCGTAGCGGCCGGTCTCGGTCGGCACGGTCTCGACGTCCGGGCCGACGCCGAGCTTCCCGGCGTCCGCCGCGGGCTCGGTGCCCCAGCCGGCGTCGCCGGGGCGCAGGCCCGCCTTGATCTGCGGTTCCTGCACGTCGAGGCCGTACTTGGTGAAGGTCGCGCGGTCGCCGAGCACCCGGAACCGCGGGTTCTGCGTGCCCGCCAGCGCGGTCGCCCACAGGTGCGAGCGGACGCCGTTCGCGTGGTGCAGCGCGACGAAGACGTCGTCGTCGACCTGGACGCCGGCCCGGCGGCGGTCGACCTCCGCGTAGACGCGGGTGACCGGGCCGAACAGCTGCAGCGCCTGGTCGACGATGTGCGCGCCGAGGTCGTAGAGCAGGCCGCCGGCCTCGGCCGGGTCGCCGAATTCGCGCCAGTTGTCCTTGGGCTTCGGCACCCAGCGGTCGTAGCGGGACTCGAAGCGGAACACCTCGCCGAGCCGTCCCGAATCGAGGACCTTCCGCACGGTGAGGAAGTCGGAGTCGAGCCGCCGGTTCTGGAAGACCGTCAGGCCGACACCCGCCGCCTTCGCCGCATCGACGACCCGCTGGGCGTCGGCCGCGGTCGGCGCGAACGGCTTGTCGACCACCACCGGCAGGCCGGCTTCGATCGCGCGCAGGGCGAGCGGAACGTGCGTGCGGTTCGGCGTGCTGACCACGACGAGGTCGAGATCGCCGGCCCGCTCGAACAACGCGTCGGCGTCCGGCACGATCTCCGCGCCCGGGTGGTCGATGCGGGCTTGCGCGGCGTTGCCCGACGTCGTGATCACCGCCGGGGTGAGCCCGGGCGTGGCCGCCACCAGGGGTGCGTGGAAAACGCGGCCCCCGATGCCGTACCCGAGGATGCCCACGCGCAAGTCGTCCGCCATGCCCGCCATTAAACAACAGCGTTGCCTAATTGGCCAGACGTGCGAAGATCCTCTCCATGGCGGACACCGGGGTGAACCTGCGCGACGTGCGCGAGCACAACCGTGTGCTGCTGCTCACGCACATCCTGCGCGCCGGTGGCCTCAGCCGGGTGGAACTCGCCGAACGCACCGGGCTCACCCAGCAGGCCGTCTCCAAGATCGTCCCCGAACTGCTCGACACCGGCCTGCTGGACGAGGAGCGGCAGCCGTCCGCCGGCGTGGGCAAACCCCGCACGGCGCTGCGCATCCGGGCGGGCGCCAGGCACGCTCTCGGCGCGCGCCTCGACCGCGACGAGTACCGCGTGCTGCGCGCCAACCTCGTCGGCGAGGTGGAGGAAACGGCGGGCGGCCCGCTGCCACGCGGCTTCACGCCCGCGCAGGCCGTCGACGCCATCGGCACCACCGCCCTCGAACTCGCCGACGGCTTCGACGTGCTCGGCCTCGGCCTCGGCGCGGTCGGCCCGCTGGACCACCGCGCCGGCCTGGTCCGCGACGCGACGAACATGCCCGGCTGGCACGACGTGCCGCTGCGCGAGCTGCTGGAGCAGCGCACCGGGCTGCCGGTGACGCTCGACAAGAACACCAACGCCGCCGCGTTCGCCCGGCTCTGGCCGCACGGCGAGCCGACGGCGACCGCGGTGGTGCTCGTCGGCACCGGCATCGGCGTCGGCCTGCTGATCGACGGGCGGCTCTACCGCGGCCCGCGGACCAACGCGGGTGAGTTCGGGCACACCACGATCGCCTACGACGGGCCGCGCTGCGCCTGCGGGCGGCGCGGCTGCGTCGAGATCATGGCCAAGCGGGCGCCGGACACCCGGACCGCCGCCGGCTTCCTCGGCATCGGCCTGGCCGACCTGGTGCAGGTGCTCGACCTCGAGCGGATCGTGCTGGCCGGGCGGGCGGTCCGGGACGAGCCGGACGTCCACCGGGAAGCCGTCTCGGCCCGGCTCGAGGAACTGCTGCCGCTGCCGCACTGGCAGCGGATCGAGGTCGTCGAAGACACCTCCGGCGAGGAGATCGTCACCCGCGGCGCGGCCGCGGAAGTGCTGGCCTCGTTCTACGCGAATCCGGCATGATCACCGGCTTCACCACCGCGCACGCCGATCACCGATACGATCCGCCTCGTGCCAGAGGAGACCACGCGGGAGCCGGAACCCGGCCCCGTGACGCTGACCCGGGCGGAACGGATCGTCCCGAGCTGGAACGAGCCGCTCGCGGCGGCGGTCACCAGACCCCTCGGCGGCCCGCTCGGTGAGCACGCGGCGGTCGGCAGGCACTGGTTCTGGTCGCCCCAGCGCGTCGGGCTGCTGCTGGCCACCCTGGCGCTGATGCTGTGCTGGTTCGGCAAGGGCTCCTGCATCCAGCAATACCAGGACTCGAGCGGCGCCACCCAGCTCGACTGGCGCGCGGGCCGCCCGTTCGTGGCCATGTGCTACTCCGACATCGTGCCGCTCTACGGCTCCGAGCGGCTCGACCGGCCGGGCACCTTCCCGTACTACACGTCGTGGCAGGAAAGCTCGCAGACCGCCGAGAACAACACCCGGTACATGGAGTACCCGGTGCTCACCGGCCTGTTCCAGTGGGCGAACGCGAAGCTCGCGGCGGGCTGGCTGAACGTCGCCGAGTCCGGCTGGCTGCCCGGCGCGCTGCCGGTGGCGGTCTACTTCGACATCACCGCGTTCTTCCTGGCGCTCGCGTGGCTGGTCACCGTGTGGGCGACCGGCCGCACGGTGAGACGCCGCCCGTGGGACATGGTCCTGGTGGCGATCTCGCCGCTGGTGCTGGTGCACGCGTTCACGAACTTCGACGCGCTCGCGACCGCGTTCACCGCGACCGGCCTGCTCGCCTGGGCGCGGAAACGCCCGCTGCTCGCCGGCGTCCTGCTCGGGCTGGGCGCGACGGCGAAGCTCTACCCGCTCTTCCTGCTGGGCGTGCTGTTCGCGCTGTGCCTGCGCGCGGGCAAGCTGACGCCGTTCTGGAAGACCGCGGGCGCCGCCGTCGTGACGTGGCTGGCGGTGAACGCGCCGTTCATCCTCACCGCGACCCGCGGCTGGTGGGAGTTCTTCCGGATGAGCGCCCTGCGGCCGATGGACCCGGACTCCCTGTACAACGTCTTCTCGTACACCAGCGGCTGGGCCGGGTTCGACGGCGTGCTGCAGAAGAACCAGACGCCGACGTACCTGAACGTCACGGTGGCCGTGCTGTTCCTGACCTGCTGCGCCGGGATCGCCTACCTCGCGCTGGCCGCGCCCCGCCGGCCGCGCGTCGGCCAGCTCGCGTTCCTCGTGGTGGCCGCGTTCCTGCTGACGAACAAGGTGTGGAGCCCGCAGTACTCGCTGTGGCTGGTCCCGCTGGCGGTGCTGGCGATCCCGCGCTGGCGGCTGCTGCTCGGCTGGATGCTGATCGACGCCGTCGTCTGGGTGCCGCGGATGTTCTACTACCTCGGCGTCGACCACAAGGGCCTGCCCGAGGGCTGGTTCCTCGGCACGGTCGTGGTCCGCGACCTCGCCGTCATCGGGCTCTGCGTGCTGGTCGTCCGGGAGATCTACCGCCCGGCCACCGACCTGGTGCGGATGGACGGCGACGACGACCCGGCCGGCGGCTTCCTCGACGGCGCCCGTGACGTGATCATCCCGAACGCCACCCGGCGCCGCCGGAAGGCCGTCACCGTCTAACCGAGCTGTTCCCGCAGGTAGGCGATGTCGGTGGCCTGCCCGTCGGCCGGCGTCTCGACGACGACCGGGGCGCCCGCCTCGCGGGCGACGGCGACCAGCGCCTCGGGGTCGATCGTCCCGTCGCCCTGCACGATGCTGGCGTGCCGGTCGCGCGTCGAGCCGAACTCGTCGCGGGAGTTGTTGAGGTGCACCAGGTCGATCCGGCCGGTGATGGCCTTGACTCGTCCGACGGCGGTCGCGAGGTCCCAGCCCGCGGCGTACGCGTGGCAGGTGTCCAGGCAGAACCCGGCGCCGAACTCGCCGACCTTGTCCCACAGCCGGGCGATGACGTCGAGGTCGCGGGTCATCGCGTTCTCGCCGCCGGCGGTGTTCTCGATCAGGATCGGGACCTTGAAGCCGCCCTTCTCCTGTTCGCGCTCGAACAGCTTGCGCCAGTTGTCCAGGCCGGCCTCGGCGTCGTCGTTCGCGCCGACGTGCCCGCCGTGCACGATCAGGCCCTTCGCGCCGATCGCGGCCGCACCGTCCGCGTGCTGCGTGACGTTCTTCCGGGACGGGATCCGGATCCGGTTGTTCAGCGAAGCCACGTTGATGAGGTACGGCGCGTGGATGAACACCTCGACCGGGTCGGCCGCGATGGCCTCGCCGTGCGGGTGCGGCTTCGGGGCCTTCCAGCCCTGCGGGTCCGAGAGGAAGAATTGGACGACTTCGGCTTTGCGCTCGACGACCGCGGGCAACGGGTCGTCGTCACGGACATGGGCGCCAATCAGCATGCCGAGCACGCTACTCCCGGGCCCGTTTCCGGCCGGTGGGCCCGGTTGGTGACGCTCGTGGAGTACCGTGAGCGCGTTCCGTGATCCAGATCGGTCCGACTGCCGGAGGGCATGATGGGGAAGCGCGTCACCCGGATCACCGCACTGGGTTTCACGATCGCCGCTTCGGCCGCGCTGGCCGCGCCGGGTGTGGCGAGCGCCGATCCCAGCCCCACCTTGGGCGGCGACTGCCAGGCCACGCTGCAGCAGGGGAGTGCGAACGGCCTGGTGCTCGACGCCGGCGCCCCGCTGAACGCCCCGAACCAGCTCACCATCGGCCTCGACTCGAGTTCGCGGAACACGAACGGCTCGGCCCCCCTGCTCACGCTGCCGCTCGGCGACACGGTGAAGGCGCTCGGCATCGGCCGGGTGCCGCTGGTCGGCGACGCCGCCGCGAAGGGCGTCTGCCCGGTCGCGCAGGGCACGGTCAACGCGGTCGGCAACCTGACGCAGGGCGTGGCCGCCGGTCTGCCGCCGCTGCCCCTGCCGCCGGCGCCCGGCCCGAACCCGCCCCAGCCTGCTCCGCCCGCGCCGCCCGCGCCTCCGGGTCCGACCCCGCCGAGCCCGGGGCCGAACCTGCCCGGCTCGAGCACCGGCCCGGTGGTCACCGGGCCGGGCAACGCCGGCCTGGCGGGCGACGCGATCTCGGGCATCTTCACCAACGCCGCACTGCTGCCGGGCACCCTGGTGCAGGCGCCGGTGATCGCGCAGATCATCCCCGGTCAGCAGGTCCCGCCGCCGACCGTCGACGCCGAGCGGTCCGGCACGGCGGAGGCCCTCCCGGCGGTCACCCCGCCGGCGAAGCTGCCGATGCTGCTCGCGGTGCTGGCGCTGGCGATCGTCGCGGCCGCGCTCGTCCGGGCCTGGATCCGCCGCAGCCCCGCCTGACGCACGGTGACCTCGGCTTCCACCCGAATGCCGGACATTTTTGAACGAGCGGGCGTCACCCGGCTGCCTTAACGTCGTTGTACTGGTAAGTAGGCGACGAGACCAGGGGCGGCGAGCATGCGGGATCGGACACGGAGGGCAACGGCGGTCGGTGCGGCGGCGGTCGCCCTCGCGGGTTCGGCCGTGCTCGGCATGCCCGGCACCGCCTCGGCGGACACGCTCACGGCCAAGTGCGGTGACACGATCAGCGCCAAGCCCGGGGACACCGTCAAGGCCACGACGCCGCTGCTCGGCCTCCCGCTCAACCTGGGCGTCGTCACCGAGGGCACGAAGGTGCTGACCGGGACGATCAACGCCATCCTCGGCACGCTCTGCCAGGTCACCGTGAACGTGGTGAACACCGTCGTCTCGCCGGTGCCGGTGGTCGGCGCGCCCGCGGCGAGCGCCATCAACCAGGGCGTCCAGGGCGTGACCGGCGGCACCCAGCAGGGCCTCCGCTCGCTCACCGGCGGCGGTCAGCCCGCGCCGCAGCAACCCGGCGGCACGGGCGGGAACCCGCAGCAGCAGCCACCGGCCCAGGGCGGGTCCGGGGGCGCGCCGCAGCAGGGCGGGACCCCGGCGGGCACCACGCCGATCCCGGACGCGAACAGCCCGCTCCTGCCCGGCTTCGCGAGCACCCCGCTGTTCGGCGGCTTCCCGTTCACCTTCGGCACGGGCTACGCCCCGATGCGCGACTACAGCGGCATCCCGTTCGCGACGGCCGGGTTGTTCACCCCCTCCCCGGCGATCCGGTACGGCAGCCAGATCCCCGGTTACGCCCCGCAGTACGGCCTCACCGGTCCGGCCGGCACGCCGGACGCCGGCTCCGGCGTGCAGACCGCGGGCCAGGCGGAAGCGCTACCCTCGGCGTCGGACGGCTTCACCAACGGGTCGAACCTGCCGCTGCTGATCGCGGTCCTGGCGCTTTCCGGAGCCAGTGCGGGCCTCGTCCGCACCTGGGTGCTCCGCCGGATGGCCGCTGCGAATTGATCCAACTGCCGAGTATCTTTCACGTATCTCGGTCGTTCATTCTGGTGTTGCCCGGAACGACGCCCCCGTAATTCCCTGGAGGACAGTGCTCGTGCGGAAGACCCTGACCGTCACCGCCATGGTCGCTTTCTTGGCCGGCGGCGCATTCCTCTCCACGGGCACGGCCTCCGCCGCCACGACCCTCGTCAGCAACAGCTGCACGGGCTCGGTCAGCGGGCAGGTGGGCGACCAGGTGGCGATCGACGGGGCTTCGGTCAAGACCCTGGTCACCAACGGCGCGAACAACGCCGGGACCCTCGCCGTCGGCAGCTGGGCGGGCGATTCGATCGCCAAGAACCACTCGATCCCGGTCGGCCAGGTGCCGAACGCCGCGGGCGGGGAGGCGAACGGGGCCGCGATCGGCAAGGCGGTGCGCACCGCGCTGGCCGCGTCCGGCACGTGGGGCCTCGGGCTCGACTGGAACAAGACGCTGAACAGCGTGGAGAGCACGGTCGCCGCGGGCTGCGGCCTCACGGTGCTCGCGAGCAACTACGTGGCTCCCAGCACCCCGGCCCAGCAGGGCGGCGGCACCGGCGCCCAGCAGGGCAGCGGTACCGGCACCACCCCGGGTGGCGCGTCGGGCAACCTCTCGAACCTCAACCCGGGCACCGCCGGCGGCACGGGCGGCAGCGCCCCGATGCGCGACTACGGCGGCATCCCGACGGCGACCGCCGGCACGGCCGTCGCCCCGGGCGTGCGCTACCCGGCGAACGGCACCCTTCCCGGCGACGCGGCCGCCCCGCAGGCGGGCGCGGGCGACCAGAGCGGCCAGGGCGTGGACATCCGCGACGCCGGCAACGCGCAGTCGGTGGCCTCGAGCAGCGCGCCGAACGACGTGCAGCTGCCCATGCTGATCGCGGTGATCGTGCTCGCCGGCGTGACCGCCGGGCTCGTCCGCACCTGGGTGCTCCGCCGGGCCGCCTGACCCCCGGAGAAGACCCCGCTGTCCGGTCTCCTCGAGGCCCCCAGGTAGCCTTACCTGGACAAACCCTCCTGTCACGGACAGTCCGTGACCGCGAGCCCATAGGAGGTGAGTGGTTGTGTCACGCCATTACGAGGTAATGGTCATCCTGGACCCCACGCTCGACGAGCGCACTGTCGCTCCGACGCTGGACACCTTCCTCAACGTGATCCGCACTTCGGGCGGAAGCGTCGAGAAGGTCGACGTCTGGGGCCGTCGTCGCCTCTCGTACGAGATCAAGAAGCACGCCGAGGGCATCTACGCCCTGCTCGACCTGAACTCGTCCTCGGACGCGGTGAAGGAGCTGGACCGCCAGCTGTCGCTGCAGGAGACCGTGCTCCGCACCAAGGTCATGCGTCGCGAGGTCAAGCGCGCCGCGGCCAAGCCCGCCGCCGCCAAGGCCTGAGCCGAAGGGGAATCCCGATGGCTGGAGACACCGTCATCACGGTGATCGGCAACCTGACGTCCGACCCGGAACTGCGCTTCACCCCCTCCGGTGCGGCGGTCGCGAACTTCACCGTCGCGTCCACCCCGCGCACGCTCGACAAGCAGTCGGGCGAGTGGAAGGACGGCGAGGCGCTGTTCCTGCGCTGCAACATCTGGCGCCAGGCGGCGGAGAACGTCGCCGAGTCCCTGACCCGCGGCGCCCGCGTCGTCGTGCAGGGCCGCCTGAAGCAGCGGTCCTTCGAGACGAAGGAAGGCGAGAAGCGGACCGTCGTCGAGCTCGAGGTCGACGAGATCGGCCCCTCGCTGCGCTACGCCACGGCCAAGGTCAACAAGGTCAGCCGCGGTGGCGGCGGTGACTTCGGCGGCGGTGGCGGCGGTGGGAACCGCGGCGGCGGCGGTGGCGGCGGAATGCCGGCCGACGACCCGTGGGGTTCCGCGCCGGCCGCGAGCAGCAGCGGCGGTGGCGGCGGCTTCTCCGACGAGCCTCCGTTCTGATCTCGTACACATCCACAAAGATTTGAATTACCAGGAGTAGACAGTGGCCAAGCCACCCATCCGCAAGCCCAAGAAGAAGGTCTGCGTGTTCTGCAAGGCCGAGAAGAAGGGCCGCCCGGAACTGATCGACTACAAGGACACCAACCTGCTGCGGAAGTACATCTCCGACCGCGGCAAGATCCGTGCCCGTCGCGTCACCGGCAACTGCAGCCAGCACCAGCGTGACATCGCCATCGCGGTCAAGAACTCCCGCGAGATGGCGCTGCTGCCCTACACCTCGACCGCGCGCTAAGGGAGGGCACAGACATGGCGAAGATCATCCTCACCACGGACGTGGCCAACCTGGGCGGCCCCGGCGACATCGTCGAGGTCAAGGACGGTTACGCGCGCAACTACCTGCTCCCGCGGGGCTACGCGATCCCGGCCTCCAAGGGCGCGGAGAAGAACGTGCGCACCATCCAGCGCGCGCAGGAGAGCCGTCGCATCCGCGACCTCGACCACGCCAAGGAGATCAAGGCGACGCTGGAGGGCCTCGGCGCCATCCAGCTCACCGGCAAGGCGGCCGAGGGCTCGAAGAAGCTCTTCGGCTCGATCACCTCGGCCGAGATCGTCGACGCGATCAAGGCGGCCGGTGGCCCGCTGCTCGACAAGCGCGTCATCGAGCTGCGCGACCACATCAAGACCGTGGGCAAGCACTCGGTCGGCGCCCGGCTGCACCCGGACGTCAAGGTCGAGGTGCGGCTCGAGGTCAAGGCCGTCGCGCAGTAGCAAGGCAGTTACGTCGTGAAAAGGCGGGTCGCCCCTGGTGGGCGGCCCGCCTTCACGCTTTTCGGGGAACCTCGGACACCTCGGCGGCGTCGGAGGAGAATGGGCGCCGGATGCGAAGGGGTGGATCGGGATGGGTAACGAGGTCAACATGTCCGCGCCGGCCGGTGGCGGCGGCTTCACGTTCGACGCCGACAAGATCGACGGCGTCATCAAGAAGTGGCAGGACCTGCAGGCCGACCTGAAGCGCGACTACGACGACGCCAACCTGATGGCGAACGTGAAGGCGCCCGGCAAGGAGTTCGCGAGCGGCGACTGGGAGAAGCTCGCGAACCCGTCCGGCAAGGCGTTCCTCGAGCAGAACCAGAAGATGCAGGACTACGTCAAGAACTACATCGAAGCGCTCACCGCCGCGAAGCAGAAGATCACCACCAAGGAGTCGGACGCGTCCGCCGACCTTTCGAAGACGGGGAATCAGCCCACGTGAACCGACGACTCATCGCCGTCCCGGCGCTGGCCTTCGCCGTGCTCGCGCTCGCCGGCTGCGCCGGCAAGACCCGGGGCACCGCCAACCCGGCGCCGTCCACCGCCGAATCGAGCAGCGACGCCACCCGGTCCACCGCCGACACCGCGCCGAGGGTGCCGAGGCCGCTGGACACCGCGTCGATCACCTCGGACGCCTGCGCCACGATCGACGCCTCCGGGCGCTCCACGCTGGCCCTCGGCGAGGGCGCTCCGCGCACCACGGGCAACGGCCCGAGCTGCACGTTCCAGGAAGCCGCCGACCCGGGCAACCAGATCGACGTCACGACGGTGACGGCGAACAAGAACGGCCTGCAGGACGTCTACGACACCAAGGCCAACGACGCCTACTTCGGCGAGTCCCAGGCCTACGGGTACCCGTCGGTCTACGCGGCGGCGGTGGACGGGCGCAAGAGCGGCAAGTGCGGCCTGTTCGTCGGGGTGACCGACCAGCTGGCGGTCAACATCCTGGTGCAGTACGACCACGGCGCCGGGGCGTCGGACCCGTGCTCGGTGGCGCAGAAGTTCGGCGAAGCGATGATCCACGCCTTGGGAGGCTGAGATGCTGGAACTGGTGCTCCTCGGTGGCTTCGCCGCGTACAACATGGCCACCACGCATTCGGACGACCACACGTCGGTGCAGGGCGACCGCAAGATCGACTGCTACGACATCTGGGAGAAGATCACCACCGGTCCGGGCGCCGGTTCGATCGAGAACGGGCAGTCGGCGGCGAGCCGGCTGAAGGGCGCCTACTCCGAACGCCTCGGCACGATCGACGCGCTGGCCAGGGAGATGGACGCGGCCTGGACGGGCGGCGGCGCCGAAGCGGCGCAGAACGCCGGCGCGCACCCGCTGCGGGTGTGGATGCAGGACTCCGGCACCAAGCTCACCGACTCCGACAAGTACCTCGGGGAACAGCACAACGCCTTCACCACGGTGCACGCGCAGGTGCAGCCGGTGCCGAAGGACCCGCCGAAGAACAACCTGCTCAACGCGGTGACGCCGTGGACGACCGACACCGACCGGGCGATCCGCGACTACAACGCCAAGGGCCAGGCCAACGTCGACGCCTTCAACACCTACTACAAGGCGAGCAACGACAACGGCCAGAAGATGCCGACGTACTCGGCGCTCCAGGGCCAGCAGGAGAACGTCAACGTCGACGGCGGCAAGGACGGCAAGAAGAAGCCGGGCGGCAAGGACGGCAACGGCACGGGGGACGGCAACGGCAACGGGACCGGGACCGGCAATGGAACCGGAACCGGGACCGGCTCGGTGCCCGGCGTGAACATGCCCGGGCCGGGCGGTGTCCCGTCCTTCCCCGGCCAGCCGAACACCCCGGGTGGCAGCTTCGACCCGGGCAAGGTGCCGGGCTTCGACCCCGCGAAGCCGCCGAACTTCGACCCGTCGCAGATCCCGGGCGGGAACTACGACCCGTCGAAGATCCCCGGCGTCGGCACCTACACGCCGCCGAACTTCAGCGACGGCACCCACTCGTCGGGGTTCACGCCGCCGAAGATCCCCGGAGCCGGCGGCTTCGGCCCCGGCGGCTCGGGCGGCGGCGGCGCGGGCGACTTCTCCATCCCCGGCGGTGGCTTCGGGCCCGGCGGCTCGGGCGGCATCGGCGACCCGGCGGCGGGCTTCGGGCCGGGCGGCGGCGGCTTCGGCCCCGGCGGCGCGACCGGTGCCATGCCCGGTGGCGCGGACGCGGCCGGCACCGGCCGGGGCGGCGCGGGTGCCGGCGGCGCGATGGGCGGCGCGGCGGCGGGACGCGGCGCCGCCTCCGGGATGGGTGGCATGGGCGGCATGCACCCCGGCGGAGCCAAGGGCCAGGGCGGCGGCGACGAGGAACGCACGTCGAAGTACCTGCTCGGCGACGACCCGAACGACATCTTCGGGAGCGACGAGCTGACGGCGCCGCCGGTCATCGGCGAGTAGCGCACGCGGGGCCACCGGGCGCGTGCCAAGATGGGCGCGCCCGGCGTTTCCCGTGATCACCGGGTTCATCGAGGTCGAGCATTAATGGGGGAAGAGCGGTGCTGGACAGGCAGGTCACCATCACGACCGGCGCCCTGATCACCTTGATCCGGCGCCGGGGCGGCGAGCCGCACACGGTGCTGTCCGAGACGCCGACCTGGTACAGCGACGAAGCCCAGCGCGCCGAGGACGAGCGGGCCAACGCCGAACTCGCCAAGGCCGGGCTGTTCGGCCCGCGCGGCATGCACCCGGGGTTCGTCGCGACGATCGAGGCGATCGCCCGGCCGCAGCTGGAGTACTACGGCTGGGTCGACGGCGGGTTCCAGGGCAAGCCGGTGAGCTACCGGCTGCTGGCCGGCAGCGCCGGGGGCGAGGCGTTCGTGCTGGCCAAGCACGAGGAGCTGGACGTCGTCGTGCTGGAGTCCTCGCGGCCGGGTGAGCTGCTCGACGACTTCCTCGGCCAGATCCCGAAGCTGGCCCCGGGCCGCGGCACACCGATCGCCGTGCCGAAGAGCCAGCTCGAGGGGACCGCCCGCAGGGACGACGGCGGGTTCGCCGTGCTCCGCAGCGACCGCCCGGCCGACGGTTCGCAAGAGGTCGAGGAGCTCCGCCGGATCCTCGCGTTGCGCCGGATGGGGAGTGGCAGCCTCTACGTCGCGGCCCGCAGCCGCACCGGCGCGCGGCACCGGATCGAACGCCCGGTGAACTACATCGATACGTCGGAAGGCCGGTGGCTGACCGAGGAGATTCCGGGACGCGGCGAGAACCGGATCGCCTTCACCCCGGCCGACCAGCGCGTTCTCGCCGACCGGTTACGCAGCGCACAGGGCCGGCTCACCGCGGCCTGACCGAACGTGCGTTCAGGCCACCGGGTGACGCGTCTACCCTCCGTGATATTCATCCACAGGCCGTGTGGGTCAATGGGCTCGAACTGGTCCACGACACGCCGAACGACGGACTTCGCGCGACACGCCGGACGAGTTTTTCGCAAGTTCTCCACACCTTGTTCACAGCCTTTGACCTGCGGATTTCGCAAAGCCGATCACGCTTGTCCCCAACTTGTCCACAGCTCTGGCGGCACCTGTGATTGGTTACCCCCATTCATCCCCAGGTTGTCCACAGAAGGGTCCCCACCCTGAATTGCCATCGGCCGTCCGGGGGATCTAGCGTGCCCGCTCGGGCCTGTACTCACGGTGGCGCTCCGCGTGTCTGCGGCAGCCGGCCGGCGTTGTCGCCGATCATCGGGGGACGAGGTCCGGGGTGGCCGGACGCACGAGCGCCGGCCACGTGCTTCGAGAGCGAAGATCCGGCATACTCGAACGAGTGTTCGACACGATGAGGAGGTGTCCGGGGCGGTGGCGCTGACCGACGACCGCAGTCCGATGTACGCGGAGTCCGACCCGGGCCCGAGCGATCCCGGCGGCCCCGGCGGTGGCGCGTTCGACCGCCAGCCGCCGCAGGACATCGCGGCCGAGCAGTCCGTGCTCGGCGGCATGCTGCTGTCCAAGGACGCGGTCGCCGACGTCATCGAGGCGCTCGGCCCCGACGACTTCTACAAGCCCGCGCACCAGGCGATCTACGACTGCATCCTCGACCTCTACGGCCGTGGCGAGCCCGCCGACCCGATCACCATCTCGGCGGAGCTGGAGCGGCGCGGGGAGCTGGGCCGCGTCGGCGGCGCGCCCTACCTGCACACGCTGATCGCGACGGTGCCGACGGCGGCGAACGCCGGCTACTACGCGGAGATCGTCTCGGAGAAGGCGGTGCTGCGCCGCCTGGTCGAGGCGGGCACCCGGATCGTGCAGTACGGCTACGGCGCGGCCGCCGCCGACGGCGCGAACATCGACGAGGTGGTCGACCGCGCGCAGGCCGCGATCTACGACGTCACCGAGCGGCGGACCAGCGAGGACTACGTCGCGCTCGAAGAGCTGCTGCAGCCGACGATGGACGAGATCGACGCGATCGCCTCGCGCGGTGGCCAGTCGCAGGGCATCCCGACCGGCTTCACCGACTTCGACGAGCTGACCAACGGGCTGCACCCGGGTCAGATGATCATCGTCGCCGCCCGGCCCGGTGTCGGCAAGTCGACACTGGGCCTGGACTTCGCGCGCTCGGCGTCGATCCGCCACGGCCTGACCAGCGTCATCTTCTCGCTGGAAATGAGCCGCACCGAGATCGTCATGCGCATGCTTTCGGCCGAGGCCAAAATCCGCCTCGCGGACATGCGCGGCGGCAAGATGTCCGACGACGACTGGACGCGGCTGGCCCGCCGGATGAGCGAGGTGTCCGAGGCGCCGCTGTTCGTCGACGACTCGCCGAACATGACGATGATGGAGATCCGCGCGAAGGCGCGCCGGTTGAAGCAGCGCAACGACCTCAAGCTCGTCGTCCTCGACTACCTCCAGCTGATGACGTCCGGCAAGCGCGTCGAGTCGCGGCAGCAGGAAGTCTCGGAGTTCTCCCGGCAGATGAAGCTGCTGGCCAAGGAGATCGAGGTCCCGGTGATCGCGATCAGCCAGCTGAACCGTGGTCCGGAACAGCGCACGGACAAGCGCCCGATGCTGTCCGACCTGCGTGAGTCCGGCTCCCTGGAGCAGGACGCCGACCTCGTCATCCTGGTCAACCGCCCGGACGCCTGGGAGCGGGACGACCCGCGCGCGGGCGAGGCGGACCTGATCATCGCGAAGCACCGCGCCGGCCCGACGGCGACGATCACCGTCGCGCACCAGCTGCACTACAGCCGCTTCGTGGACCTCTCGCACGACTAGCCGAGGGCGCCGTACCCGCGGACGAAGGCCGTGAGGAGCCGGCCGAACGTCTCGCGGTCCTCCTCCGGCCAGTCCGCCATGACCTCCGCGAACACCCCGCGGCGGAAGGCGTGCAGCTCGTCGAGGTGCGCCTGGCCGGCTTCGGTCGGTACGAGCACCGCACGCCGCCCGTCGCGCTGATCGGCTTCGCGGCGAAGCAGCCCTTGCTCGACAGCGCGCGCCACGAGCCTGCTGGCACGCGGCTGGTCGACGCCCATCGCCGCGCTCAAGGCCGTCACCGTACTGGGCTCGCCGCGTTCGGCGAGCTCTTCGACGACGTCGAGCAGCTCGAACACCGGGTCGTGCGCGCCGCGGCCCCTCGCCTTGCCGATCCGGCTGAGGGCTCGCCGCTGCTGGCTGCGGCGGATCGCGATCATGGCGCGCTCGACGTCGGCCACGGCGTCCGGCATGGTTGCTCCCTCTTCAAACTACATGTACTTTTACATGCAGTTGTTCACCGACATCTCGGAGTCCTCATGAAACCCCTCGGCTGGTGGCTTCGCCACCTCCACGAGCTTCTCGAATCCTCCATGGCCCGGACCCTCGACGCGGAGTCACTGACTCGCCGGCACTGGCAGGTACTCAACACGATCGCTCTCGGCGCGCGCACGCCGGAGCAGGTCGACACGGCGATGGCGCCGTTCGTCACCGGCGAGGGCCCGATGGCCCCGAAGGTGGCCGACCTGCGGGCCCGCGGCTGGGTCGGCGAAGACGGCACCTTGACCGCCGACGGCCGCGAAGCCCATGCCCGCGTCGAAGAGCGCATCAAGGAGTTCCGCACGAAAGCCGTCGAGGGCATCAGCGACGACGACTACCGCACCACGCTGCGCACACTGGAACGGTGCGCCGCGAACCTCGGCGCCGACTGAGGAATATCCCGGGCCGCGGCAGCGTCGGATACTCTAGTAGTTGAACTTTCAAGCACTGGAGCGCCCGATGACCCGCACCCCGGTTCTCTACCTCAGCCACGGCGCCCCGCCGCTCGCCGACGACACGACGTGGACCCGCCAGCTCGCCGGCTGGTCCGCCGACCTCCCGAAGCCCCGCGCGATCCTGGTCGTGTCGGCGCACTGGGAGGAAGCGCCGCTGACCATCGGGGCGACGACGACCGTGCCGCTCGTGTACGACTTCTGGGGCTTCCCCGAGCGCTACTACCAGGTGGAGTACGCGGCTCCCGGCGCGCCGGAGCTGGCCGCGAAGGTCCGGAAGCTGCTTCGCTCGACTGAGACGCCGGTGCACGACGCCCCGGAGCGCGGCCTCGACCACGGCGCCTACGTGCCGCTGGTGGAGATGTACCCGGACGCCGACATCCCGGTGCTGCAGGTCTCGATGCCTTCGCTCGACCCACGGGAGCTGTTCGACGTCGGCCGCAAGCTCGCGCCGCTGCGCGACGAAGGCGTGTTGATCATCGGCAGCGGCTTCTTCACCCACAACCTGAGCGGCATGGCCCGCGCCACCGATGGGACGCCGCCGGCGTGGTCGGCCGAATTCGACCACTGGGGTGCCGAGGTCCTGCGCAGCGGCGACGTCGACACGCTGCTGGACTTCCGCCACAAGGCGCCGGCGGCGACGCTCGCGCACCCGCGGATCGAGCACTTCGCGCCGCTGTTCGTCTCCCTCGGCGCCACTTCGGACGAGGGTTCGGGCCGCACGGTGATCGACGGCTTCTGGCACGGCCTGGCGAAGCGTTCCCTCGAGTTCTCCTGACCGGCCCGCGAACGCGAACGAGCCCCAGGAGCCGTGTCGGCTCCTGGGGCTCGTCGTCTCCAGGGAAGGAGTGCTATCCGGTGTTCGCGGGTGGTCCCGCAGCCGCGGTCACGTCGCCGGAGCGCTCCGTGCGAGGTCGCCCTCGCGGCGCGGTGGAGCGCCTGCCGCCGTGACAGCGGGGTTCGTGGGCCGGCGGGTTCCCCGGTTCCGGAGAACCCGCCGGCGTCACCGCACTACTTGCGCTTCACCAGACCCAGCAGCTTCGCGAGGAAGCCGGTCGAGTCCAGACCCGACATCGCCGGCACCTGCGGGGTGCTGTCCAGCACCGGCAGCTTCGCGTTCACCGGCAGGGCCGGGACGGCCGGCAGCGCGGTCGGCAGAGCCGTCGGCAGGGCCGTCGGCAGCGCGGTGGGCAGCGCCGTCGGCAGGGCGACGGGCAGGGCCGGGGCCGCGACGGGCAGGGCCGGGGCCGCGACGGGCAGGCCGGTGGCCGGCACGTCCGCACGCTGGGTGCCGTGGCCCCCGAGGGTGCCCAGCGACGCCAGGCCGTTCACCGGCAGCGCCGGGACCGAGGGCAGCGCCGGCAGGGCCGGCTTCGGCAGCGCCGAGGCGGAGGGCAGGGCCGGCTTCGGCAGCGCCGGAACGCCACCCAGGGCCGGCAGCGCGACGGGCAGGCCGGCAGCCGGCACGTCCGCACGCTCGGTGCCGTGGCCCCCGAGGGAACCCAGCGACGCCAGGCCGTTCACCGGCAGCGCCGGGGCCGAGGGCAGCGCCGGAGCCGGCAGGTGCGCCAGACCCGAGGCACCCGACAGCGGGCTGGTCACCGGCGGCACGTCGGCGCGCTTGGTGGCCAGCGGAGCCGCGACCGGCAGCGCGGGCAGGCCCTGGGTGGGCAGCCCGGCGGTCGGCAGGTTGCTCGCGAGCCCGGCCACCGCGGGCAGGCCCTGGGTGGGCAGCTTGGCGGCCGGCAGGTTGCCGACGAGCCCGGCCACCGCGGGCAGGCTCTGGGTGGGCAGCTCGGCGGTCCGCAGATTGCCGACGAGCCCGGCCACCGCGGGCAGCGCCCGCATGGGCAGGCCCTGGGTGGGCAGCCCCTGGGTGGACACGTTGTTGGTCTGCACCGCGCTGGTCAGCCCGTTCAGCGACGGAAGCCCGCCGACCAGACCGGCGACCGGCAGCTTGCCCGACAGCCCGTCCAGCGACGGCAGTCCGCCCTGGGTGGGCAGACCGCCCTGGGTGGGCAGGCCACTGCGGAGCGCGGCCAGCGACGGCAGCTCGTCGGCCGCCAGCTCCGAGCCCTCGTGCGGGAACGCGATGGGGTCCGCGGTCTCGTCGTCGATGCTCGTCGCGTCCGTCGCGTAGGCGGTGGCGACGCCGAGCAGCTCGAGGGGCACGCCGAAGATCTGCACCGGGAGCGCGAACGCGTGGTACAGGTTGACGCCCGACAGGCTGGACTGGTCGCCCGTGGTGACGGCCTTGCCGCCGTTCTCCGTGGTCAGCGTGTTCTCGCCGACGGCGTGCGCGACGCCGCCCACGGTCGCCGCGTCGCCGAACAGCTGCGCGATCGCGGTCACCGGCAGGTCGAGGATGTTGCCGGAGATCGCGCCTTCGACACCGGAGGTGGTGTCGTCGCCCGAGTTCTCCACCTCGGTCATGTTGATGCCGGCGCCCTTGGCGACACCCGCCACGCTGGCGGCGTCACCGAAGACCTGCGCCACCGCCAGCGGGTCGGCGCCGATGATGTTGCCGGCCACGCTGCCGCGGTCGCCGTTGGTGGTGGAGTTGCCGCCCGCCTGCGACTCGACGTCGTTGGTGCCCGCGCCGGTGCCCAGCGCGGCCGCCGCGATCCCGTCGCTGAAGACCGTGCCGGCGCCCGCGATCGGGGCCTTCACGATGTTGCCGGTCAGCGCACCGTCGCGGCCGTCGGTCAGGGCGTTGCCGCCCGCCGTCGCGTCGGTGATGTTGTCGTTCTCACCGGTGCCGATGCCGCCGAGGGCGCCACCGACGCCCATCGCCTGCACGGGCAGCGCGACCGGGGCCTCGATGATGTTGCCCGCGCCGGCGCCCGCCGGGCCGGTGGCCTTGACGTCGCCGCCCGCGTTGGACGTCGTGTCGGTCGAGCCCTTGCCGTGGCCCTGGCCGATGAAGGCGCCACCGATGTTGGCGACCTGCACCGGCAGCGACGCCGGCACCGTGCCCAGGTTGGAGCTCAGGAAGCCGTTGTCATCGTGGGTGTTGCCACCGCCGCCGCCGGAGACGACCTTGGTCTCGTCGGCCGCGCCGGAGCCCTGGCCGATGAACGAGCCGCCGATGCCGAAGACCTCGGCGGGGAGGCCGACCGGCACCTGGACGATGTTGCCCGAGCCGGACGAGTTGTTGCCCAGCGTGCCGTCGTACCCGCCGGCGATGACCTTCTTGTCCTCGGTCGCCGCGCCGGTCGCGTTGCCGATGTGGCTGCCGCCGACACCGAAGACCTCGGGCGCGCCCGCGGCCTGGGAGTTGACGATGTTGCCGCCGAGGAAGGCGCCGTTGCCGCGGGTGTAGCTGCCGTTGCCGGCGGTGGCGTCGGTGGTGTTGTCGTGCGCGGCGTTCGCCTGGCCGATGTAGGTGCCACCGATGCCGAAGGCCTCGACCGGCAGCGCGATCGCCGGGTTCAGGACGTTGCCCGACCCGCTCGAGTTGTCACCGGCGGTCGTGACCAGGCCACCCGAGTCGGCAGTGCTGGAGGAGCTGCCGGCTTCGGGGAGACCCGCCGAGGCGTTGCCGATCCACGAGCCCGCGACACCCGCGACGTTCGCGATCGGGGACAGCGCGGCCGATCCGGCGTTGCCGGACAGGAACGAGTCGTTGCCGCTGGTCGTGAGGTAGGCCGGGCTGCCGCCGCGGAACAGGCGGTTGGCGCCGGCCGTGGCGTCGTCGGAGGTGTTGCAGCCGTCCGAGTTCGACAGCGAGCCCCACACCGCACCGGAGTTGCAGTTGAACTTGACCGGCAGGGCGATCGGCGCGCCGACCACGTTGCCCGACCCGGAGGCCCGGTCGCCGGAGCTCAGCAGCGAGCCACCGGAGGCGGCGACGGTGTCGGCGGAGTAGCCGTGGCTCTGCCCGTTGCCGAGCAGGTAGGACGCGGCGTTGCCGGTCACCTGCACCGGAGTGGCGAACTGGCCCGCCACCACGTTGCCGGAGAGCGAAGAGCCGTCGCCGTCGGTGTCGACGTCACCGGTCTCGGTGGTGCTCTGGCTGGCCGACCCACCGATCACGCGGCCGGTGCCGCCGGCGACGCCGCCGCCGTTCCCGGCGATCTGGACGGGGAGCGCCCAGTCGAGGACGACGGCGTTGCCCGCGAGGCTGGAGTCCTGGCCCGTCGTCTTGACGTCCTGGTCGTGCGACCAGGTCTGCGAGTGGTCGGTGCCCGCGACGTTCGCGTCGCCGATCACGCCGATCGCGTTGTCGACGATCTGGATCGGGACGACGAGGTCGCCGGTGACCTTGTTGCCCTTGAGGTTCCGGTGGCTCGGGGTGAACTTGCCGACCAGCGTGCTGTCGCTGATCGGGCTGGCCTGGTCGAACTGCTTCGCGGCCTCGTTCGCGGCCTTGGTGGCCGGCTTGGTGCTCAGCTCCGTCTGCCCGGCGGGCAGGTCCAGCTGGCCGAACGGGACGCCGACCGCGTTGTTGGCTTCCTGGATCGGAACCGTGACGTTCAGGTCGAGCGGGGAGGCAGGGGTGTCAGGGTTGACGTTCTCGTCAGCCGAGGCGATGCCGGTGCCCAGCATCAGCAACCCACCCGTGACAAATGCGGTCTGGAGTCCGCGCTTTGCCCACGTCTGCATGGGGTTTTTCTCCTTTATTTCGGGTTCCCTTGCGGGTTCATGGGTGTGCGCTCGTCGAAAAGGGGAATGGCGTCCGAGCGCACCGAGGGGATGGCACTTGGTGCGGGCGCGAGAAAGCGCACCGCCGTGTCACGGGGATGGAGCGGACGCGAAGCCGTCAGCGAAGGACGGACGTGGACGCGTCAGCGGCCCGTGAAGGGAGGTGTTCAGTCAGGAGTGACGCCGGGCTGTTCGCCCGGGGTGCGCAGCGAGTGGCGCAGGCCGGCGCGGCTCATCGCCGCGACGGCGGTGTCGACGGCATCGGTCGTCCAGAAGGGGACGCCGAAGTTGAAGCCGTCGAGGTGTCCACCGGGGGCCGTGGTGCCACCCGGGGCGGTGGGGACGGCCGGCGCGATCGGAAGCTGCGCCGGAGTCAGCGGCGACGGCAGGTCACGGTGCCCGTTGCGGGCGTGGCCCGCGGCATCGGTGCTGTCGTCGTACTGCCAGCCCGCCGGCATCGCGAGCGCGGCTCGCTGCGCGGCGGGAAGTTCGACGGCCGGGCCGGCGGGGGTGCCCGCCGCCTGGCCGGCGCCGGAGGTCACCGGCTCCTGCTCGACCGGGACGAGGCCCGGGAGGACGGGAAGCGGGACCAGGCCGCCGTGCTGGGCCGGGTCGAGCAGCTGCCACACGTGGCGGCCGAAGTCGGTGGCCGGCTCGGGGGCGATGGTCTGCTCGATGACCTGGCGGGTGTCTTCCGGCTTGCGCGCGATGTGCTCGAACGCGCCGAGGGTGCGCTGGGCCGGGCTCAGCACCGCGTCGTCGGCGAGGTCCGTGACGGAGTTGCCGACGTGCTCGGAGACCTCGTGCTGCAGGGTGGCGGCGTCGGTGCGGCCGCACGGGCGCGGGGCCTGCGGCTCGCTCCAGGTCGTCGCGTCCTGGTGGCAGACCGCGTCGGCGACCTCGCCGGCGACGTCCCCCGCGAAGTGCCCGGCACCGCGGTTCGCGTCGCCGAGCCCGGCCGCCGTGGCGTCGGTGACCGGCGTGACGGAGGCGGTGCCGACCTCGACGGTCGGGCCGGCCGCGGTGTCCGCGGAAGCGGTGGCGCCGGAGACGAGCCACGCGGCGGCGGTGCCCGCCACCGCGCCGCCGAGCACGAGCAGCGCACGCGACACGAGACGGCCGGCGCGCTTGGCGCCCTGCCCCTCGTTCGTCGCGGTGTTCGCCACTCGTCGTCTCCTCGTACTTCGTTCGTGATCAGGTCGTTGCGAAAGCGACCTAATCAAATCGGCACCGCGCCGCGCACCCTCGACGCGACTTGATGCCCCCATCGTGTGAAAGACACACGGTGTAGCCCGGTTTGACGGTCGGTGATCGTGCCTGGCCGGCTGGTGTGTCGGACGCGGCCGTCGGAAAGCGGCCGAATCGGACGGTGCAGCCGCTACGGTGAGCCGGTGACCCACGCGCGACGCGAAGACCCGTTCCTGCCGGAGCACGAGGACGTCACCGGCCTGGTCCCCCGGGGCCTACGCATAAGTGCCGCACTCGCGTGGCGGTTGATCGTAGTGGCCGCGGCCCTGTACGCCGTGGTCTGGCTGATCGGTTACCTCTCGGTGGTCGTCATCCCGCTGTCCATCGCCCTGCTGGTGTCCGCGCTGCTCGCGCCGGCGGTGCAGAAGCTGGTGGCGGTGAAGTTCCCGCGGGGGCTGGCGACGGCCATCGTGCTGATCGCCGGTCTGGCCGTGCTGGGCGGGCTGCTGACGTTCGTCGTCACGCAGTTCTCCTCCGGCCTGCCGCAGCTGCAGCAGCAGGTGAACGCGAGCCTCGACCAGATCAAGAACTGGCTGCTCAACGGGCCGCCGCACCTGCGCCAGGAGCAGATCCAGGACTTCATCAACCAGGCGATCGGGTTCATCCAGAACAACCAGGCGTCGATCACGACGACCGCGCTGACCACGGCGAGCACCGTCGGCGAGATCCTCACCGGCTTCCTGCTGACGCTGTTCATCACGATCTTCTTCCTCAGCGGCGGGGACGGCATCTGGTCGTTCCTGGTCCGCGCCGTGCCGCAGCGGGTCCGCAACCGAGTCGACGTCGCCGGGCGCCGCGGCTTCGCGTCGCTGGTCAGCTATGTGCGGGCGACGGCCGCGGTCGCCGTGGTCGACGCCGTCGGCATCGGGGTCGGCCTGTGGATCATGCGCGTCCCGCTGGTGATCCCGCTGGCGACGCTGGTGTTCATCGGCGCGTTCATCCCCATCATCGGCGCGGTCATCACCGGCGGCGTCGCCGTGCTGATCGCGCTGGTGACCAACGGGTTCATCGGCGCGGTGATCGTGCTGGCCATCGTGATCGGCGTGATGCAGCTGGAAAGCCACATCCTGCAGCCGCTGCTGCTCGGGCGGGCGGTGAAGCTGCACCCGCTCGCCGTCGTCCTGGCCATCACCGCCGGCCTGGTCGCCGGCGGGATCGCCGGCGCGCTGCTGGCCGTGCCGCTGCTGGCCGTGCTGAACGCCGGGGTGCGCTCGCTGCTGCACGAGACCAACCCGGACCCGGCCGAGGTGAACGTCCTCAAGGACCAGGCCGCGCAGCCGAACGACGCCGAGCCCGGGTCTTCTAAGGCCGAAATCGCGACGGTCGGCGAAGCCGAAGCCGGCTCCTCCACGGCGGAGCCGCCGACGCGCAGCAAAAAGCCGTGACCGTCCGGCGGATGCCCGACCCGGTCACGCCCATGTGGCGGGGCGTGCTCGCCTTCCGCTTCCTCACCTGGGCGTTCGCCTGCGGCACGGTGATCGTCCAAAGCGGTCAGTACCAGCGCGAGTGGCTGGCGTGGACGATCCTCGGCGTGATGGCCGTGTGGTCGGTCGTCAGCAGTTTCTTCTACCTGCGCGAGCGGACGCGGCCGCCGGCGCTGGTGGTCTTCGACCTCGTGCTGTCCACCGGGTTGCTGCTGACCTCGCCGTGGGTGCTGAGCGACGCGCAGTTCGCGCTGAACGTCCCGCTCATCACCACGGTCTGGGCGGCCGTGCCGCCGGTCGCCGCGGGCGCGCGGTTCGGCGCGGCCGGCGGGGTGCTCGCCGGGCTGGTCGTCGGCGTGGCGACCGGGCTGGCGCGGGAGAAGTTCGACCTCGACGTCGCCCGCGACGGCGTCCTGCTCGCCGCCGCCGGCCTGCTCGTCGGCATGGCCTCGACGATGGCCCGCCGGTCGGCGGCGCGGCTGGAGCAGGCGCTGCGGAAGGAAGCGGCGACGGCCGAGCGGGAGCGGCTGGCCCGGTCGATCCACGACAGCGTGCTGCAGGTGCTCGCGCGGGTCCGCAAGCGCGGCAACGAGGTCGGCGGTGAAGCGGCGGAGCTGGCCCGGCTGGCCGGCGAGCAGGAGATCGCCCTGCGGTCGCTGGTGACCACCGAGCCGGCGGCGCCGAACGACAGCGGTCAGCTGAGCCTGCGTGCCGCGTTGCAGGTGCTCGCGACACCGTCGGTGCAGGTTTCGGCCCCGGCGGACGACGTCGAGCTGCCGGCGCACGTCACCGGCGAACTGCTCGCCGTGACCCGCGAAGCGCTGGCGAACGTCGAGAAGCACGCGGGCCCGGACGCGCACGCGTGGGTGCTGCTGGAGGACCTCGGCGACGAGGTCGTGGTGAGCATCCGCGACGACGGACCGGGCATACCGGACGGCGTTCTCGAGCAAGCCGCCGCGGAAGGGCACCTCGGCGTGGTGGAATCCATCCGGGGGCGGGTCCGCGACCTCGGCGGGAGCGCGACCCTCGACACCGGGCCCGGCCGGGGCACGGAGTGGGAGGTCAGGGTGCCGAGCACGAGGGGTGCGAGATGAGCGACGAACCGCGGATTTCGGTGATGGTGGTCGACGACCACCCGATCTGGCGGGACGGGGTGGCCCGCGACCTGACCGAGCACGGCTTCGACGTGCGGGCGACCGCGCCGGACGCCGAGGCGGCGCTGCGGATCGCCCGGACCGTGCAGCCGGACGTCGTCCTCATGGACTTGAACTTGGGCAGCACTTCGGGCGTGGACGCGACACGCGAGATCACCGCGGCGCTGCCGTCGACGAAGGTGTTGGTGCTGTCGGCGAGCGGCGAGCACAAGGACGTCCTGGAGGCGGTGAAGGCCGGCGCGTCCGGCTACCTGGTCAAGTCGGCGTCGGCGGTGGAGCTGGTCGACGCCGTCCACCGCACCGCCGCCGGCGACCCGGTGTTCACCGCGGGCCTGGCCGGCCTGGTGCTCGGCGAGTACCGGCGGATGGCCGACGCGTCGATCGCGGACGCCGCGGGTGCCGAGCCACCCCGGCTGACCGAGCGCGAAACCGACGTCCTGCGCCTGGTCGCCAAGGGGCTGACCGCGCGGCAGATCGCCGAACGGCTCGTGCTGTCGCACCGCACGGTGGAGAACCACGTGCAGTCGACGCTGCGGAAGCTGCAGCTGCACAACCGCGTCGAGCTGGCCCGGTACGCGATCGAGCACGGCCTCGACGAGGAGTAGCTACGGCAAAACGGCGAAGCCGGACCAGGTGCTCGTCGGCAGCGCGGCCTTGCCGAGGCGCCACCGGGGCTCGCCCGGGTGCCAGGCGGCGAGGACGCCGTCGGCCAGCACGAGGTCGCCGGCGTCGGACCAGCCGAACCCGCCGCCGCGCTTGAGGTGCTCGGTGATGAACGGCATGGCCGCGACGTGCTCCCAGTTCGGCGTGTCCGGGTGCAGCAGCCAGAGGTCGCGGGTCTGCGTGCTGGTGCTGCGGTAGGCGGGGTCGGCGAAGTCGACGGCCCAGACGCCGCCGTCCCGGGACGGGACGACGGTGGGCGTCCGCGCGATCACCGGCCGGCTGAGCTGCTGGTGGCGGTTGTTCCGCAGGTCGACGAGGGTGAGCTCGGTCAGGCCGTCGAGGAGCATC
The DNA here is from genome assembly GCF_040681595.1 of Amycolatopsis sp. NPDC051716. Classification (NCBI taxonomy): domain Bacteria; kingdom Bacillati; phylum Actinomycetota; class Actinomycetes; order Pseudonocardiales; family Pseudonocardiaceae; genus Amycolatopsis; species Amycolatopsis sp. NPDC051716. The sequence goes on along the minus strand of NZ_JBFAZA010000001.1, from coordinate 383,309 downwards.
CAATCGCCCGCGACGCCGAGGATGCGCGGCGCCTGCTGGACCGTGCGGCCGGTGTCGGGGTCGATCAGGGCGTCCGTCGAGGAGGTGTTGCCGGAGTCGATGGTGATCAGCAGGCCGTGCGGCGTCCCGGCGCGGACCTCGGTGCGGCAGCTGGCGGGCTGGCCTGGGCCGAGCTCGCCGCCGGAGAGCGAGACGCGCTGCAGCCGGCACGCGTCGGGCGCGTCCGGCCGGATGACCCACACGCTCTCGCCGTCGACGGCGGGCGCCACCGACCAGGCGTGGCCGAGCGAGCGCGGCGGACTCGCGGGGCCGGTGTAGACGAAGGCCTCGAGCGGGTCGGTCGTGCCGGCCGGGTAAGCGATCAGGACAGCGGACTTCCCGACCCGCAGGACGCTCATCCCGACGTCGCCCCCGGGATAGCCCGGCGGGGTGGCGACGGATCCGCGGTCGGCGTCGAACAGGGTCGGGCCGGTGGTGGGGAGCAGAGCGGTGATGCCGATACCGCCGGTCGCCGGCCCGCCGACGAGCCCCTCGGGCAGGGTCGGCGGAGCGGTCGGCGTCGTGCTCGTGGCCGGCGGGGGTGGCGGTGCCGGTCCATCGGCGGTGCACCCGGACAGCAGGATCAGCGCCACGCCGAGCGCGGCGGCCGCGCGGACTACGGGTCCGTTCAGGGTTTTCCCCCGATCTCCCTGGAGAAATCCGGTTCTACCATCGTGGACATGGGTGAGGAAGAGACCACGACGGCGGAACCGGTGACCGAGACCAAGCCGTTGAGCGAGCGCGATCTCCGGGTGTCCGACGACGAGCGCGAGCACGTCGTCGGCGTGCTGCAGAAGGCGATCGGCCGCGGCATGCTCGACCTCGACGAGTTCACCGAGCGCACCGACCGCGCGCTGGCGTCGAGGACGCGCGGCGAGCTGAACGCCGTGCTGGCCGACCTGGCCGGCCTCTACCACCCGGCAGCGGCCCTCACCGCCGCGCCGTCGTACGCGCCTCCGGTGGGCTACGGCGGCTACTCGACCGGACAGCGCTTCGAGCTGAACGCGAAGTATTCGTCGCTGCACCGCGGCGGGCCTTGGGTGGTGCCGTCCGAGCTGGTCGTGCGCAACAAGTACGGCTCGACGAAGCTCGACTTCACCGAGGCCCAGGTGCAGTCGCCGGTGGTGCACATCGAGCTGGACGCCAAGTGGGGCTCGGTCGAGATCATCATCCCGGAGCACGCGGCGGTGGACTTGAACGCGATCAGCGACGTCAAGTTCGGCGCGATGGAGGACAAGACGCGCAGCAACGGCCGGATGGGCAACCCCCGGTACGTGCTGAGCGGCCGCGTGCACGGCGGATCGCTGGTCATCCGGCACCCGCGGCGCGGCCTCTTCGGCTAGCCGGGGCCCCTCTGCCCCCGGCGTCAAGAAGGCCTCCCCACCCAGGCATCGGGTGGGGAGGCCTTCGCTCGTCAGGCGGCCAGCGGCCGGATCGACCGCAGGTGCCGGGCGACGAACCAGACCAGCACGGCGAAGGCGACGGCGGCCAGCCCGGCGGCGACGTGCAGCCCGGCGGGGAGGCCGTAGGAGCGGGCGACGGCGTTGCCCAGCGTGCCGACGGTGGCGAGGCCGAAGGAGTAGCCGAACTCGTTGACGGTCTGGGCCAGCGAAGCGGCGGCGCCCGCCTTCCGCACCGGAACCGAGCCGACGACGAGATCGGTGCCCAGCGCGACCATCGGCCCGACACCCAGCGACGTCACGGCGAACCCGAGGGCCGGCCACACCGGTCCGGCCGCGGGCTCGACGAGGGCGAGGATCGCCATGCCGGCCGCGGCGAGCGCAACGCCGCCGGCGATCAGCGCACCGGGCCGCACCCGGCGGGCGAGCACGGGAGCGGCGAGGAAGCTGACGGTCGAGCCGGCCATCCCGGGCAGCAGCCCCAGCGCGGCCCCGACCGGAGACAGGTGCTGCGCCAGCTGGAAGAACTGTGCGACGAACAGCATGGTGGTGCCGCCGAGCATGCTGAACAGCAGCATCCCGCCGAGGGTGGTGCGGAACGCCTTCGCGGCGAACAGGCCGAAGTCGATGAGCGGGTCGGCGAGGGCGCGCTGCCGCTTCACGAAGACGAACCCGATGACCAGGCCGGCACCGAGCGCGAGCACGGCGGTGAGGTGGACACCATCGCGCGCGAGTTCCTTGACGCCGTAGACGACGGGCAGGATCGCGGCGAGGGAGAGCGCGACGCTCGGCAGATCGAGGCGGCCGGCGGTCTCGTCCCGGTACTCCGGCAGCAGCTTCGGGCCGATGACGAGCAGGAGGACCATGGCGGGGACACCGAGCAGGAACACCGAGCCCCACCAGAAGTGTTCGAGCATGAAGCCGCCGACCATCGGCCCGACGATCGCGCCGACGGTGAAGCAGCCGGCCCAGATCCCGATGGCTTCGGCCCGCTGCCGCGGGTTTTCGAACATGGTGCCGATGAGCGAGAGGGTCGAGGGACCGAGCGTGGCCCCGGCGATCCCGAGCGCCGCCCGAGCGGCGATGAGCATCCCGGCACTGGTGGAGAAGGCGGCGAGAACGGAGGCACCCCCGAAGGCGGCGGCCCCGATGAGCAGCAGCCTCCGGCGGCCGATCCGATCGCCGAGGGTCCCCATGGTGACCATGAACCCGGCGACCATGAAGCCGTAGGTGTCCATGATCCAGAGCTGTGCGGTGCCATCGGCGTGCAGGCTGACGGCGAGTTTCGGCAGGGCGAGCACAAGGACGAAGACGTCGAGCGAGACGAGCAGGGTGGGCAGCGCCAGCACGGCCAGCCCAACCCACTCCCGACGCCCAGCCCGGACGGCTCGCGCCGAGTCGCCGGCGACCGCCGGCCCGGTTTCGGCCGGGGCGGCTTCGGCCGGTGCGGCTTCGGCCGGGCCGGAGATGGTGGCGGTCATGGTGAGGTCCTCTCGACTCGGGTGCTTCGCTTCTCACCCCTGCGTCGAGCGGCCACGGGCGGGATCGACAACGGCCCGGAATCTTTTCGGATCGAACGCACCGAAGGCCGTCCCGGAGATCGCGGGACGGCCTTCGTGAAAGTCGAGGCGGGTTGTCCACACCCCTCGATAATTGTGGACAACCACGCTGCTCCAGGTTCGCACAGGTCGGCACTGTCGGTGATGACCGATAGACTGAAAGTGGGGGGCGCCCCCGCGGCGGAGGCATGATTCGCGCTGGAGCGAAACGACCGAGCCGGGTGTGATGACAAGCCCGCCCGAGTTCGGGGGTCGGGCGAGTCGGCTCCGGTCGGGGAACGGCTCGGGCCCGGCACGCCAGGCCTTGGCGAGCCGGGGCTGGGCTCGCCACGGGGATCGGGCCATGGCGAACAGAGCCGCCGGGCAAGCAGACCTGAACCCCGCCGGGCCGAGTCGCAGCGAGCCCGGCCCAGGGCGAGCCCGGCCAAAGGAGCAGCCCCGAGCAAGCCGCAGCGATCCGAGCCGGCCCTGTCGAACCAATCAGCGCCGGCCGAGGCGAGCCAAGGCCCGAACCCAGGCCATCAGTCGTAGTTCCTCAGGGGCGCGCCGCCGCTCGGGCTGATGTCGGGTCCGATGTGGCCAGGGTTGCTTCCGCCAGGGCTTCGCACTCCGCGAGGGTCGTCGCCGCCAGGCTGGCTCCCACCGCGCGGACTGCCGGGGCGTTCATCGACAGGCTGGTCAGGCCCAAGCCCGCCAGGACCAGGGCGAGTCGCGGGTCGGCCGCCGCTTCGCCGCAGACGCCGGCCGGTTTGCCCGTGGCCTTGGCCGCGTCGCCGATCAGCTTCAGCAGGCGCAAGAGGGCCGGCTGCCACGGGTCGTTGAGCTTGGCCACCGCGCCCAGCTGGCGGTCCGCCGCGAACGTGTACTGGGCCAGGTCGTTCGTGCCCACCGAGACGAAGTCGACCGCCTCCAGGATCTCGCGGGCGCTCAGTGCCGCCGCCGGGATCTCGATCATCACGCCCGCCCGGTCGATGCCCGCGGCCCTTACCCGTGATGCGAACCAGGCCGCTTCCTCGACCGTGGCCACCATCGGCGCCATCACCGAGACCTCGGCGCCGGAATCCTCGGCCGCGCCCGCGATGGCCTCGAGCTGGCGGTCCAGTACCTCGGGACGGTCGAACGCCACGCGCAGGCCGCGGACGCCGAGCGCCGGGTTCGGCTCGGCTTCCGGGGACAGGAACGCCAGGGGCTTGTCGGCGCCCGCGTCGAGGGTCCGCACGATCACCGGCTTGCCGCGGAAGGGCGAAAGCACCGCCGTGTACGCCGCGCGCTGATCGGCGACCGAGGGCTCGTCCGAGGCGTCCAGGTAGCAGAACTCCGTGCGGAACAGGCCGACCCCTTCGGCACCCGCGTCGGCCGCGGCCTGGGCGTCGGCCGGGGAGCCGACGTTGCCGTAGACCTTTACGCGGTGACCGTCGGCGGTGGCGCCCGTGCCGTTCCACTCGGCGAGCTGGGCCACCGTTGCCGCGACGACCGGGGCCGACGAGTCGGCGACCTCGACCGTGCCCGTGTCGCCGTCGACCGCAAGCGCTTGCGCGTCCAGTGCGAGCAGCCCGCGCACCGCGACCACGGCCGGGATGCCCAGCGCCCGGGCGAGGATCGCGGTGTGACTGGTGGGGCCGCCCTCTTCGGTGACCAGGGCGAGCACCTTCGCCGGGTCGAGGCCGGCGGTGTCGGCCGGTGCGAGGTCGCGGGCGACCAAGACACTCGGCGACGCCAGCTCGGGCACCCCCGGCGGCGCGATGCCGAGCAGCTCGGCGATCAGCCGGTCGCGCACGTCGCGCACGTCCCGGACGCGCTCCGCCATGTACCCGCCGGCCGCGGCCAGCGCTTCGGCGAAGCCTTCGGCGGCCTGGTAGACGGCGCGCGCGGCGGGCAGGCCCTGCGTCTTGACCAGCGTTTCGGCCTGGGCCGTGAGCGCCGGGTCGGCCGCCATCGCCGCGGTGGTGATGAGGATCGTCGCGGCCTCGCCGGTGGCGGTCTCGGCCTGTTTCTCCAGCCGGCCGGCGACGGTCGCGGCCGCGGGCGCGATCCGGGCGGCCTCGGCGGCCGGGTCGGCCGGGACGGGGGTCGCGGCGGGCTCGCCGAGCGGCTCCGCGACGCGGACGACGGGACCACTCGCGCGGCCGGGGCTGACGGCGACCCCGCTCAGGGACCCCTCCGACGCACTCCTCCCCGCGGAGGCGGCATCGGACTCAGCGGAGGCGGCATCAAACTCAGGCATGGTCTAGACCATAACTCAGGTACGCCTGGATATCTCGTGGTGGCGGGCACAAACCGCGGTGCCGTACCTGGTCGAGCACCGGCCGGACCTCCTCGCGCCACCAGGAGTCGGCCAATTCGTCGCGGCTGTGGACGGGCCGTCCGGCCAGCATACGGCGGAAACCCCAGGCCTCGGCCGAGTCGGCGAGCCGGAACCAGTCGGCCGGGTCGTCGAGCCACAGCCCGAGGCGGACGTCGTCCGGCAGCGGCACGCGCTCGAGGAACATGCGCTCGGCGGTCTTCGACGGCAGGTCGGCGAGCGTCAGGCAGCGCAGCGCGCACGCGACCGTGCTGATCCAGCGGACCCGCGCGCGGATGGTCCGGACGCCGCGCGCCCGGGCGATGCCGACGCGGTGGTGGCCGTCCTCGACGAAGAACATGTCGGAAAGCCGCACGAGCCGCACCGGCGGCAGGTCCGCCGACGTCCGCGTCAGGTGCTCCCAGCGGTCGCGCAGCGCGCGGTTGCGGGGGCGGAACTCGCGGTCGAAGTCGCCGGCGCGGGCGACCGTGCCGACGACCCCCTCCAGCGGTACGTCGTAGACGCCTTCGTCGAGCTCGGTCTGCTTGCCGAGCGCCTTGAGGGTTTCGTCGAGCGGCATGATCGCGAGCCGGTCGGGACGGCGTGCGTCCGCGATCGCCCGCAGCTGAGCGGCGTAGCCGCGCCACCAGGCCGAGTCGAATGAGTCGCCCATGTGACCTGCAACACGACGACGCGGGTGATCATTCCCCCAGGTCGGCGGCGGTGGGGTAGGAGGGCTGCGCGCCGTGCCGCGTCACGCTGAACGCCGCGACGCGCACGGCTCGCTTCGCCGCGGCGACCAGGTCGGCACCGTCGGCGAGCGACGCGGCGAGCGCACCGGCGAAGGCGTCCCCGGCTCCCGTGGTGTCCACGGCCTCGACCTCCGGCGACTCCACCCGGCTCACCGACCCGGCTTCGACGACGACCGCACCGGCCGCGCCGAGCGTGACGACGGCCGCCCGCGGCCCGAGGTCGAGCAGCTTCCGGAAGTCCGCGCCGGGTCCGGCGAGCCAAGCGGCCTCGTGCTCGTTGACCAGCAGAACGTCGAGCCTGGCCAGGGTCTCCGGGGAGAGCTTTGCCGCCGGTGACAGGTTCAGCAGTACCCGCACCCCCTTTTCGGCGGCCCGCGCGACGGCGTGCTCGACGGCCGGCAGCGGCACCTCCAGCGAGAGGACCACGACCTCCACCCCGTCGAAGACGGCGTCGACGTCGGCGGGCTCCAGGCTGGAGTTGGCGCCGGGGGAGACGAGGATCGAGTTCTCGCCGTCCGGGGTGACGGTGATGTAGGCGATGCCGGTCGGCCGGTCGCTGGTGCGCACTAGCCCCGTGTCGACGCCGGCGGCGCGGAGCGAATCGAGCAGCAGCCTGCCGTAGGGATCGTCGCCGACGGCGCCGAGCAGCGCGACGTCCGCGCCGAGCCGGCCCGCCGCGACCGCCGTGTTGGCGCCCTTTCCACCCGGCGAGAGCACGGTGTCGCCGCCCAGCACCGTCTCCCCACCGCCCGGCCGCCGATCCACCGCGACGACGAGGTCGGCATTGGCGGATCCCACAACGAGGACGTCGGAGTTCATACCCGCACTGTGCCAGAAACCGGCCCGGACCAGGTCAGCACCGGCAAGCAAGGAGAAAGTGAAGGTTTTTGTAACTTATCCGGGGCTGAGTGCGACAATCATGCGAGCAGCGGAAGGCCGTCACTCGATCGGGGGATGTCCGTCCCCCGGCCGTCACTTGGTGGCTCCGGTCCCGCTCTCCTGGTGCGTCATCGCGGAGACGTGATGACGTTGCCCCAACCGGCGCGAGCCGGGCAGGGCATCGGGTCGCCGGCGCCGATCACGTAGCCCCCCGAGTGATCGGCGTCGGCGGCGCCCCCGTCACCCCTGGCCGAGCGCCAGAGGCACGCCCGCCGGCAAGACGCCGCGGATGTGCGTTTCGAATTGCTTGACCGCCGTCGCGCTCAAGGTGCGTGGCAGCCGGTACCAGCCGTCGCCCAGCCGCAGGGACTCGAGGTCCGGACGGTCGAGCGGGAAGTCGACGGCGGCGGGCCGGAACTCGAGGAGCCCGGACGGCAGCCTCAGCTCCGCGATCTCCGCCCACGAGATCGTGAACTTCCGGTAGTACGTCGTCCACCGGAGGCCGGCGGCCGAAAGCTCCAGCAGGACCCGCGACTTCCGGGAACGGCTCTGTTGTTCGAGGACCGCCCACCAGGACACGCCGGCGAAGACGGCGATGAACACGACGAGGCACGCGGTGCGGATCCCGTTCCGCGGGCCGAACTCGATCACCGCGCCGAGCCCCACCTCGATCATGAGGGCGAAGAACCGCACCCAGCGGAGCAGCACCCGGTTCCAGCCGTTGACGTGGATCGTGACGGAACCGGACGGCTCGACCGGCGGCGGCACCCACTCCGGCGCCGCAGCCGGGACCGGTGGTGGTGGTGGGGCGGGAACCTGCACGTCGGCGACCTGTTCGGCCGTGACGGCGACGTGCTTCGCCAGTTGCTCCCGCACGCGCGGGACTTCTGTTTCGTACAGCTCCAGCCCGGCCACCAGGAAGCCGTCACCGATGCGGACGAGGCTCCGGCTGCGGCTTTCGAAGCGGTCGTCGGCGGGGCGGAGCACGACCTGGTGACGGGCGGCCTTCTGCTTGCCCTTGACGACCGAAACCGCCCGGAGCTCGTCCCACCGCAACGCCCACGCGACTCCGCCGATCACCCGTGAAATCCCGGCGGGCTCGATGATGAGCTCGTTCCGGACCGGCTTCATGAGCGAGCGCACGACCAGGTTCAGCCCCAGCAGCCCGATGAGCCCCCCGAAGACCCACCCCATCACCCGAGGACTCTGCTGCGTCGAGGCCAACGCCATCCAGAAGAATCCGCCGGCCACACACAGGAACAAGCCGGCCTGGACCCAGTGCGGCCCGTCGGTCCGCGAAACGACGAAACGATCGCCCTGCGGCCCGGTCACTCGATCGACCCCGAAATCCGCTGGGTGCCCGGCTGTTCGAAGACCGGCGGCCGGTCGGTGGTCTCTTTCTCTGAGGCCTCGTCGTCCCCGCCCACCCAGTCGTCGAACCCTTCGGCCTTCTTCTTCCGGGACTCCTTGCGCCATTCCTTCTTGGCGTCTTCCCAGGTCTCCTTGCCGAAGTTCTCCCCGAACTTCTCCCCGAACTTCTCGCCGAACTCCTTCCGGACGTCGCCGCGGAACTCCTTACCGGCGTTCTCGAGGTTCTCGCCGAGCGTCTTGTCCGACGAGACGACGTCCTTCCACTTTTGCCGTTCAGGGCGTTCGTCGCGAACCTTCTCGAGGAACGTCCGGGTGTCGCGCGGTTCGTTCTTGATCAGGCCGCCGACCTTCTTCAGCGGGCCGGGCAGGTTCTCCGCGCCGCGTTTCAGGGCGCCCTTGACCCGCCGGAAGATGTCACCGATGCGGTGGAACAGCTCCTGCGCCTTTTTGAAGGCCTTCAGCAGCTTCTTGATCCACTCCATGCACTTGCTGCCGGTCTCGACCGCTTCCGCGGTGCCCTCGGTGGCCATGCCCACCGGAAGGGCCGGACCCAGGTACCGGCAGGCGATGCTGATGAGCTTGCCGACGCAGTCGGAGATCAGGTCACGCACGATCGAGCGCACCACGGCCAAGATGGTTTTGCAGATGTCGACCAGCTTGGAGATCGCGTCGGCCCCGGCCGCCACCCCCGCGTACGTCGCCGCACGATCTTCGGCGAAGGCGCGGTAAGCGTCCGCCGAGGCGCCTTCCCAGGCGGCGCTGTCCTTCTTGACAGTGTCCTGGAGGTCCGTGCTGATCTTCTCCAGTTCCTTACCGACGTTCTCCCAGGTCCCGACCATGTTCTCCAGGGCTGTCTGGTCGCCGGTGAGCCAGTCGAGCGGCTCGCGCAGCCACGGGAAGAACTCCATGGCCCAGCCGACGGCGGCCGAAGCGAGGGTTCCGATGGGATCCGCGACGAGTTCCGCGAGGCCGCCGGCGCCGAACGCCGCGTTCATCAGGCCTTCGGTCCAGTTGCCGTCGGCGACGGCGGCCCCCGCGTCCAGGAAGTCCTGGACGATTCCGGCACCTTCCCAGACCTTGCGGTCGTCTGCCGCGTCCGTCTTGATCAACGGGTTTTCGGCCACCGCTCAGTCCTCCACCTTGAACAGGTCCTTGAACTCCGTCTCATCGGCTTCCTTCAGCTGCTGCCACAGCTGGATGCGGGTCGAATGGTCGTAGGACGACGTCGATGCCGATTCGATCGCGATCTCCGCCGCTTGCTGGGCAAGAGCGCAGATCGCCGCGAGCGGGATGCCGAGCAGACCGAACGCTTCGGGGTGCTCGGTCGCGCGGGCGGCTTCCTTGCACTTGTCGATCCGGTCGGTGATCGCCTCGATGTGGTCGCGGTGTTCCCGCAGCTCTTGCGGGTCGACCGCGAAGCCCGGGCCGCCTGGTCCGGCCATGGTTCCCCTCCCTCGCCCGCGCTTCAGCGCAGGTAGTCGCCGTCGCTGAAGTAGTCGTCGTCGCGGCCGTCTTCGGACGGCGGGCGCGGCGCGCGCGGCGGTTCCGGCGGTTTCGGTGCCGCGGGCGGCGGCCGCTCCTCTTCCGGCACGAACCGGTCACCCTCGCCGCGCGGCGCAGCCGGCGGCGGCGCGAACCCGTCCGGTTCGGGCGCCGGGAACGCCCGCTCGAGCCGGCTGACCAGCTGGTTCATCACTTCGGGCCCGACCGGATCGGTGACCCCGGCCCGCATCGCCCCGGCGAGCTTGCTCTGGGCGGACTTGACGGTGCGGAGGATCTCCTCGGCGAGGTCCGGTTTGTCCCGCACGCTCAGGCCGATCTCCAGGCCGACGAGGTTGCCGGCGTGGTCGACCTTCACCCCGATCTGGCCGTCTTTGCTGCGCTCGGAAACCGAGACCGCTTCGATCTCGCCGACCATCCGATCGGCTTTCCGCTGCGACTCCGCCATCCGGGCTTCGAAGCCCGCGATCAGCTGCTCAGGATTCGACACGCGAACCTCCCCTGTTCACGTCAGTAACCGTACGGCGACCGAGTGTGGCACACCGCCCCGACAGTTTCGGGGGAGTTCCGGTTTTCCCCACCTCGACCGGGTGGCAATCCCGGTGTTCGTGGTGGTCAACGGCTCGTAGCGTGGACCGCTATGAGCGTCTCCGACTGGAAACGGACGATCTATGCCGCCCTCGTGCTGCCCGCCTACCTGGCCGGCCCGAAGACCCGGGAACGCCTGGCGCGGCGGTGGCTGGACGCCGAACCGAAGAAGGGCGGCTTCCTCGCCGCTCTCGCGGCTTTCCCGATTGCCTTGCTGATCTGGTACCTCGTCGGCCGGATCACGACCTTCGGGTTCTTCTGGACCGAAGAAGGCGCGGCCGGGTCGTGGGGCGGGCCGTCGCTGATCGGGGCGTGGACCGTGCACTTCTTCGGCGCGCTCGGCATGGTCGTCCTCTGCATGTGGCTGCTGCGGCCGCTGACGCGGTGGCAGGTGCAAACGCCTGACCTGGCCGATTCGCCGCACAGCCGGTAACCGGTGGGGTATTGTCCGTGACGCAAGAGGGGAGATCGAACGCGAGGGGAGCGCTGTTCGGTGGGGTTGTTCGGCGACATGCTCGACGCTGCCCAGCACGTCGGGTCCGAGATCGCGCACGCCGTCCAGTCGGGCGGTGAGCGGCTCGGCAACGTCTTGACCGGCGCGGGCGTCGGCCTGCTCGCGGGCGGGCTGCCCGGCGCGGTCGCCGGAGCCTACGTCGGCTCGCAGACCGGCACCGGGGCGGCGAACCCGCAGGCTTCCGGGCTGTCACCCGGTCAGCTGGTCCAGGCCGTGCAGAACGGTCCCGGCACCCAGTCGCTGCAGGACGTGCACCAGGCCGGCGTCGACCAGTCGGCCTACCAGCGCCGGCTCGAGCAGGACACGCGCGAACTGACCGCCGGCCTCGAATCCGCGTGGACCGGCGGCGCGTCGGACGCGGCCCGCGAGCGGCTCCAGCCGCTGACGGCGTCGGCCACCTCGGCATCCACCACCCTGGATCGCAACTCGACGCTGGCCCAGGCGCAGATCGAGCAGTTCCACCAGCTGAAGAACACGCTGCACCCGGACGTCACCGACCAGCCGCCGACGCGCAGCGCCTGGGACGTCGCGACGCCGTGGGACACCGACACCGAAGACAAGATCAACCGGTACAACCAGAAGGCCCAGGAGAACGTCGAGCGGTACAACGCGTATTCGCAGCAGTCCAGCTCGAACACCGCGGCCCGCACGATCGACTACGGCCAGCTCGGCGCGTACGACGGCGGCGATTTCAAGGTGCAGGACCCGAAGAAGCCGGTCGAGCCGCCACCGCGCAAGCACACCCGGACCGGTGGCGACGACGACCGGTCGATCGGGACCCAGGTGCAGCCGCCGCCGGCCGTCCACCCGCCGGTCGTCCAGCCACCGCCACCGCCGGGGCACGTCACGCCGCCAGGGCAGGTCACGCCGCCCGGGCACATCACGCCGCCGCCGGGCTCACACACGACCGGCGTCGACGACAGCGTTCGCGCGCAGAGTTACGTGCCGCCCTCGACGCAGTACCCGCCGGGCTACCAGCCGCCAGGAACCGGATTCGGCCCCGGATCGGGTCCCGGAGGTGGCTTCGGGCCCAGTTTCGGGCCGGGCTTCGGCCCTGGTAGCGGTGGTTTCGGGCCGGGCTCGTCGTCCGGCGCGGGCAGCGGCAGCGGCGCAGGCAGCGGCCCTGGATCGGGTGCGCGCGGCCCGGGATCGGCGACCGGAGCCGGCGTCCCCGGCGAAGGACGTCCCGGCGCGGCCGGCGGGATCCGCGGCGGCGCGGCGGGCAAGCCGGGCTCGCCCGGGATGGGCGGCATGGGCCAGGGCGCGAAGGGCGGCAAGGGCGAGGAGGACACGGAGCACCAGCGCGCGTCGTACCTGGTGGAGGCGGATCCGGAGAGCGTCTTCGGTGGCTCCGACGAGCGGACGGTGCCCCCGGTGATCGGGCTGTGATCTTCCTGCCCAAGGCCGCTCTGCTCACCGCGTGGGAGTGGGAGCGGCACGGCACACCGCCCGCGGTCCTGGGCGCCGACAACCTCTGGCTCGGCGAGGAGACTCGCAAGCGGCTCGACGAGCAGGTCCTCGACGTCCTGGCGTCGCTCCGGCTCGCCGCGGGCGGCACGTTGACGCGCGAATTCCGCGACGTCCTGCGCGTCCTGGCGAAGGGCGCCCGCCAGTTCACGGCGTGGCTAGGCGACATCGAAGCGGACGAGTCGGGCGCGGTGCTCGTTTCCGCCGACGGCCCGGATGCGCTCCGACTCATCCGGAAGGACGACACGGTCCGGATCGACGCCGTGGAACCGTCGCGGCTCGCGGAGTCGCTGGTGGACGTGCTGCCGCCGGTGCCGCCCGCCCGGATTTCGGCCGTGTCGATTCCGGAGGCGCGGTTCTCGGGCCGGGCGGTCGAGGATTCGTACGACCTCGACGACCCGACTGTCGACCGCGGCCGGGACCCGCTGCCGTGGGCGCGGCGGCTGATGGCGGCGCAGCGGACGGGGCTGCACCAGTGCTACGCCGTGAACCGTGGGATGCGCAGCGCGCCGATCACCGCGGTGGACGTGGCCGGGGCCGGGCGGGTGCTGACGTACGTGTACCCGGGGCGCGAGCGGATGGTCAGCTTCCAGCCGGGGACCCGGGGTGCGCTGACCGATGTCCTGTACGCGACCCTGAACGGGTTAGGGGGAGGACGATGACGGGTTCGATGTTCAGCGGGATCGGCTTCTGGGCGACGGACATGCCGAGCGGTGGATCTCAGCCCGCCGGTGGGCAGGGCTTCGCGATGAGCTCCGACGAGATGCGGGCGATGCTCAAGAAGGCCAAGACCCAACGTGAAGTACTCGCCGAGCAGTTGCGAAAGGCGCGGTACTTGATGCAGGCGAGACCGCCGGCAGAAGAGCCGGTCAGCCAAGCGGCGGTGAACGGACCGAACGGGATCAACGAGGCGGGCGCGTACTACGAAGGCCACCTGCAGTACCAGTTCAACTACCTCACGGAGTTGATCCAGAAGCTGCAGCAGGCACTAGGCATCACCCAAGCCGTGGATCAGCAAGCAGCAGACTCGACCAAGACGATCAAGGGGTCGCTCGAATGAGGCGTCACGTTCTCCTGGCCGCCACCGCAGTCACTTTGGGAACCGCGTTGCTGGCGTCGTGCACCGGCAAGACCCCGACGAACGGCACGGCCGGCCCCGCGACGACCAGCAGCAGCGCGGAACTGCCGAACAGCGGGGCACCGAAGGTGGGCAACCCGCTGCCGGCGGCCGCGCTGGCAGGCAGCCCCTGCGACTCCGCCCTGACGGCCGACCAACTCACGGGGTACCTCGGGCAACCGACCGCCCCGAAGACGAGCGACACCGAGCTCGGCCCCACGTGCGACTGGGCCAGCGCCTCGGGAACGGCGGCCGGCATCCTGGTCGGGTACGACACCAAGTCCGGGCAAGGACTGAGCCTCGCCTACAAGAACGTGAAGCCGAAGGCCAAGCGGTGGGTGGACGACCTGCAGCCGGTCCAGGGATATCCAGCAGTGGGTTACGTGGACGCCGGAACGACGGACAACCGTGCCTGCGTGATCGTCGTCGGTGTCGCCGACGACCTCGCGTACTCCGTCTCGCTGAGCATCGGTGACTCGGCGGTCCAGGCCGGCAAGGACGCCTGCCAGCTCGGGCGCGGGGTCGCCGACACGGTGCTGACCAACCTCAAGGCGCGGGCCTGAGCTGCACCTTTTCGTTACGGCAGACCTCGCGTTAATGCAAAATCTGTCGTACCAACCACCTAGACTGTTCGGATGAGCCACCCCACCCGGAGGGGTCGCGCGCGTGCGGCTACCGAACAGGACATCCGGCGGACCGCCCGGAAACTGCTCGTCGAGCAGGGGCCGGAGGCGGTCACCCTGCGTGCCATCGCGCGGGAGCTGGGCATCACCGCGCCCGCGCTCTACCGGTACTACGAGTCCCGGGACGACCTCGTCGAGAACCTGCGGCTGGACGTCTGCGCCGACCTGGCCGACGACCTCGCCGAGGAGATCGCCGAGCTGCCCGACGACGGGATGCTGCAGCTGTTCGCCATCTGCAAGGGCTTCCGGCGGTGGGCGCTCACCCACACGAAGGAATTCACGCTGGTCTTCGCGTCGCCGACCGGTGGTGTCGGGTCGACGTCGGGGAGTGCGCTGAGCCGGGTCGACGAGCCGTTCGGGCGGATCTTCCTCGCCGCCGCCGGGCGGGTGCTCGCCCGGCACGACATCGTCTTGCCGTCGGCCAGCGGTGTGCCCGACGAGCTGCGGGACGACCTGAAGACGTTCCAGGAGTCGCTGGTCACCGTGCTCGTCGAGTCCGAGCAGGGCGTGCCGGTGGAGAAGATCGACCTCGGCGTGACGTACCTGATGATCCAGTTCTGGGCCCGGCTCTACGGGCACGTCACGCTCGAGGTCTTCGGCAACTACCCGATCCCGATGTCCAAACCGGACGTCCTGTTCGAGGCGATGCTCGCCGATCTCGCCCGGGAGATCGGGCTCTACTCCGGTTAGGCCGCGTGGCCGCCGTCCACGGACAGCACCGCCGCTGTCACGTACTCGGCGCCGGGTGAAGCGAGGTAAGCGACCGCCGCGGCCACCTCGGACGGCCTTCCGTAGCGGTCGAACGCCGTAAGAGCGCGCTGGTCCGCCGCGTACGGGCCGTCGGCCGGGTTCATGTCCGTGTCCGTCGGGCCCGGGTGGACCAGGTTCACCGTGATGCCGCGCGGGCCCAGCTCGCGCGCCAAAGCCTTGGTCAGGCCGACCATCGCCGCCTTGCTGGTCGCGTAGAGCGCCATGCCCGGGCCGGGCACGCGATCGGTGACGCAGCTGCCGATCGTGATCACGCGGCCGCCGTCGGCCAGGACACCGGCCGCGGCCTGGGTCGCCGCGAACACGCCGCGGACGTTCACCGCCAGGACGCGGTCGACGTCCTCGAGCGCGGTCTCGGTGAACGCGCCCACGAATCCGACACCCGCGTTGTTCACCAGCACGTCCAGCCGGCCGAACTCCGCGACGGTCGCCGAAACCGCCGCCGACACCGCGGCCGCGTCGGCCGAATCCGCCTGGATCGCCAGGGCGCGGCGGCCGAGACCCTTGATCTGCTCGACCACCTCGGCCGCCCGCGCGGCGTTGTTCACATACGTCAGCGCGACGTCCGCGCCGTCCTCGGCGAGCCGCAGTGCGGTGGCCGCGCCGATGCCTCGGCTGCCGCCCGTCACCAGTGCCACCTTGCCGTCGAGGGTCATCCCCGGTTCTCCTTCGATCGAGCCGTTTTCGTTGACAGCTCAATCAAATCGGGGATGACCGCCGACTACCGGCGTCTTTCCGCCCTCGCGTTAGAGGACGATGTTGACCAGCCGGCCGGGCACCACGATCACCTTGCGCGGCGAGCCGTCGCCGACCATCGCCGCGACCTTCTCGTCCGCCAGCGCCGCGGCCTGGACCTCGTCCGAGGACGCGGAAGCCGGGACCGTGACCCGGGAGCGGACCTTGCCGTTGACCTGGATCGGGTATTCGACCGAGTCCTCGACCAGGTACTTCTCGTCCACCACCGGGAACGGGCCCTGCACCAGCGAGTCCACGTGCCCCAGCCGGCGCCACAGCTCCTCGGCCAGGTGCGGGGCCAGTGGCGCCAGCATCAGCACCAGCGGCTCGGCCAGCTCACGCGGCGTCGACGCGGCCCCGCCGTACACCTTGGTGACGTGGTTGTTCAGCTCGATCAGCTTCGCGCCGGCCGTGTTGAACCGCATCTCCGCGTAGTCCTCGCGGACGCCCGCGATGGTCTTGTGCAGCACCTTGCGGTCCGCCTCCGAAGCGTCCTCAGTGGACACTCGCAGCTCGCCGGTCGTCTCGTCGACGACCAGGCGCCACAGCCGCTGCAGGAACCGGTGCGCGCCGACGACGTCCTTAGTCGCCCAGGGGCGCGACATGGCCAGCGGACCCATCGCCATCTCGTAGAACCGGAACGTGTCGGCGCCGTAGTTCTCGGCCATCTCGTCCGGCGTGACGACGTTCTTCAGGCTCTTGCCCATCTTGCCGTACTCCTGGGTGACCTCTTCGTCGTTGAAGAAGTACTTCCCGTCGCGCTCCTCGACCTGCTCGGCCGGGACGTAGACGCCACGCTCGTCCGTGTACGCGTACGCCTCGATGTAGCCCTGGTTGAACAGCTTCCGGTACGGCTCCTTGGACGTCACGTGCCCCAGGTCGAACAGCACCTTGTGCCAGAACCGCGAGTACAGCAGGTGCAGCACCGCGTGCTCGACGCCGCCGACGTACAGGTCCACGCCGCCGGTGTCGTCCGCGCCGTACTCGCCCGGGCGCGGACCCATCCAGTACTGCTCGTTTTCCGGCGCGCAGAACGTCTCCGAGTTCGTCGGGTCGACGTAACGCAGCTGGTACCAGCACGAACCCGCCCAGTTCGGCATCGTGTTGATGTCGCGGCGGTAGGTCTTCGGGCCGTCGCCCAGGTCCAGCTCGACCTCGACCCAGTCGGTCGCGCGGGCCAGCGGCGACGACGGCATCGAGTCGCGGTCCTCGGGGTCGAACGTCACCGGCGAGTAGTCGGCGACCTCGGGCAGCTCGATCGGCAGCATCGACTCCGGAACGGCGTGGACTTCGCCGTCCTCGTCGTAGACCACCGGGAACGGCTCGCCCCAGTAGCGCTGGCGCGAGAACAGCCAGTCGCGCAGCTTGTACTGGACGGTCCCGGTGCCGGCGCCCTTTTCGGCCAGCCAGTCGATGATCGTCTTCTTGGCCTCGGCGACGTCCATGCCGTCCAGGAAGCTCGAGTTGATCGCCGGGCCGTCACCCGTGTACGCCTTGCCGTCGAACCCTTCGGACGGCTGCACGGTCCGGATGATCTCCAGGCCGAACTTCTCGGCGAACTCCCAGTCGCGGACGTCCTGGCCGGGGACGGCCATGATCGCGCCGGTGCCGTAGCCCATCAGCACGTAGTCGGCGACGAAGATCGGGATCTGCTTGTCGTTGACCGGGTTCGTCGCGTACGCGCCGGTGAAGACGCCGGTCTTCTCCTTGTTCTCCTGCCGGTCCAGCTCGGACTTCCGCGACGCGGCGACGCGGTACTCCTTGATCGCCTCGGCGGGCGTCGCGGCGCCACCGGTCCAGCGCTCGTCGACGCCCTCGGGCCAAGCGGCCGTCGTCAGCTTGTCGACCAGCGGGTGCTCCGGCGCCAGCACCACGTAGGTGGCGCCGAACAGGGTGTCCGGCCGGGTCGTGAAGACCTCGATGCCATCGTCACCGGAGGTGCACGTGACGCGGGCGCCGTGCGAGCGGCCGATCCAGTTCCGCTGCATGGACTTGACCTTCTCCGGCCAGTCCAGCAGGTCCAGGTCGTCGACCAGGCGATCGGCGTAGGCGGTGATCCGCATCATCCACTGCCGCAGGTTGCGGCGGAAGACGGGGAAGTTGCCGCGCTCACTGCGGCCGTCGGCGGTGACCTCTTCGTTCGACAGCACCGTGCCCAGGCCCGGGCACCAGTTGACCGGCGCTTCGGAGATATACACCAGCCGGTGGTCGTCGATGATCTTCTTGCGCTCCAGCGCGCTCAGCGACGTCCAGTCGCCGCCACCGGGCACCGGGCGCGAGCCGTCGGCGAACGCGGCCTCCAGCTCGGCGATCGGCCGCGCCTTGCCCGCCTCGGTGTCGTACCAGCTGTTGAAGATCTGCAGGAAGATCCACTGCGTCCAGCGGTAGTACTCGGGGTCGATCGTGGAGATGCGCCGGCGTTCGTCGTGGCCCAGGCCCAGGCGCCGGATCTGGCGCAGGTAGGTCCGGATGTTCTCTTCGGTCGTCTTGCGCGGGTGCTGCCCGGTCTGGACCGCGTACTGCTCGGCCGGCAGGCCGAACGCGTCGAAGCCCATCGTGTGCAGCACGTTGCGCCCGATCATCCGGTGGTACCGGGCGAAGACGTCGGTGCTGATGAAGCCCAGCGGGTGCCCGACGTGCAGGCCGGAGCCCGACGGGTACGGGAACATGTCCTGGACGAACAGCTTGTCGCTGGGCACCGGCTGCCCCTCGACGGCGAGCGGCCCGACGGGGTTGGGCGCGTGGAAGGTGCCCTGGTCGGCCCAGTGGTCCTGCCACCGCTGCTCGATCTGCCCGGCCAGCGCGGCCGTGTAGCGGTGCGCGGGGACGTCGGTCCCTGTCGCCTCAGTCATCGCCGTCATCCTTTGGTTTCGAGCCGCTCCAGAAACAACTCGACCCCTCAGCCACCAGGGCATGAGGGGTCGCCGCGCCGGCCAGGCCGGGCCTGGTCAGCGCGGCAGGCTAAGGAGCCGCCGAGCCGTGTTCATGTGCACATCGTAACTTGCTGGTCAAAGCCGTTCGGAGGGGACCGCCAGTGCGGCGAACTGGGTGACCTGGGTCGAGGAGAAGTTGTTGTCGCTGACGATGATCAAGCTCCGCTCGCCGTTCGGCAGCTTCGGGCCCCAGGTCATGCCCTCCAGGTTGTCTACTGTGGACAAGCCGAGGTCGGCCGCGTCGAAGAGGAACCGCTTCTTCACCGGCTTGACGTGCTTCGCGTCGCTCAGGGACTGGACATTCAGGACGTTCGTCGCGCCCTTCGTGTCGATCTCGTAGACGCGGACCTTGTTGCCGACGCCGGTGACGAACGAGCGTTCCATCATCAGGAACTTCGTCGGGTCGGCCTGGTCGACGGCCAGCATCGAGGACACGCCCGTGGTGGCGAACGCGCCATCGGGCACCGGTGACGCGAAAATCGGCTCCTGCGGGTAGGCGTACTGCGCGAAGACCGGCCCGAACCGGGACTGCAGGGTGATCCGCGACAGCGCGCCGGCGGTCGTCGTCGGCATCGGGCCGTCCTGCAGCAGCGGGCCTTCGACCTCGCTGGCCAGCAGCGAGCCGAACCCGGCGAAGGTGAAGCCTTCGAGGGCCAGGTTCTGGCGCGGGCCCGCCGTCGGCGTCATCTTCTCGTTCGCGGGAATCGGCAGGTCGCGGACGTATTTCCCGTCGCGGCGCGCCTCGCGGACCGACGGGTCGATCAGCGTCGTCGCCGTCCGCTCGCCCTCCTGCGACCAGTAGTAGTCACCGGTCCACGGGTCGACGCGCAGCTCCTCGGGGTCGATCGTCTGCTCGTTCTGCGGCTTCGACGGGTCGTTCTGGGTGAGCGGCGGGTACGGCGTGCCGTCCGGGCGCAGCAGCGGCTTCGTGCCGGTGAAGGTGACGTCGCCGACGCCGTGGGCGGTGACCGGGAACGTCGCCGTGTAGAACCGGGCCGGGTTGATCGCCGAGCGGTCGTCGCAGATCAGCGCGTAGCCGCCGGTCCGGGGGTCGTAGTCGATGCTGGACAGGCCGCCGACCGTCGTGCCCTGGAACGGCAGGGCGTTCGGGACGATCTTCTCGCCGAGCAGCCGGATCGGCCGTTGGTGACTCTCGGTCGCCTCGGCCGGCGCAGCGGCGAGGATTCCCCCGATCAGGGCGGCGGTCAGGACGGTGGGCAGTACACGCGGTGACATGGCCTGTAGCACAGTCGATCAGGGTATCCGGCAGGTTGCCGGGACGTCACGCTTATCCTTGACTTCGTGTTCGCTATCGCGCTGGTTCCGGTCGTGCTGGGTCTGCTCGTCGGTTTTGGTGGGTTCCTCGGGTTTCGCGAGCGCTTGACGCGCGAGGGGGGCACCGGGGTGCGCACGGAAGCGGCGTTGCGCAGCGAAGAAGCTTTCAAGCTGGCCAACCGCGTCGCGGGCCTGCCGACCATGGCCGGGGGCGCGATCGCCGTGCTCACCGGGCTGGCCGGCCTGGCCATGCCGACGACCGGGGGTCTCATCTCGGCCGCGCTCGCGGGCGTGCTCGCGATGCTGGTGCTGGTCATGGGCGGTGGCGTGCTCGGCAACCGGGCCGCGCTGACCGTGCCCGCCCCGGCTCCGGCGGCGCCCGCCGGCTGCAGCGGCTGCGCGTGCGGTGCCGGCGGCTGCGGCGTCTTCAAGAAGGAAGAGGCCTAATTCCGCTGGAGGTCACCCGGGTGGGTGGCCAGTAGCGCCAGCGGGATGCCCTGGCGGCGCAGGACCTGGCTCCACAGGTCGCCGTCCGGCGAGGCCAGGATGTCGCTCGGCAGCGCGGGCACGATGACCCAGTCTTCGCGCTCGATCTCGCCGGCCAGCTGCCCGGAGTCCCAGCCCGCGTACCCGGCGAAGACGCGCACACCGCGGACCTTCGGCACCAGCGCCTCGGGATCGGTGTCCAGGTCGACCAGCGCGACCGGCCCGCGGACCGCGATCACCCCCGGCACGCTCGCCGCCGTCTCGCCGGTGCGCAGCGCGGCCAGGCACAACGCGGTCTTCTTCTCGACCGGGCCGCCGACGAACACCGCCTGCGGCTCGGCGACGTGCCCACCCCAGTTGGGCAGCACGTCGTGCACCGCGACGTCACTCGGCCGGTTCAGGACCACGCCGAGCGTGCCCTCTTCGCGATGATCGATGACGAACACCACGGTCCGGCGGAAGTTGGGGTCGACCATCGTGGGGGCGGCGACCAGGAGCGTTCCCGGTTCAACCTCGGCGTCCGCTGGCACAGACCCATGATCCCACCCTTGGCCGGGCGAATGACTTCGGCTCGGGAACAATCGCCCCAACAGCCTCGTTTGAAACATGTGGCCGGCGCACTCCGTGTCCCCCGGGCTCACTGAAGAACCGCCTTTGTGGAATACCGTCCGGCTGGAGCCACACTGCGCATAGCCGCCGAGAGGCGACCTCAGTGCGTCGGCCACCCTCTACTCTGGCGTCGTGACGATCAGCGCTCGAACGGCAACACCGCGAAGAGGGCCGCGAGAGCTGCTCAAAGATCCCGACTTCCGACGCTTGCTGTTCACCCGCTTCGCCGCCAGCTGGGGCGATGGCGTCTTCCGCGCGGGTCTTGCCGGAGCCGTCCTGTTCAACCCGGAGCGCGCCGCCGACCCGCTGGCCATCGCGGGTGGGTTCGCCGCACTGCTGCTGCCGTACTCCGTCGTCGGACCGTTCGCCGGCGCACTGCTGGACCGCTGGGACCGCCGTCGCGTCCTGATTTTCGCGAACCTCCTGCGCGGCTTGGCGATCGTCTGCGCTTCCGCCGCCGTCGGGTTCGGTTTCGGCGGAGTCGGCCTGTTTTCGCTGGCCCTGGCCGCGGAAGGGATCTCCCGCTTCATCGGCTCCGGGCTCTCGGCGTCGCTGCCACACGTCGTCGAGGAGGAGAGCGTCGTGACGGCGAACGCCTTCGCCACGACGCTCGGCTCGGTGGTCGCCGTGATCGGTGGTGGCTGCGCGATCGGCTTGCGGGCGCTGTTCGGCAGCAACGACATCGGGTCGGCCGAAACGACCGTCTTCGCCGTCCTCGGCACCTTGGTCTCGGCGTTCATCGCCCGTGGCTTCGCCAAGGGCGTGCTCGGGCCGACAGTGGTGGACGAGCCGCCGAACCCGGTGCTCGCCGTCGCGCGGGGGCTGGCCGACGGTGCCCGGCACGCGTGGCGCGCGCCCAGTGTCACCGCCGGGTTCATCGCGCTGTTCGCGCACCGGGCGTCGTTCGGGGTGTCGCTGCTGGTCACCGTGCTGCTGATGCGCAACTACTTCACCGACCACGGCGTCTTCCGCGCCGGCCTGCCCGGGCTGGGCCAGATCGCCGGGCTCGCCGGGGCCGGCCTGCTGGTCGCCGGCCTGCTGACCGCGCGGCTGATCCGCCGGTTCGGCCGGCTGCGCGCCGTGCTCGGATCGCTGTTGTTCGCCGCGATCGCGCAGTCCGCGCTGGGGCTGCCGATGCTGCTGCCGCTGGCGCTGCTCGCGTCGTTCGTCATCAGCGGGGCCGGGCAGGTGCTCAAGCTCTGCGTCGATTCGTCGATCCAGCTCGACGTCGCCGACGAAGCCCGCGGCCGGGTGTTCGCGCTGTACGACACGCTGTTCAACATCACCCAGGTGGCGGCGGTTTCGCTGGCCGCGCTGGTGGTGCCGGACGACGGCCGTTCGCCGGGCCTGCTCATCGCCGCGACGGTCTGCTACCTCGTCGGCGGAGCGGGATACGTGCTCGCCCGGCGGCGTGCGATTCGCTGACGCAAACACCCGAACCGGTCACGATGACTGCTCCATTGGCATTAGGGTGACGGGCAGTCATTAGTAGGTTCGAGGGACACCGGGGGCACCTGTGACCACCGCGGGCGACGACCGTGCACGGCTCGAAGCACGGAATGCCGCGATGAAGGACCAGATGGACACCCTCCTGGAGAACTTCGAGCGGCAGACCGCGCAGCTGCGCGACGCCCAGGCCGCGGCCGCCGAAACCACCGCCCAGGTCAGTTCCCCCGACGGGCTGGTCCGCGCCACCATCGACGCCGGCGGCAGTCTCGCGAAACTCGAATTCGCCCCGAACACCTTCGAGCGCACGACGCCCGCGCAGCTCGCGAACACCGTCCAGTCGCTGGTGCGCCAGGGATCGATGCAGGTCAAACAGAAGATCGCGGACCTGATGGCGCCGATCACCGAGGGCCTGCCCGACCTCGCCGACCTGGTCGAGGGCGCGCCGTCGCTGGCCGGGCTGGTGCCGCCGATCCCGGAGTTCGTCGCGGAAGAAGCGCCGGCACCGCGACCGGAGTCGTTCGAGGACGGCGGGTCGATTCTTCGCAACGAGCAGCCGCCGGTCCCCGCACCGAAGCCGGCCCCCAAGCGCGTCCGCCCGCCGCGTGACGAGGACGAAGAGCCACCGTCGTCCTGGATGACGAGGGGCGACTGATGCCGGATGGGGGTTCCGGGTTCACCGCGGAGCCGGACGCGGTCCTGCGCGCGTCGAACGGCCTGGTGACGGCGGCCGACACGCTCGACAACGTGGCGAAGGCACTGCAGTCCGCCCTCGCGGCGCAGGGTGAGTGCTGGGGCGGCGACGACTCCGGCAAGGAGTTCGCCAAGGACTACGTGCCGGGCGCGCAGGGCGCCGTCGAAGGCTTCACCAACCTCGTGCAGGGGTTGCGGGGGATGCAGCAGAACGTCGCCAAGTCGATGAAGGCCCTTTCGGGCGCCGACGAAGACGTGACGTCCCAGCTCGGCAAGGGGCAATGACGCGTGGGGATGGAAATGCCCGACGCGGTCAAGTGGCTGCTGCCGATCGTCGTCGGGGAGAGCTGGCCCGAGGGCGACGAGACCAAGCTGCGCGCCCTGCGCGACGCGTGGCACACGGCGTCTTCGGCGATCGGCCCGGTGTCGGAGACGGGCGGCCAAGCGGCGTCCGGCATCCGCGACAACTGGACGGGTGACGGCGCCGACGCGTTCGCGGAGCAGTGGAAGAAGTTCGTCGAGGGCGACGAGGCGTACTTCAGGCAACTGGCCGACGCGGCGAAGGCCCTCGGGGATTCGTGCGACCAGACGGCGCTGGACGTCGAGTACACGAAGTACATGATCATCATCTCGCTGATCGTCCTGGCCGCCCAGATCGCGGCGATGATCGCGGCGGCGGCGGTGACGTTCGGCGGCTCGACGGCGGGCATCGCGCCGGCCCAGATCGCCACCCGGATGACCGTGCAGATGCTGTTCCGGCAGCTGCTGTTCCGGCAGCTGCTCGAGAAGCTGGCGCAGCAGGGGTTCAAGCAGGTCGCGAAGGAGCTGCTGGAGAAGCTGCTCAAGCAGGGCCTCAAGAAGATCGGCATGGAGGTCCTCAAGAACGAGGCGATCAACCTCGGCATGGACGCCGGCATCCAGGGCCTGCAGATGGCGAAGGGCGACCGCAAGGACTGGGACTGGTCGAAGACCTCGGACGCGGCGATCTCGGGCGCGGTGGGCGGAGTCGTGGGAGCGGCTTCGGGGTCTATCGGGCGTGGAGCGACCGAGGGGCTTTCGCACAGCGCGGGTGGGCAGATCGCGGACGCGGCCATGCGGGCGGGGGCGCGGGGCGCGGTCGAGGGAGTGGCCCAGACGGTCGGCCAGGCGGCGGTGACCGGGGATCTGGGGTCGTTGACGCCGGAGCAGCTGCTGATGGGGGCTTCGAGCGGGGCCGTGGGGGGTGCGGTCGGGGGCGCGAAGGAGCAGCTGCACTCGGTCCACGAGGCGAACATTCCGCGGGCCGACTCGGACGGTTCCTCTGGTTCCTCTGGTTCCTCTGGTGCCTCCGGTTCCTCGGGTGACTCCTCTGGGGAGTCGGGGCGGGGGACGGCGGAGTCGAGTTCGGCTTCGGAACCGGAGTCCCGGGGTGGGTCGTCTTCTGAGCCTGAGTCGCGGGGTGAGTCCTCCTCGGAGTCCCGCAGTGAGTCTTCTGAGCCGGAGTCGCGCGGGGAGTCCGAGTCGCGGGGCGAATCTTCGTCGGAGCCCGAGTCCCGCCGTGAGGCCGCTTCGGAGCCGGAGTCGCGCCGTGAGGCCTCCTCCGAGCCGGAGTCGCGAGCGGAGGAACCGCGTCGGGAGGCGGCCTCGGCACCTGAGTCACGAGGCGAGGCGGCCTCGGAGCCCGAGACACGCGGCGAGCAACCACGCCACGAAGCCGCCTCCGCGCCGGAATCGCGAGGCGAAGAACCGCGTCGCGAGGCGCCCGCGGCGGAAGCGCGGACGGCATCCGAGCCGGACGTCCGGCGAGAGTCCGAACCGCAGCAGCGTGCGGAAAGCGGTCCGCAGCCGGTTTCCGAGCACCGCGCACCCGAGGTGCCTCGGCCAAGCGCCGACCATGTCCAGCAGCCGACGGGTGGCACCTCCTCGCAGGGCGGCTATGGCATGGCCCCGCCACCGCCGGGTTTCGCCCCGGAACCGGGACGTCAGAGCGGCGGCGGCCGGCCCCAGGACAACGTCGGAGCGGCCGGATTCGCGGGCGGGCCGAGCCAGCCGTTCGCGGCGGAGGGCGGGACGGCACCGTTCCAGAACGGACCATCGCCGCAGCAGGCGCCACCGCCGGGTGGATTCACGCCGCCGCCACCGCCACCGGGCGGCCTGCCGAACGCCGGCGGTCCGGGACACGCGGGTAGCCCGGGTCCCCGCCCGGGCGGTCAGCCGACGCCGCAGGTCGGGGGCGACCAGCCGCGACGGATGCCGCCGCAGGATCCTCGCCGGATGCTGCAGGGCGGTCAGCCGCCGATGCCGCAAAGCGGGTTTCGGCCGGGAGGCCAGCGTCCGCACGGCGCGCAGCCTGGTGGGCAGCCGCTCCATGGGGGGCAGCCGCCGCACGGAGGACAACCGGGTGCCCAGGCGCTGCACGGCGGGCAGGCGACTCAACCTGGTAGCCAGCCGCCGCACGGAGTGCGGCCGGGCGGACAGTCCCCGTCGGCTCCCTTCAGTCAGCAGCCGCTGCATGGCGCGCCATCGGGCGGCCAGCCGACGCACAGCGGGCAGGCGGCTCAACCGCACGGCGCTTGGCCGGGCGGCCAAGCGCCGCACAACGAACAGCCCATCCAATCCGGCGGCCAACCACCGCACCGGGCGCAGCCAGCGCAACCGGGCGGCCAACCACCCCACAACGGACAATCCACCCAACCCGGCGGCCAACCACCCCACAACGGACAGCCCACCCAACCCGGCGGCCAGCCGCCGTACCGGGGGCAACCGCTTCAGGGTGGTGGGCAGTCGCCGGTTGGGGGGCAGGGGGTTCCGCCCGGGGCGATGCCGCCGCACGGTTCGCAGCCGGGGGTGCGGCCGCCTCAGGGTGGGGTTCCGCCGGTCGGGGCGCATGGGCAGCCGTCGCAGGGTGGGGTTGCTCCGCAGGATCCGCGGCGGATGCCGCCGCATTCGGGGGTTCCGCCGCAGGGTGGGCAGCGGCCGCCGATGGGTGGGGGACAGCGTCCCGCCGGATATCCGAACCAGCCGCGGGGTCCGCAGGGTCCCGGTGGACGGCCGCCGATGCCGCCTCCGCCGGGTGGACGGCCGCCCGTGCCGCCGCACGATCCTCGGCTGGGGGCGCCGCGGCCGGCCGGGCCGCCGCAGGTTCCGCCGCCGCGGTTCGGGCCGCCGCAGGAGCAGTTGCCGCCGCGGGGACCGTTCGAGCCGCCGCGGCCGGTGGACCGTGCGCTGGAACAGCCGCGGACGCAGCGACCGTTCGAGCAGCCGGCACAGGACCGTCCGATCCCGGCGGCCGAGCAGTCGCCAGTGCGCGAAAAGCCGGTTGAGCAGCCGGGGGCCGAGCGACCGGCGGAACAAGGCGCACCTGGCAACGAGCGAACGCCCGCCGACGAACGCCCGGTGGACGAAAACACGCCCACGGCCGAACACACGCCGACCCAAGAGCGACCCACTGAAGGAACGCCCGGCGCCGAGCACCCGACGGAGCAAAACCCCTCGGCCGAGGCACCCGCCGATTCACCGCGCGAACACGACTACGGGCAGCCCGGCCACGACGAGCCTTACCTCACCGATCCTCGCTTCCACACCGATGACCCCGCCGGGATCAGGCGGATCGAGGACACCTTCATGGACTCCGGGCACCACAGCCCGGTCGACGGCGAATGGCGGCACGAACAGGTCCGGCGCGAGGCGCTCGCCAAGCGCGACGAGTGGCACCCCGGCATGTCCGACGGCGGCGCGGTCGCTGTGCACGCTTACACCCGGTACGAGATGGTCGGGCCGCTCAACCACGCCCTTCGGATGGGTGGCCCCGAGCTGCACCATCTCGCTCCGCAGGCCGCGGCGCTCGTCTCCGGGCTGAACGAACTGCCGCCCCACGAGGGCGTTGTTTCGCGACGGGTCGACTTCAAGGGTGATCTTTCGCGGCTGCAAGCCTTCCTCGCGCGGTTCCACGACGGTGCGCACATCACCGAACCGTCGTTCCTGAGCTCGTCCAAGATCGACGCCCAGCACCCGCGGAGCAAGTTCCCCGGTGAAGTCGAGATGCGGATCCAGTCCAAGACCGGGCGGGACGTCGATGGTCTGGCCAGCATCCCGGACGAGCGCGAAGTCCTCTTCAAGGCCGGGACGCAGTTCAAGATCACCGGCATCGAGGAAGGCCCCGGGCACCCCAACGCCGACCCGCGCCGGCCCGGCGAGCCGCACTACGTCGTGCACGCCGAAGAAATCGCTCCCGGGGAGCCGGGGCACCTCGGTGAGGGCGAGGCCCGCGACGCCATCGAGCAACGCCGGGCCGAAGAACGCGCCGACGAAGCGCGCCGCCAGCGTGAATCCGACGAAGAGCTCGAGCAGTTCTACGCCGAGCACCCCGAATACAAGCCGAGCGGTGACCTGGCCGGCAAGCTCAACGCCTTCGACCCGCCGGGCGCCGAGCCGCTGCCCGAACGGCGGCCACCGGCCACCGGGGAGCCGGACGGGGGCTGGTCGCGGCTCGCCGCGCCGCTCGCTCCCGGTGGGCCGCCCGTGCTGCACGCCGGGTCCGTCGAGACGCCGCAGCAGCACGCGCGGCTCGTGCGCGACGCCGTTCCCGAGCTCGGCGGGGTCAACACCCGCAACCACTACCGCCCGGACGGCCTCGAAACCGGGTACCGGACCAACGCCGCCGAGTCGATGGTCGCCTTCGAGCGGCGGATGAACGGCGAGGACGTCGTCGCCGGACCGGCGCGGCAGCAGAGCGTCAGCGAACAGCTCGGCGGGTCGTGGAGCAGCCGGGACAGCTTCGACGGCGTCGCCCGTGAGCTCGGCGAACGTCCGGTCGGCGCCCGGAGTGCCGTCGCCTTCGAGACGCCCGGCGGGGAGTCGCGGCTGGTGGCCGCCGTGCACACCGAGCACGGGGTCGTGTTCGCCGATCCCGTCAGCGGACGGCTCGCCGAACTGCCGCACGATGCCACCGGGATCCACTCGATGCCGCTCGGCGGCGGGGACGCGCCGCCGCACCACGTCGTCGAGACCGAAACGATCAACGACCGGCTCAACCCGGCCCCCGAACGCCTCCCGCACGACGAGGGCTACCTCTTCGACGGCGAGCACCGCGGCACCCCGGCCGACCACGAGAGCATCCGCCGCGCGGTCGGCGACGAGGACATCTACCAGCAGATCCACGACCGCGCGCTCGCCCGCCGGGACGCCGCCGGGCTGCCGGTCACCGACGAGGGCGCCGTCGCGCTGCACGGCTACACCCGGGGCGAGTACGCCTACGACGTCAACGAGGCCCTGCGCCGCGGCCCCGGTCATCCCGGGTTCGACCTCGCGCAGCAGAACACCCGCGCGATCGTGGACGGCCTCAACCAGGTCGCGCGCGAGTCCGGCGAGACCATCCGCGCCTACGACGTCGGCGGGGACCCGCGGCTGGCCGAGCTGGTCGCCGGGCCGTACGAGCCGGGCTCGGTGGTCGTCGAGCCCGCGTTCTCCAGCGCGTCGATCAAGACCGGCGAGTTCTCGACGTCGAAGTTCGGCGACGACGTCGAGCTGCACGTCCGGTCGGACAACCTGCGCGACATCTCGAAGCTCGCCGAGAACCCGGGTGAGCGCGAATCGCTGTCGCCGCCCGGCACCCAGCTGCTGGTGCACGAGAAGCGGCTGGAGATCTCGCCCGAGGGCCGCCGCAAGTGGGTCGTCGTGGCCGAGGAGATCGGGCCCGGCCAACCGCGCTACCTCGAGCCCGAAGCCGCGCAGCGGAAGATGGCCGAGCGCCGGGCCGAGAACGAGCACAACGCGGCCGAGTTCGAACGGCGCAAGCAGGCCGCGATCATGGAACGGCTCGGCGGCCTCGGCGAGCCGGAGCACGTCACCCCGCACCAGCCGTCGGTCCACGACCTGCCCGAGGCTCCGGCGGAAGCACCGCCGGCCCCGGTTTCGGTGCACGACTACTCGCGGCTGGCGCGGGCGACGAACCCGCCCGCCGAACCCGCCATCCACGCCGGCGGGACGACGCCGTCCGAGCGCGCGGCCTACGTCCAGGACCGGCACCCGCACCTGCGCGAGGTCAACCCGGGCTTCCGCGAGCGGGGCACCTTCGAAAACGGGTACGTGACGAACTGCACGCGCGGGCCCGAGGCGTACCTGGACCGGCTGCGCGGCGGCGACATGACGGCCGAGCCGATCCTGCCGCACGAGATGGGCAGCCGCGGCACGCTCGAACACCTCGAGGGCCGCTTCGGCGAGACGTTCTCCGCACGCGGCAGCTACGACGACGTCATCCGCGAGATGCGTGGCACGCCGGTCGACCACCACGCCGTGGTCGCGGTGAAGTACGAAGGCCCGAACGGGGTCGAGTACGGGCACGTGGCGATGGTCGTCCACACCCGCGAGGGCGTCGCGTTCATCGACCCGCAGTCCGGCGACCTCATGCACCTGCCGCAGCCGCCGAAGAGCATCAAGCTGATGCACGTCGGCACGCCGGACGAGGTGCACGTCGGCACCGAGCACGGCACCGGGGAGCACGGCGGGTACGGAACAGCGGCACCGCACGACGCCTTCCTGGCCCGCGACGACGTCGCCGCGGCGCTCGACGGGCACGCGGACGCCGACTACATCCGCGCTCACCTGGTAGAACACCCCGGCCTGGTGCGGGTGCTGTCCGACCCCGCCAACGACTACCTGACGCGCTCGCTGCTGGACAACCCGAAGACGCTGGCCAGCCTGCTCAAGCACCCCGAGGCGATCCCGATCCTCGAGGACGCCGTCCACGAGGTGAACGAGCGTGGGTACAGCGTGATCGACGACGTGGAGCACCAGGGGGTCGCGCCGTTCGACCCGACGCCGGAGCAGGCGGAGATCTCCGGCGGCGTAGCGGCGATCGTCGACGGGACCGAGGGCGCCCTGCGGCTGCACGCGAGTTTCGACCTGAGCCAGGTCGGTGACCCGGAGTACTGCCGGCAATGGGTGGCGGAAGAGCGCGAACGCTGGCCCGAGACCCAGGGCACGCTGAACCGCATCACCGAGCGGATCGCCGGCGAGACCGACGGCCACCCGGGATTCCGGCCGGAGCCCAAGGACGACGTCCGGGCGCTGGCGAAGATCGCGAAGTACGGCTGGGACGGTTCGCGGCTGACCGACCTGGTCGGCGCGAAGATCCAGTTCGAGCGGGTCGCGGACATGTACCGGGCGCTCGACGCGGTGCGTGGCGATCCCGAACTCACGATCGTCAAGTTCTCGGATCGGCTCGCCGAACCCCAGGACAGCGGGTACCGGGATCTGCAGCTCAACGTCCGGCTGCCGAACGGGCACGTCGCCGAACTGCGGCTGCACCTGACGCACATCGACGACGTCGCGTCCTACGAGCACGCGCTTTACGAGGTACGCCGGGACTTCGAGACCTTCAGCAAGAAGGAAGGCCGTGAGGGCTTCCTTTCCCCGGAGGAGGCCGCTCTCGACGCGGCGTTGACCGAGCAGGTCCGAGGCCGGTTCGAGGAAGCGTTCCGGCGGGGACTGACAGCCGAGGAGAGCAGCTGATGGCCGTTCGGACACCCAGGTTCTACAAGTACTACGCCCAGACCTACCGGATCGACTCGGCGCCGAACGGTGGTTTGGCGGGCACGCTCCTCGACTTGACGACCGGGTTCTTCGTGCCGGACAGCAGCCACATCCGCGAGGTCATGCGAGCCACCACCGACTCGAACATCGACGGTCCGTTCGGCGAAGAGAAGTTCGTCCAGGAGACCGAGTTCGAGCGAAGCCACTACCTGACCGGCGACGGCCCGATCTTCGCGCTCTACGACACCATCAAGGGCATCGACGACGTCGTGCGGCGGGAAGAACGCCGCCGGACACCGCAAGAGGTTGCGCTGATCCAAGCCCTCCGCAAG
Source organism: Amycolatopsis sp. NPDC051716 (assembly GCF_040681595.1). Classification (NCBI taxonomy): domain Bacteria; kingdom Bacillati; phylum Actinomycetota; class Actinomycetes; order Pseudonocardiales; family Pseudonocardiaceae; genus Amycolatopsis; species Amycolatopsis sp. NPDC051716. The sequence goes on along the minus strand of NZ_JBFAZA010000001.1, from coordinate 352,370 downwards.
CGCACCTTCAAGATGTGGGAAGACGAGGCCGCCCGCCGAGCCGCCGGGGAGCCACCGTCGTTCACGGTGACCAGCCGCTTCAACGCGGGGCGATGATTCACGTGGAACATCGACTTTCACCCGACGAGCAGCGCACCCTCCTGGTGCGCCTGGGAAAGCTCGTGCGCGAGCACCGCGTCAACGCCGGCGTGCCCGCCGTCGCCGACTTCCGGCAGGTCGGGAAGCACACCGAGACCGCGGGCCACAACACGGCGATGCCGGACGAGCTGGCCGACCTCTTCACCGAGCTGCGGGCCGGCATGTACACCGAAGGCCGCGGCACCTGGCTGCAAGCGCGGTTCGCGCTGAACTCCGACGGCAGCTTCGACTTCGACTTCGCGCTCGACGACGATCCGGTGTGGACCGACCCACCCGAGCCGGCCGCCTGGCCGGAGGAGCTCGCCGCGTTCCCGCGGGCCGACGAGCACATCCCGGACTGGTGGCGGCTGCGCGCGCAGCTGCCGCTGGGCGTGGTGTTCCGGCACGCCGACGCCGGCGGCCCGGACGTCGAGCGGCCACCGCTGACCGACACCGAGGTGCCGCTCGTGCTGCAGTACCTCGAGCGGGAAGCCGTCGTGCACGAAGACGGCGACGAGCGCTTCCACACCGACGGCACGTGGATCTGGTCCGAAGCGGTCCCGCTCCTGCTCGCGAAGCACGGCGTGCCGCCGGAGCCGGACCTGGTCGCGCACATCCGGCGGCACCACTTCCAGCCGCCGTACGTCGAGCCGCTGGTCCGGCGGACCGCCGAGGCGGACCTGCTGGGCAAGCCGCGGCCGAAGCCGGGCCGCGCCGACGTTAAGAAGACCGCCGGGGACGTCCTCGCCGAGCTGGAGACCACGCCGGACCCGCAGCTCGGTGACGAGGAGCTGCTGACCGTGCTGGTGCAGCGGCTCGGCGAGCACGGGGTGTGGCCCGAGGCGTACCGGGTCGGCGAGCGCGCGGACGGCGCCTGGTGCCTCAACTACACCGCCGACGGCTGGGAAGTCGCTGCTCACGCCGGCGGGAAACCTCGCGCGCCGAAGTACTTCGCCCGGCTCGAGGACGCCGCGCAGCAGTTGCTGGGCGCGTTGCTGCTGCACCCCGCGCGGATGACCGCCGGGCACGAAACCCCGCTGGAGACCGCGAAAGAGCTCGACGACTGGCCGGTGCACCCGGCGCCGGGTGAGCCTCCCCTCACCCTGCTCCGCAACAAGCGCATCACCAGGCTGGTGGCGGGTACGGTCGTCCTGCGCTTCGGCGAGGAACCCGGCAATCTCGTTCACCACGGCGAGGTACGGTTCGCCACGACGTCGCTGCCGCTCGAACGGGAGCGGCTGCGGCGGAGCTACCGGCTGAGACGCCCGCTGCACGTGATCACCGGCATCACGGTTCCGTGGGCGAACCTGCCGGGTGGCGCGGTGGCCTTCGTGCTGCCGAAGACGATCGCCGAGCACGAGTCCGACGGAAGCCTGGAGAGGATCGAGTAGGTGGAAGCGGCGGAAGCGATTGCCAAGGTCGGCCAGTGGCTGCGCGCGGTGCACGGTCCGGACGTCTCCGGCCCCGCCGGGCTCCGGGTGGACACCGAGAAGGTGCTGCGCATCCCCGAGGGCTGGTCGGTGCCCTACAACACCATCGCGTTCCTCGACGAGGGCCGGCCGGAGAAGGAGATCTTCCCGCCGCCGTCGGTCGTCGTCCGCGAGCCGGACGGCGAACTGCGCCAGGCGCACCCGCACCCCGGCGGGTTGTCGGTGCCGGTGGCGTTCCCCGGCCAGGAGAACTGGCGCGAGGTCGTCGACCCCGAGTACGTCAAGGCCGGGCTCGGCGAGCTGGGCGTGCCGCTGCAGGCCGTCGCGGGCTGGGTGAAGGTCGACGCCGAGGGCAACCAGACCGGCGAAGAGCGCGAAAACCCCGAGTACAAGGCCGGGCCGATCCGCCGCGGCTACCCGAAACCGGACAACACCCTGGAGACGCTGCTGTCGTTCGGCAGCGTCGGCTGGCTGACCCGGGAGCTACTGCTCATCGGGCTGATCCGGTGCGAGGTGTTCGTCCCCCTCGATCTGGAGACCGGCAAGACCGACCGGTTCTACTTCGCCGAGGAGCGCAACGAGCTCAAGGTGTTCAGCTCGACCCGGCACCTGCCCTCGCGCGAGCACGGCTGGTGGAAGGTCGACGTCGCGACGCTGGCCGAGTTCGAGCACCCGCCGAACCTGGTGATCAACGGCGGCCCGACGACCATCGAGGACGTCTCCAGCGGCGAGCTCGCGGAGATCGTCAAGCGGTTCCCGCGCCACGAACCCCGCATCGACGTGCACGGCCGTTGCCCGGAGGCGGAGGAGGACCTGATCCGGGTCGCCACCGAGACCGCGGCCCGGATGGGCCTGCCGGATCCGGTGAAGCCGCCGCTCCTGGCGGCCGAGAAGGCCCGGCGGCGCGGCTTCGAGCTGACGGCCGAGGAGTGCGCGAAGACCGTGCTCGGCGAGTCCTGGCTGAAGCGGCTGAACATGCCGGAGCCGCCGCGCAGCAAGCCCAACGACCTGCGCGCGAACGGCCTGGCCCCGGCGTACGACAACGCCGGCCGCGCGGTGCCGCGCCTCGACACGTTCGGCAAGTACTTCGAGCGGGACCTCGACGGCTTCCGCTACGGCTGGCAGCGCGTCACGGGCGCGTACGTCGGCTTCGCGCTCGGCGAGGCCCTCGGCGCGGCCGTCGACCGGATGATGCTGCACGACATCCACGCGAAGTTCGGCATCGAAGGCGTCACCGACCTGATCCCGGCGTTCGACCAGCCCGGCCGGATCGGCTCGCTGACCCAGCGGCTGCTCTTCTACACCGAGGCCGTCATCCGCAGCCCGCACCGCGAACAACCGGAATCCCGCGAGGCCGAGGCGCTGTTCCCCGACGTCGTCCGCGGGGCGCTGCAGCGCTGGCTGCGGACCCAGGGCGCGCCGATGGACGCCCTGGACGGCTGGCTCGTGCAGGTCCCGGACCTGCACGCCCGGCGGGACATCGACGACGCCGAGCTCAACGCCTACCACCAGCTCGCGACCGGGGCCGCCGGCGCGGTGCCGATGACCGGCCCGGCCGCGCTGATCTCCGCCCTGCCCGCCGCGCTGACCATGGCCGGGCCCGGTAGCGGGTTCAGCGGCGGGGCGCGGCAAGCGGTGCGCGAACTGGCCGGCGTCACCCACCCCGACGAGTCCGACCTGGCCGCCGCGACCTACCTGACCTGGCTGTTCGAGCACGCGCTGACCAAGGACGCGTTCAGCTTCCCGATCTGGAACACCAGCCGCGAGGTGCTCAACCCGGACAACCAGTTCCAGCAGGGCCCGGAGTGGACGGCGATCCAGGACATGGTCGCCGAGTCGGTGCCGTTCTTCGGCGAGCACGGGCTGCCCGACCTGCGGATACCCGAGCTGATCGGCGACGGGAAGACGACGCTGTCGGTGCTCGGACGCGCCTTCGCCGCGTTGTCGGGCTTCGAGAACTACCCGGAGCAGGCGCTGCTTCGCGCCATCAACCACTCCGGCCGCAGCGCGCTCACCGGGGCGATCGCCGGTGCCCTGCTCGGAGCGCGCACCGGCATCCCCGGGCTGCCGCAGAAGTGGGTCGACCAGCTGGAACTGCGGTACCTGGTCGAGAACATCGCTTCGGACGCCTACTGGCACTTCGACCGGCACTCGGCGCTGAGCGCGCTCGGCGACGCCTGGATCGAGCGGTACCCGCGGCATTAGCGCGAGGATGGGGAGAATGGACGAAGAGGAAGCCGCCGCTCGCGCGCGGGAGTGGCTGCGCACGCGGCCCGGCGGCGACCAGCTGCGGATCCGGCCGGAGCTCACCGTGCGCCGTCCGGACGGCTGGAGCTTCACGGTCAACGCGGCCGCCTACCTGGACGGCACCGACATCGGCGCGGGCCTGTTCCCCGGCCCGGTGGTGCGCGTGCCGGACGACGGCGGCGAGATCGGGTTCGACCAGCCGGCGATGGCGAGCACGCCCGCCGAGGCCGGGTGGCGGCCGGACGTCGACCCCGAGTTCGACGAGAAGGCGTTCCCCGAGCTGGACCTCCCGCTGCGGGCCGTTCGCGGCTGGACCCGGGCGGACGGCGAGCACCGGGTCAACGAGCAGTACACCCCCGGCCCGGTCTGGCGCGGGTTCCCGGTACCGACGACCGACGCCGAAAAGCTGCTGAACTACCTGGCCGCGAGCTGGATCAGCCGCGCCGAGTTCGCCCTCGCCCTGCTGGACTGCGAAGTACTGGTGCCCTTGCTCGACACCGGTGAGCCGCTGCTGCGGCCGGTCCCCGGTACGGGCGGGCGCGAAGTCATCGCCTACAGCTCGTCGGCGAAGGTGCCCGGCCGGTACCCGCACCGGTGGCGGGTCTCGGTCCGGGAGCTGCCGCCGTCGGCGGGGCTGACGCTCGACCCCGGCACCGACCTGGTCCGCAGCCTGACCGCCGCCGAACTGGCCGCGGCCCGCGGTGCCGCGACCGCACCCCGGCCCCCGGTCGAAGAGCCCGCGCCGGAAGCCGGGCCGGAGGTCGCCGCGGCACTGCCCGAGCTGGTCGCGGAGTTCGGCGTCGAACCGCCCGACCTGCTGGAACGGCACCTGCGGTACGCCCTGGACCACGCCCGCGACCAGCACTTCGAGCTGACCTCCACCGAGTGCGTCCGGTACCTGCGCGGGTTCGCCTGGCAATACCGCAACGGCGTCCGCCGCCGGGCCGGCCAGGAGCCGGAACGGCCCGCCGACCTGCGCGCGAACGGCCTGATCGCGTACCTGGGCGAAGACGCGCGCCCACGGCCGGTGCCGTGGACGTTCGGCAAGTTCTCCGCCTTGGGGACGCCGGCCGACCGCTTCGCGTGGCACCGGATCGTCGGTGCGTACGTCGGCTTCGCGATCGGTGACGCCCTCGGCGGCGGCGCGGACCCGGCGAGCCCCCTGCCGCTGGGCGGCCTGACGCGGCACCTGCTGTTCCACACCGACATCGTGCTGCGGAGCCTGCCGCCGGTGCCGACCGGCGATGTCCCGGCGACCCTGCCCGAACCGGACCCGGTCGGCTGGCTCGCCGTCGCCACCCGGCACGCCGGCCCGGCGCCCGCCGAGTTCTCCGCGCTCCTGGCCACGGCGCTGGCCGCGACCCCGGCCGGCGCGGTCGCCGTCGCGGACGTCGACGGCGAGCGGTACGCGAAGGACGTCGCCCGCGAGCTGACCGGCAGCGCGGCCGGTGCCGAGGTCACCGAGGGCGTCGAGCTGCTGATTTCGCTGTTCCAGGCGCTGCTGACGCGGGAGACGTTCGCGTTGCCGGTGCACGTCCGCCTGCACGAGATCGGCGGCGACCTGGCGGCTTCGACGCTGGCGCTGCGCGCGGACCGCGACGCCGACGACGTCACGCAGCTGGAGTCCATCGGCGACGGCCGGAGCGTCCGATCGGTGCTCGGCCGCGCGCTGTTCGCCGCGGCCAAGCGCGGCTACGACCCGGAAGCCGCGATCAGGCTCGCCGCGCGGTCCGGGCCGGTGGCGGGCGCGATCGCGGGCGCGCTGGTCGGCGCCCGGGTCGGGGTGCCCGGCCTGCCCTGGGCCGCCGAGCTGCCCGACCTCGGCCTGCTCGACGACGTCGCGAGCGACGTCTTCCGGTACTTCAACCGCAACGGCCTCCGGGCGGAGACCGCGGAACACGCCCGCTGGGAGCGCCGGTACCCGAGCGGCCGGTTCACCCCGGAACCGAAGGGACCGAACTTGCGATCGCGACTGCGGGGCAGCCTGCTGGCCGGGGCGATCGGGGACGCGCTGGGCGCGAAGACCGAGTTCGACTCGATCGACCGGATCCGCGAGATCGCCGGGCCGGCCGGCATCACCGACTTCATCCCCGCGTACGGCGGCGTCGGCCGGATCACCGACGACACCCAGATGACGCTCTTCACGCTCGAAGCGCTGATCAGGGCCCACGCTCAGGAGCGCCGGACCGGGTCCGCGGACGTCGTCCATTCGCTGCAGATGGCCTACCAGCGCTGGCTGCACACCCAGGGCGTCCCGTGGGACCGGGCGCGCGGGCCGCAGTCTGCGGCCGAGGCGGCCGACGGTTGGCTGGTCACCCACCAGGAGTTGTTCAGCCGGCGCGCACCGGGCCTGACCTGCTTCGGCGAGCTCGAGGCGTACGGCCGCTCGGGTGTCCGGGGCACCATCGACCGGCCGGTGAACAACTCGAAGGGCTGCGGCGGCGTGATGCGCGCGGCGCCGATCGCGCTGTGGTCGGACGACCTCGCCGAGGTGTTCCGGCTCGGGGCCGAGAGCGCGGCGCTGACCCACGGTCACCCGAGCGGGTATTTGTCGTCGGGGTGCTTCGCGGTGATCGTGCACGAGCTGCTGCACGGAAAGCCGCTGCTCGCCGCGGTCGCGACCGCGCGGGCGGAGCTGGTGAAGCATCCGGCGCACGAAGAGCAGAGCGCGGCGCTCGACGCGGCGTTGGCGCTGGCGGAGCAGGGGCCGCCGACGCCGGAGAAGCTGGAGTCGCTGGGGCAGGGCAACGTCGGCGAGACGGCGTTGTCGATGTCGGTGTACGTCGCGCTGGCCACCACGGACGCCGGCTCGGCGTTGCTCGCGTCGGTCAACCACGGCGGCGACAGCGACTCGACCGGTTCCGTCTGCGGCAACCTCGTCGGCGCGATGTACGGCGAGGAAGCACTGCGGCAAAGCTGGCTGGACCAGCTGGAACTCCGCGAAGTCATCGTCGAGCTCGCGGACGACGCGCTGACCGAATTCGGCCCGGGTGCGCCGGGCGACGACCGGTGGTTCGCTCGGTACCCGGTCGACTAGGTTCTTGGGGCTACTGGGGACGGGGAGGACAAACGTGCGTAACCGGGTTGAAGTGGCCGAACGCCCGGACGGCCTGTATGCGACGTGGGGCGAGGGGACTTTCCGCGCGCAGCGATCGACCACGGACGGCACGGTGCTGCTGGCCGTGCTGCCGGAGGAGGAGCCGCCGGAGGGCTTCGACAAGGAGGTCGACGGGCGTCCGGCGCGGGTGGTGCCGGCGAGCGAGGTGCCGTCGACGTTCACGCTGCGGACCTTCGCCGAGTACGACGGCGAGGTCTTCGAGGTCGCGCCGGGCGACCGGCCGGAGCTGACCCTGCGCTGGGTCCGCGACGACGCCGCCCGCGCGGCGCAGCTGGGCCTGACCGACTTCTCGGTCACCGTGCCGGCCAAGCAGGTCACGGCGCTGTGGCAGACGCGGCTGGACTTCTCCGAGACGCCGGAGGCGCGACCGCAGCCGGGCAGCGGCGACCAGAACGCGCTGCTGCGCGCCATCGGCCGGACGCTGCTGCACACCGTGCCCGGTGGCTGGGCGCGGGTCGGCGCGCAGTTCCGGCAGGTCGGGGACTACGCCGAGATCGAGGTCCGCGCGGTCGGCGACGAGGACGGCCCGGTGTCGGTGTCGCTGCCCGCCGCGCCCAAGCTCGGCGGGCTCTTCGCACGGCTGCGGGCGGCGATGTTCCAAGCCGAAGCCGGGACGTGGTTCCAGGGCACGTTCACCCTCGACGACCAGTCGCAGTTCGACTTCGACTTCGACGCCGACCGCGAGCCGGACTGGCGGGTGCCGCCCAACGACGGCGGCCGCCCGTCGACCGCCGCCTACGAGCTGGAGCTGGCCACCTTCCCGCGGACGCCGAAGCACCTGCCGGCGTGGCTGACGGCGAAGGCGGGCTTGCCCTTGGACGTCGTGTTCCGGCACGCGCGGGTCGCCGACTCCCACGTCGAGGGCGAGCGCCCGGTGGTCACCCGGCCGCCGGTGCCGCCGGACCAGGTCCGCGGCCTGCTGGACTACCTGTTCCGGGCGCCGGTGGCGCTGCACCGGCCCGCGCCGCTGCCGGACATCTTCGGCGCACCGGGGGCCAAGCCGGACGTGCCGAACGCGTTCCACACCGACGGCACCTGGATCTGGCCCGCCGCCGTGCCGCACTACCTGCGCAAGTACGGGGTGCCGCCCGAGCCGGAGCTGGTCGAGCACGCCCGGGCGGCGGGCTTCCGGCCGCCGTTCGTCCGGGAGCTCGTCCGCGCGACGGCCGAGGCGGAGGTCCTGGGCCAGCCGCGGCCGCCGCAGACGGCGGCGGATCTGCCGGACGAACGCGCGCTCGCCCGGGTCGCCCGCGGTGAGCCGGTCCGGAACCTGCGCGGCGCGGAGACCCTGGAGCTGCTCCAGCAGCGGCTCGCCGAGCACGGCGTGCCGGCGGCGGCCTACCGGATCGGCGCCGGCGAGATACCGGCCGATGGTGTCTGGACGCTGCGCCGGGCCGAGAACGGCTGGGAGGTTTCGCGGCCGCCGTCCGACGAGCCGGTGGCGTTCGGCTCGCTCGGCGACGCGGCCCGGTTCCTGCTGGGCGTGCTGCTGATGCTGCCGCCGAGGCCGGCGGAGGAGTCCGACCAGCCGGCCGACTGGCCGATCCTGCCGATGCGCGGCGAACCGCCGTTGAACTTCTACCGGGGCAAGCGCCTGATCACGCTTCCGCCAGGCACCACGGTCGTCCGGTTCGGCAACGAGACCGGCAACCTGGTGCACGCCGACGGCGCGCGGTTCGTCGAGACGGCGCTGGCGTTCGAGCGCGAACGCGAGAAGCGGCTCTACCGGGTGCAGCGCGCGATCCGCGTGCTGACCGGCGTGGCGGCGCCGTGGGGCGGGATGCCGGGTGGCGCGGTCGCCCACCTGCTGCCCCGGCCGCTCGCCCAGCACGTCGAGACGGGCTCGCTCAGCAGGCAGTGATCAGGACGGCGGGCGACCACCAGTAGTCGGCGAGCGGGGTGACGTCGACGTCGGTGAAGCCCGCCGTCGTCAGCTGCTCGGCCCAGACCGGAGCCGGGTGCTCCCAGTTCGTCCGCTGCTGCCCGGAGACGATCCCGAGCAGCACCGGCAGCAGGAAGCCCTGGGCAACGAGCGTGGCGTCTTCGCCGTACTCGGCCACTCCGCGTTCGTAGCGCTCGACGAGCGACCGGAGGTGCTCCGGCGAACCTTCCTCGAACTCCGGGACGTCGAACTCGGCCAGCACCAGCGTCCCGGTGCGCGGCTGCAGCGCCCGCAGCACCTCCGCGCGCTGCTCCGGCTCGATGGACTGCAGGGCGAACGTCGACTGGACGAAGTCCCAGCCGAGGTCGTCGCGGGCCAGGAAGTCCTGCGCGGTCGACTGCCAGCACTGGGCCGACGGCACCCGCTCGTGGACGCCTTCGAGCAGCGCGGCCGACGGTTCGACCAGGTCGATCCGCGGCGGGAGGTGCGACGCCTGCTCCAGCGCGGGCACCACGGCGAGGCCGTCACCGCAGCCGAGGTCGAGCAGCGACTCCGGCTTCCCGGCGTCGTACCGGATGGCCAGCTCGGTGCTCAGCGCCCGGTACAGCGCGACGTTGCCGCCGCCGCGGATGAACGCAGTGAACGCGCTCGGCTGGTCGTACACCGGGGCCGAGCCGTCGCCGGCCAGGTACGTCCGCAGTTCGTCCGCCAGCGTGGAGCCGGCGCGCCCGGCCTGGGCGGCGAGTTCGGCGGCCTGGTCGCGGTCACCGGACCGGTAGGCGGCGAGGGCGTCGGCCAGCAGCTCGATCGAGGTCATGGTCAGGGGATATCAGAACGGGACCCACAACGTCACCCGCGTGCCACCCCCGGCGAGTCCCGACTCGACCAGCGACGTCCCGCCGACCTCCGCCAGCCGGGCGGTGATCGACTCGCTGATGCCGAACCCGGCCGGGTGATCGGCCGCGCTGAAGCCGCTCCCGTGGTCGCGGGTGATCACCGCGATCCCGCCGTCCCGCTCCTCGACGCGGACCACGACCCGGTCGGTGCCGGAGTGCTTCATCGTGTTCCGCATCGCCTCGCGGACGGCGTCGCGGATGGCGATCTGCCGGACCTCCGACAGCGTGTCGTCGTCGAGCTCGGCCACGACGAGCTGGGCGCGCAGGCCGTCGCGGGCCATCTCGGCGGCGAGCGCGGCGAGCTTCTCGCCCAGCGGCCGGGCGCCGGCCTCGGCCCGTTCGGACGCCGCCGACTCGATCGTGTGCCGGATCTCCATCGCCTGCGCCCGGGCCAGCCGCTGGATCTCCACCAGCCGGTCCTCGTCGTCGCCGGGGCCGGCCAGCGCCATCGCTTCCAGCGTCTGCAGCACCGTGTCGTGCAGCATCCGGTGCTGCTGGGCGCGCTCGGCGAGCCGCCCGTTGCGGGTGCCGTAGGCCAGCGCCAGCCGCGTGCCGAGGCCGGTCAGCACCAGTGCGGCGGTGGCCAGGAAGAGCTCCGCGAGCAGGACGGAGTACGTCGAGAAGGCGGCCCCGGCCCGGAAGCCACCGGTGTTCAGCCAGTTCGCCAGCATCCGCAGCGGAAAGCTGACCAGCCCGAACACCACCCCGCTCGGGAGGCCCAGCGCGAGCGTCAGCAGCCCGACCTCGCCGTAGAGGTGGATGCTGGTGACCGCGAGCGCGTCGAAGTACGCCGGTGTGGGCACGGTCAGCGCAATGACCAGCGGCGAAAGCACCGTGAAGGCCAGGTCGACGGCCAGGAGCTTCCCGGCGTTCCGGCCGCGGAACGGCGCCGAGCGGAACATCCAGCGCAGGCCGATGAGGTTCAGCGCCACCGACAGGAGCGTGAACACCCCGACCGGCAGCAGCCCGGTCGTGCCGTGCTGGAGGACGTAGACGCCGAACTGGCCGGGCACCGCGAGCAGCCGGTACGCCAGCGGGATGAGCACGACGTACCGGGTCGCGCGCAGCAGCAGGCCGTCGCGCTCGGTGGGGTCGATCGGGCCCGACATCCGGGAGATGCGCCGCAGCGCGTGCATCGGGGCCGGATCGGCGATCTCGTCGGGCAGCTCACTCGTGGCGGTGGCGATCGCGGGGGCACCGCGCCTCAGCAGCGCCACCAGGAAGCTGCCCCCGCCCGCCACGGCTCACGCGTTCCCGACGCCGTTTTCCGCGGCCCACTTCTTCAGCTCGGCGACCGCCTCGTCGTGGTCCAGCGGCCCGCGGTCCAGGCGCAGCTCCTTGAGGAACTTCCACGCCTTCCCGACGTCCGGCCCCGGCTGGAGGCCGAGCAGCGCCATGATCTGCTCGCCGTTGAGGTCCGGCCGCACGCGGTCGAGGTCCTCCTTGGCCTTGAGCGCGGCGATCCGGGCCTCGAGGTCGTCGTAGGTCGCCTGCAGCGCGGCCGCCTTGCGGCGGTTGCGCGTGGTGCAGTCGGCGCGGACGAGCTTGTGCAGCCGGGTCAGCAGGGGCCCGGCGTCGGTGACGTACCGGCGGACCGCCGAGTCCGTCCACTCACCCTTGCCGTAGCCGTGGAACCGCAGGTGGAGGAACACGAGCTGGGAGACGTCATCGACGATCTCCTTGGAGAACTTCAGCGCCCGCAAACGTTTGCGAGCCATCCGCGCGCCGACCACCTCGTGGTGGTGGAAGCTGACGCCGCCGCCCTCCTGGAACTCCCGGGTCGCCGGCTTGCCGACGTCGTGCAGCAGCGCCGCCAGCCGCAGGATCAGATCGGGTTCCGACGTCGGCTCGTGCGAGGTCTCCAGGTCGATCGCCTGGGCGAGCACGGTCAGCGAGTGCTGGTAGACGTCCTTGTGCTGGTGGTGCTCGTCGATCGCCAGCCGCATGCCGGACACCTCGGGCACCACCCGGTCGGCCAGCCCGGTCTCGACCAGCAGCTCCAGCCCCGGGCGCGGATCGGCCGCCAGCAGCAGCTTCGACAGCTCGGCCTGCACCCGCTCGGCGGTGATCCGGTCGATCTCCTCGGCCATCGACGTCATCGCGTCGACCACCCGCGGCGCCGCGGTGAAGTTCAGCTGCGCGGCGAAGCGGGCCGCGCGCAGCATCCGCAGCGGGTCGTCGGCGAACGACTCCTGCGGCGTCGCCGGGGTGTCCAGGACCCGCTCCCGCAGGGCGCTCAGCCCGTCGTGCGGGTCGATGAACGTCTTGGACGCCAGCTCCACGGCCATCGCGTTGACCGTGAAGTCGCGGCGCAGCAGGTCGCCCTCGATGCTGTCGCCGAAGGTGACCTCGGGGTTGCGGCCGACGCGGTCGTAGCTGTCGGCGCGGAACGTGGTGATCTCGAGCTGCATGCCCTTCTTCGTCACGCCGACCGTGCCGAAGGCGATCCCGACGTCCCAGACCGCGTCACCCCAGCCGCTGACGATCTTCAGCACCCGGTCGGGCCGCGCGTCCGTGGTGAAATCGAGGTCGCCGGAGCGGCGGCCGAGCAGCGCGTCTCGCACGCTGCCGCCCACGAGGTACAGGCGGTGCCCCGCCTTGGCGAACCGTTCCGCCAGCTCCTCGGCCAGCGGGGAGACCTGCATCAGCTCCGCCACCTGCTTGTCGACCACGTCGTTCACGAAAATCCCACTACGTTCCAGGTGCGATTGCTCCAGGCACCGCCGGACACGGACACGGAGAGCCAGCCTACCGGGGCAACCGTTTGCTCTAGCATCGCAGCATGTCTGGATCAGCCGGCCGCCCCGGCGCCTCGAAGCCGCGCAGGCGGCGCAGGCGGCAGCGCGGCAGGCGCCTGACCACGGTCGACGAGACGTCGGCCGGTGGCCTCGTGGTGGACGCGGCGCGCGAACAGGCGGTGCTGATCGGCCGGCTCGACCGGCACGGCAGACTGCTGTGGTCGCTGCCCAAGGGCCACATCGAGGACGGTGAGACGGTGGAACAGACGGCCGTGCGCGAGGTGAAGGAGGAAACCGGCATCTCCGCGCGCGTCACACGGCCACTGGGCACCATCGACTACTGGTTCGTGGCCGAGAAGCGGCGCATCCACAAGACCGTGCACCACTTCCTGCTCGAAGCGCTCGGCGGTGAGCTTTCCGACGAAGACGTCGAGGTCACCGAGGTGGCCTGGGTCCCGCTGGCCGAGCTGGAGACCAAACTCGCCTACTCCGACGAGCGCAAGCTCGTCCGGAAGGCCAAGGAACTTTTCGCGCGCCCGGACGTCCTCGGACGAGACGAGCACGCCCCTGAGGGAGCCCCCGAGTGAAGCGGTTCGCCGCAGCCTTCCTGTCCGTCCTCTTCCTGGCCGTCCCCGCCTTCGCCGGCGCGACGGTGGCCCAGGCGCAGGAGGGCGCGCGCCTGCGCGTCGACCTGGCCGGGCTCAGCCCGCGGGTGATCACGAGCTCGACGACGACGCTGACCGTCACCGGCACGGTGACCAACACCGGCGATCGCCGCGTCACCAAGCCGCAGGTGCGGCTGCAGGTGGGGGACCGGGCGACGACCGAACGCGGGGTCGGCGACGTGCTGTCCGGCGCGGTCGTCAGGGACAACCCGCTGACCGACTTCACGTCGGTCGCCGACGTGCTGGAGCCGGGGCAGAGCGCGCCGCTGACCATCACCGTGCCCCTGACCGGGCCGCGGGCGAACCGGTTCTCCCCCCCCGGCGTCTACCCGCTGCTGGTCAACGTCAACGGCACCCCCGAGTTCGGCGGGCCCGCGCGGCTCGGCGCGGTCAGCATGCTGATGCCGGTGCTGGCCGGGCCGGGCAAGACGGGCGGGCGGACCGGTGCGGCGCCGAGCATGACCCTGCTCTGGCCCCTGACCGGCAACGTCCCGCACGTCTACGCGGCGCCGTACGGCAGCCCGGTGGTGCTGGCCGACGACCGGCTGGCCGCCGAGATCAGCGGGGACGGCCGGCTGAACGCGCTGGTCACGTCGGCGTCGTCGGCCGTGCGGACCAACGTCAACCTCGCGAAGTCGATGTGCTTCGCGCTCGACCCGGACCTGCTCGCCACCGTCGACGCGATGACCCGCGGCTACCTCGTCCACACCGACGCCGGCAACGTCGACGGCAAGGGCGCCGAGGCGGCGAAGACGTGGCTGTCCGAGCTCCGCACCCTGGTCGGCGGCCACTGCGTGGTGGCGCTGCCGTTCGCCGACGCCGACCTCGACGCGCTCACCCGGATCCGGCCCGGCGACACGAGCCTGGTCGCCCGGGCGGCGAACGGCGCCGCGACCATCCAGGAGCTGACCGACGTCCCCCCGCAGACCGGCGTGCTCTGGCCGGACGGCACACCCGGCGCGTCGGTGCTCACCGCGCTCACCGAGGCCGGCGTGCGGACCCTGCTCACCGACGTGGGCAAGCTCGCGCCCGCCGCGGCCGGCGGCGGCGTCACGGTGCAGGGCAGCACCGTCCGCGTGCAGCCGACCGACTCGCTGATCACCGCCGCGATGACGGGTGTCCCGACCGTGCCCGGTTCGGTCACCGTCCCCGCCACGACCGAGCGGGCGGTCGCCGGCCAGAACGGCCTCGGCGCCCTCGCCTTCCGCGCCGGGCTGGGCCTGGCCGCGGGGCAGCAGCGGCCGGACCACCTGCTGGTCGCGCCGCCGCGGCGCTGGGACGCCGCGGCCGAGGAGTTCACCACCTACCTGCAGCAGGTCGGGGAATTCCTGAACGCCGGCCTGGTCACCGCGACCCCGCTGCCGACGTTGCTCGCCGCCGTCCCGGCGACCTCCGGCTCGGTCGGCGACGGCGGCCCGGTCCCGGCCACGGGCGTCGACCCCGACGTCGTCTCGACGCTGGCCGGGCTCGACGTCAAGGCCACCGGGCTGGCGTCCGCGATGCAGCTCGACCCGACCAAACGGGTGAAGCCAGACGACGTCGTCGAGCCGATCCGGCTGGCCGAGCTGCGCGGCGCCTCCACGGCGTGGCGGGGCCTGCCGGCGGACGCCGCGACCACGAACGCCCAGGCCGACCTGACGGCGATCAGCGGGCGGGTGACCGTCTCGCAGCCGAAGCAGACCATCGCGCTGGCGTCCGGCAACTCGCCGCTGCCGGTATACGTCAGCAACGACCTGCCGGTCGGGATCAACGCCCGGTTCGCCCTCGACAACAACACCGGCCTGCGCCCGGGGGACGCCCAGGACCGGTTCTTCCCGGCCAGCGGCGGCAAGAACTACTTCCTCCCGGTGGAGGCGCTGCGGGCCGGCCGGTTCAGCGTCGATGTGTCGTTGCGCACGCCCACCGGTACCCCGCTCGGGTCATCCGCGCGGTTCGAACTGACGTCCACCGAATACGGCGCGATCACCATCATCGCGACCGTCGCCGCAGGTGTGGCCCTGCTTCTGCTCGCTTCCCGGCGGATCTACCGGCGGGTGAAGGACGCCCGCGCGGGCCGCGACGTCGTGGCCTGATCGCTCGGCCTTCGAGTGTTCCGGGCGGTTCGCGATTACCCTTGGTCCGCACGTGCGCGGCACCGGGCCGCGGCACCGGAGTAGAGCACCGAGGATTGGGCACGCGTTGGAGAGAGAGCCGGGCTTACCACCCGAGCGTGCGGGTCGTCCTCGGCGCGAAGGCCCCCCGCCCCCGCAACGGGGTGACGGGCCACCGAAGGCAGCACAGCCGTCGCAGCCGGTCCGCCGCCAGCAGCAGCCGCCGCCTCCGCCCCCGGAGCGCGGCCGCCGCCAGCCGCCCCGCAACGGTCACCCGCGCAAGATGCCGGCTCCCGACGACGCGACGGTCCGCGACCAGCGCCCGGTCCGCGACGACGTCCCGCCCCGCCGCCCGGCCCGCGACCAGCGGCGCGGGCGCGAAGACGCCCCGCCCCGTGGCCAGCGGCCGGCCCGCGACGACGCCCCGCCCCGCCCCGCGCGCGACGACGGCTGGCCCGCCCACGACGAGGCTCCGGTCCGGGACCGCCCGGCGGGCGAGGGGCCGCCCCGAGACGGCCGCCCCCCGCGCGACGGCCGCCCGGCGGGCGAAGACGCCCCTCCCCGAGACGGCCGTCCGGTACGCGAGCAGCGTCCGGTAGGCGACGACGGCCCCGGCCGGGACGGGCGCCCAGCCCGGCGCGTCCCGCCGCCGCAGGGCCCGCCTCAGCCGCCGCGTGGCGGCCCGCCCCCGCGCGGCGCGGGTCCGGCGCCCACCCGCGTCCAGCCGGTGCCCCCGATGCCCCCGATGCCGCCGGTGCCGCCGCCGAAGCTGCCGAACCCGGCGGGGCCACCCGGGCCGCCGCCGCAGCAGAACGCGTCGCTGCAGGGGCGGCTGCCGCAGCCGTCCGGACCGCCGCTGCCGCCGCCCTCGACCCCGCCGCCCTCGACCCCGCCGCCGGGCAATCCGGTGCCGAGCCCCGGCACCCCGCCGCCGGGCACGCCCGTCCCGCCCCGCGGCCGCGGCTCCCGGCGTCCGGCGCCCGTCCGGCCGTGGCAGGAGGAGGCACAGCAGGCCCCGCGCCCACCCGACCCGGAGGCGACGCGGTTCATCCCGCGCACCGCCGGCGTCCCGATGAACTCGCGCTGGCCGGTCGCCGACCCCGACGTCATGCGGCCGTACGACGCGCTGGCCACCCAGGTCATGCCGGCGCTCAAGGGGCCGCTGGTCAAGCCCCGCCCGGACGGAGAAGCGCCGGAGGCCCCGGCCAAGGCGCCGTCGCTGGCGAAGGCGTCGGGCCGGATGGCCATCGCCTCGCTGATCAGCCGGATCACCGGCTTCCTGTGGAAGCTGCTGCTGGTCGGCGCGATCGGCCAGGGCATCGCGAACGACTCGTTCAACGTCGCCAACACGATGCCGAACATCATCTTCGAGCTGCTGATGGGTGGCGTGCTCGCCAGCGTCGTCGTACCGCTGCTGGTGCGGTCGCAGGACGACCCCGACGGCGGCACGGCCTACACCCAGCGCCTGATCACGGTGGCGTTCTCGCTGCTGCTGGTCGGCACGGTGGTGGCGGTGATCGCGGCACCGGCGTTCACGAGTCTCTATGTCGACTCGTCCGGCGCGGCGAGCGCGGACCTCACCACCGCGTTCGCCTACCTGCTGCTGCCGGAGATCTTCTTCTACGGCGTGTTCGCGCTGCTCTCGGCCGTGCTCAACGCCAAGCAGATCTTCGGGCCGACGGCGTGGGCGCCGGTGGTCAACAACCTGGTCGTCATCTTCACGATCCTGGTCGTCTGGATCATGCCGGGCGACATCGACACCGGCCACGTCTCGATCACCGACCCCAAGGTGCTGACGCTGGGCATCGGCGTCACCGGCGGCATCGTCGCCCAGGCGGTGCTGCTGGTGCCGCCGCTGCTGCGGTCCGGCTTCCGGTTCAAGTGGCGCTGGGGCATCGACAAGCAGATGAAGGAGTTCGGCGGCCTCGCGCTGTGGATCCTCGGCTACGTCGCGGTGAGCCAGATCGGCTACACGATCAACACGCGCGTGCTGACCAGCGGTTCGCCCGGTGGGGTGACGGCCTACAGCAACGCGTGGCTGCTCTTCCAGCTGCCGTACGGCGTCATCGGCGTCTCCCTGCTGACGGCGATCATGCCGCGGATGAGCCGCGCGGCCGCCGACGGCGACCACAAGAAGCTGATCGGCGACCTGTCCTACGCGTCCCGGATCTCCACGGTGATGCTCGTGCCGATCTCCGCGGTGATGACCGTGGTCGGCGGCTCGATCGGCATCGCGCTGTTCACCTTCGGCAAGGGCACGCTCGACACGGCCGAGCGGCTCGGCGACGCGCTGGCGATCTCGGCGTTCGCCCTGCTGCCGTACGCGCTGGTGATGCTGCAGATGCGCGTGTTCTACGCGATGAAGGACGCCCGCACGCCGACGCTGATCATGATCGTGATGACGCTGGTCAAGGTGCCGCTGCTGTACCTGTGCCCGGTGCTGCTGGCGCCGGACAACGTCGTGCTCGGCGTGATGATGGTCAACGCGCTGACGTTCGTGGTCGGCGCGATCCTCGGCCAGGTTTGGCTGTGGGTGACGCTGGGCAACTTGCGCAGCAAGCGGGTGATCGGCGTGATTCTGTTCACGGTCGTGGCGAGCGTCCTCGGGGTGGCCGCGGCGTGGGTCGCCGGCAAGCTCGTGCCGGACTTCTTCGGGCCGCGGCTGGGCGCCTGGGCAAAGCTGCTGCTGCAGAGCGTGGTCGGCATCGTCGTCTCGTTCGGCGTGCTCATGGCCCTCAAGGTGGAGGAGCTCCAGCCGGCCACTTCGAGGTTCACCCGGTTGATCAAGCGCCGGTAACGATTGCGGTACGGAAGGCGACGACTCCCGCGTCGTATTCTGGGTAACCTTGGAGCGGGGAGCTAACGGGAGAGTGCGGGTGGACACGAGGCGGAGCGAACAGGCGGGGGGTGCGAACCACGTGGGCAAGGCCCAGGTCGGATCGCTGGCCCCCGGGCGCGTGGTCGGCGACGGCCGCTACCGCCTCCTCGCGCAGTTCGGCGTGGACGAGCGGGGTGACGCGCACCTTTGGCGTGCCCGGGACGGGCAGCTGAAGCGGGACGTCGCGCTGACCCTGCTGGTCGGCGACCCGGCGGATCCCGAAGCCGCCCGGCTGGCCCGGCGGACGCTGGAGCGCGCGACGCACGCTTCGAAGTTCGGCCACGGCGGTGTCGCCCGCGTGCTGGACGTGCTCGCCCTCGGCAGCGGCATCACCTCGAGCGAAGGCCTGCTCGGGGTCGTGGTCGCGGAGTGGACCAAGGGCAGCGACCTGGTCGACCTCGTCGCGCAGCGGCCGGTGGCGCCGGCCGCGGCCGCGCGGATGGTGCAGGCGCTGGCCGAAGCCGTCGAGCAGGCGCACCAGAACGGCCTCGTCCTCGGCCTCGACCACCCCCAGCGCCTGCGGCTGACGCCGAGCGGCGCGCTCAAGCTCGCGTTCCCCGGCCCGTTGCCGGAGGCGACGCTGCGCGACGATGTCAAGGCGCTCGGCGCGGTCCTGTACCTGCTGCTGACCGGCCGCTGGGCGCTGCCCGGCGGCCCGCCCGCGATCCCGGCGGCCCCGATGACGCCGCAGAACCGGATCGTCCCGCCGCGCCAGCTGGTGCCGACGGTGCCGGCCGATCTGTCGTCGCTGGCCGTCCGCACGATCGAGGACGGCGGCAACGGCGGCATCCGCACCAGCGCGGCCATCCTGCGCGTCCTCGACCAGGTGGCCGAGGAAGAGGAGCGCACCCAGCTGATCAAGGCCGTCGGCGGGGACGCCGCCGAGCCGGACGGCACGATCTGGACGACGAAGAAGCCGGTCAAGGACGTCGCCCGGCGGCGCAAGCTCGCCCTCGGCGTCACGGTCCTGGTGGTCGCGACCGTCATCATCCTCGCCTGGGGCGGCCTGATGCTGATCAACGTCTTCCAGGGCGATTCGAAGGCGAGCGGGCCGTCGATCAACGTCGCCGCGCCGCCGGCCTCGAGCCAGCAGAACGGGCCGCAGCCCGCGCCCTCGTCGGCCCCGGCCCCGCCGCCTTCGCCGTCCGTGGGCGCCGCGGTGCCCCCGCAGTCGGTGGCCGTCTACAACCCCGAGGGCAAGGGCGACAACACCGGCCGGGCGAAGTTCGCGACCGACGGCAAGCCCGAGACGGTGTGGCGGACCGAGAAGTACCGGCAGCAGTTCCCCACCATCAAGCCGGGTGTCGGGCTGCTCGTCGCGTTCGAAAACCCGATCAACCTCAGCCAGGTGAAGGTCATCGGGGGCACCCCGGGCACCAAGGTCGAGATCCGGTCGGCGACCGGGAAGAACCCCGACCTGGCCGACACGAAGGTGGTCGGCAACGGCGACCTGAAGGACGGCGATACGACGATCCCGCTGGCCCAGCCGACGCAGGGCGAGTACTTCGTCGTCTGGATCACCCAGCTGGGCGACGCGGACGGGCAGTTCATGACCGAAATAGGCGACCTGTCCTTCCTGCCTGCGGGGTGACGCACCCGACAGGGTCAGTAGGCTCTCGCGGGTGACAGCTGCAGCTCCCACGGATGCGGATCTGATAGCGGCTCACGCCGCGGGGGACCCTCATGCGTTCAGCGAACTCGTCCAGCGACATCGCGACCGCATGTGGGCGGTCGCGCTGCGCACGGTCCGCGACCCGGAAGAGGCCGCCGACGCGTTGCAGGACGCCTTCATCTCGGCGTTCCGCGCGGCCGGGAACTTCCGGGCGGAGTCGCAGGTCACGACGTGGCTGCACCGGATCGTGGTCAACGCCTGCCTCGACCGGATCCGCCGCCGCCAGGCGCGCCCGACCGTGCCGCTCCCGGAGACCGGCTTCAACGAGCCCGCCACGCCCCGCGACTCGATGGCCGAGCGGGAGACCAGCCTGCTCGTGCGCGAGGCGCTCGACCAGCTGCCCGAAGACCAGCGTGCCCCGATCGTGCTGGTCGACGTCGAGGGATACTCCGTCGCCGAGACGGCCAAGATGCTCGGCATCGCCGAGGGCACGGTGAAGAGCCGGTGCGCACGGGGCCGCGGGAAACTCGCGAAGGTTCTCGGGCACCTGCGGAACCCCGATGCGATTGCGAACGTCCCAACTCACGAAAGCAAACGGGCCGGGCGTCAGCCGGGTAGCGGGGAGGGACGATGACGGACGAAAGCCGGGGGATCGGGGGGACCATCGGTCCGCCCTGGTCTGTCGACGTGCTCGCCGACCTCCACGCCGGTGTCCTGGACGACACGCGCGCGGCGGAGCTCTGGCCGCTGGTCAACGCCGATCCCGAAGCCCGGGCGATCCTGGACGCCCTCGACGCCACCCAGGCCGACCTCGCGTCCCTGGCGGACGCGCCGGCCCCGCGGATGCCCGCGGAGTTCGCCGCCCGGCTGGACGCGGCGCTCGCCGCCGAAGCAGCGGCCGCCTTTCCCGGCCAGGCCGGTCCCCGGAGCGCCACGCAGGCACCGCGGCAGGCCGGGCCCGGGGACGCCCCGGTACTGGACCTCGCGGCGGCCCGGCGCCGCCGGAACAAGCGGCTCGGCTGGGCCGCCGGCGTCCTGACGGCGGCCGCGGCGGCGGTCGTCGCCGTGACCGTCGCGATCCCGGACACCGCGCAGCAGCCGGGCACCCCGAACGTGGCGGCCCCGGCGGGCCCCTCGGTCGGCAACGACGGCGCCGGCGCGCAGGCCCTGGTCGGCAAGGCGATCGGCGTCCGCGACTTCGGCCCGCTGCAGAACGAGGACCGCCTCGACGCCTGCATCGCGGCCGCCGGGCTGGACCCGAAGGTGCGCCCGGAGGGCATCCGCCCGGTGAACGTGGGCGGCAAGGCCGGGGTCATGATCATCCTGACCACCGGCAAGCTGGCCCAGTTCCGCCTGGTGGCCTTCGGCGCCGACTGCGGGCCGGGAAATCCGGCCGTGTTGTTCGACAAGGTCGTCGGGGAGAAGTAGCGGCTGTCACGGCTGGGAACATGGCCACCTACGATCGTGTTGAGCCTGGTACAGGTCACTACGAGCGGAGGTCACGGTGGCTGCCGAGGAAATCAGGAACCTGATCGTTGTCGGGTCGGGTCCTGCCGGATACACCGCTGCCGTCTACGCGGCGCGGGCCCAGCTGGAACCGCTGGTGTTCGAGGGCACGCAGTTCGGCGGCGCGCTGATGACGACGACCGAGGTCGAGAACTTCCCCGGGTTCCGCGACGGCATCATGGGTCCGGACCTGATGGAGGAGATGCGCAAGCAGGCCGAGCGCTTCGGCGCCGAGCTGCGCGCGGAGGACGTCGAGTCGCTGGAGCTGACCGGGGACGTCAAGTACGTCGTCGCGAACGGCAAGCGCTACGCCGCCCGCGCGGTCATCCTCGCCATGGGTGCCGCGGCGCGGTACCTGAACGTCCCGGGCGAGCAGGAACTGCTCGGCCGCGGTGTGTCGGCCTGTGCGACCTGTGACGGCTTCTTCTTCCGCGACCACGACATCGTGGTCGCCGGCGGTGGCGACTCGGCGATGGAGGAGGCGACCTTCCTGACGAAGTTCGCCAAGTCCGTCACCGTCGTCCACCGGCGTGACGAGTTCCGCGCCTCCAAGATCATGCTCGAGCGCGCCCGCGCGAACGAGAAGATCAAGTGGAAGCTGAACTCGCAGATCACCGGGGTGCTCGGTGACGGCAAGGTCGAAGGCCTGCAGCTGAAGGACACCAAGGACGGCTCCGAGTCGACGCTGGACGTGTCGGGCTTCTTCGTCGCGATCGGGCACGACCCCCGCAGCCAGCTGGTGAAGGGGCAGGTCGACGTGGACGAGGACGGCTACGTCGTCACCCAGGGCCGGACGTCGTACACGAACCTCGACGGTGTGTTCGCGGCCGGCGACCTGGTCGACCGCACCTACCGGCAGGCGATCACCGCCGCGGGTTCCGGGTGCACCGCCGCGATCGACGCGGAACGATGGCTCGCGGAGCACGGCGAATCGGACGCGCACGAGGCGCCCGAGCTCGTCGGCGGCGGGTACGGCGCGGGCACCAACTGACTTTCCGGCGTTCAACCACCCCTGAAGGAGAAACCATGGCCAACACCGTCAAGGTGACCGACGCGACGTTCGTCGACGAGGTCCTGACCAGCGAGAAGCCGGTCCTCGTCGACTTCTGGGCCACCTGGTGCGGACCGTGCAAGATGGTCGCCCCGGTGCTCGAGGAGATCGCGGCCGAGAACGGCGAGAAGCTGACCATCGCCAAGATCGACATCGACGAGAACCCGAACACGCCGCGTGACTACCAGGTGATGTCGATCCCGACGCTCATCCTGTTCCAGGGCGGCAAGCCGGTGAAGCAGATCGTGGGCGCGAAGCCGAAGGCCGCGCTGCTGTCGGACCTCGCCGACGTCCTCTGAACCGAACCAGCCCGGCGAACCCGGGGCCTGCGGGAACCCTCCTGCGGGCCCCGGGTTCGTTCGTCATTCGGGCTAATCTCAACGATGTTGCTTAATTGAGCGTGACAGCGGCCAGCGTGGGTACTCCACGAACGGGTTCTTGACGCACCTACCGGGCCTACGCTGTCACCCAGAGTTGGCAAGGCACAATAGAGGACCTGGGCTCGTCCCAGCGAAGGTTTTCCGAAATCCTGCCACGCACCGAGCCCCCGAATCCGGTGCCTGAGGAAGAGCGAGGAGTGCATGCGGGTACTCCGCCGCGGTGACGCCGGTCCGGACGTCGCCGAGATCAGGTCCATCCTGGCCGGGATGGACCTGCTCCCGCCGGTCACCGGTACCGACGACTACGACACGTTCGACGTCGCCGTGGAGCACGCCGTTCGTGCCTTCCAGCAGCGTCGTGGACTGATGACCGACGGCATCGTGGGTCCGGCTACGTTCCAGGCGCTCAAGGGCGCCAGCTACCACCTGGGCAGCCGCCCGCTGTCGTACATGATCGCCTCGCCCGTCCACGGCGACGACGTCTTCACCCTGCAGGAGCGGCTCACCGAGCTCGGCTTCGACTCCGGCCGCCCCGACGGCTACTTCGGCCCCCAGACCGAGCGCGCGCTCAAGACGTTCCAGCGCGACATGCGCCTGACGCCGGACGGCATGTGCGGTCCGGCGACCATCCGCGAGCTGCACCGCCTGTCCTCGCCGCGGGCCCGGGGCGGGCGCCCCGTGTTCCTGCGCGAGCAGGAGCAGGTGCGCCAGGCCGGGCCGCGGCTGCGCGGCAAGCGCATCGTGATCGACCCGGGCCACGGCGGCGACGACCTCGGCGTGGTCGCCGGCGGCCTGCGCGAGGCCGACATCGCGTGGGACCTCGCCCGCCGGCTCGAAGGCCGGATGAAGGCCGCCGGCATGGAGGCGCTGATCTCCCGCGGCCCGAACCAGAGCCCCACCGAGCTGGAGCGCGCCAAGTTCGCCAACGACGCGGGCGCCGACCTGTTCCTCTCGCTGCACAGCGACAAGAACGCCTCGCCGCGCGCGCAGGGCGTCGCGAGCTTCCACTTCGGCAACGGCAACGGCACGACGTCCACGGTGGGCGAGCTGCTGGCCGGCTTCATCCAGCGCGAGGTCGCGGCCCGCACGGGCCTGCAGGACAACCGCACGCACTACAAGTCGTGGGACATCTTCACCCGCACCCGCTGCCCGGCGGTCCGGATCGAAATCGGCTACCTGACGAACCCGGACGACGCCCGCAAGCTCGGCGACCCGGCGTTCCGCGACATCGTCGCGGAGGGCATCCTGATCGCCGTCAAGCGCCTGTACCTGCTCGGCGAAGGCGACCAGCCGACGGGCACGTTCACGTTCGCCGACGTCCTGGCACACGAGCTCGCGAAGGCCGAGTAGGGCCGACCACAACCCCTAGCGGCTCTCCTTCACCTGCCCCACCACCCCTGGGGACGCCACGCGCGCGTCCCCAGGTTTCGGGGTAGTTCTCCACAGGTTTTCCACCGCTCCTATCAGCGCTCTGTGGATAACTCGGCACTTCTTCCACAGTTGTGCACACCGGCGTTACGGCACGCCGAAGCGCAGGCGCAAACGTTTGCGGATGAGCGATCAGGCGCGGCCGAGGCTCGGCTCGGCGGTGGTGATGGTCACCTGGCCGAGCAGCCGCTCCAGGGCCGCCTCGACGTCTTCCTTCCAGGTGATCGCCGAACGCAGCTCGAGGCGCAGGCGGGGCCACTTCTGGTGCGGGCGGACCGTCTTGAAGCCCACGCTCTGCAGGAAGGCTGCCGGCAGCACACAGCTGTGGCCGCCGTCCGGGTCGGCTTCGTCGGGACGAGCGTCACCGAACGCCTCGATGGCGCGGACGCCGCGCTTGGTCAGGTCCTTGGCGACCGACTGGACGAGCATCCGGCCGAGGCCACCGCCGCGGAACTCCGGGAGCACCTGGAAGGCGGTCAGCAGGACGGCGTCGGCACTAGGCGGCGAGGTCGGGAAGGCCAGCGCGCGCGGGACGGCGTTCGGCGGGGCGTACAGCACGAACCCGACCGGCAGCGTGTCGCTGTAGACGATGCGGCCGCAGGAACCCCACTCGAGCAGCACGCTCGAGACCCAGGCTTCCTTCTCGACCTCGGTCGCGCCGAACTCCTCGGCCTGGTGCTTGAGGTGGGGGGCGAGCTCCCAGTACACGCACCGGCGACAGCTCTTCGGCAGGTGCTCCAGGTTGTCCAGTGTGACGCCCACGACGCGACGCGACACTCGCGACCTCCCTGACCTGCGCTCCCGACCGGCTGCCCCGCTCGTCAAGCCGCGCGAGATCCGCGGCACGAACACGAGAGCCATGGTCGAGGATAGGCCGATGTGACGAGCACCGAAAGGCCAGGGGGTCCTGATGGGTGCCCGGTTACACTCGATGGGATCTACCAGCTCCCGCGGGAGTGACCGTGTCCGCCTAGCCCCGGGTGAACGTCGATGACCGAGAACCGCCCCAGCAAGCCGCACAGTGGCCGACAAAACCCCAGCGGCCGCCAGAACCTTGACCCGCACCTCGAGCGGTACGCCGCCCGCACCGCGGGGATGACCGCCTCCGAGATCCGGGCGCTGTTCGCGGTGGCCAGCCGGCCCGAGGTGGTTTCGCTGGCCGGCGGCATGCCGAACCTGGCGGCCCTCCCGCTCGACACGCTGTCGGCGCAGGTGGCCGAGATCATCGCCGAAGACGGCCTGGTGGCGCTCCAGTACGGCTCGGCGCACGGCATCCCGGCGTTGCGCGAGCAGATCTGCGAGATCATGGCCCTGGAGGGCATCAAGGCGCACCCGGACGACGTCGTGGTGACCGTCGGCTCGCAGATGGGCCTGGACATGGTCACGCGGCTGTTCTGCGACCCGGGTGACGTCGTGATCGCCGAGGGCCCCTCGTACGTCGGCGCGCTGGGCTCGTTCGCCGCGTACCAGGCGCAGGTCGTGCACGTCGAGATGGACGCCAACGGCTTGGTGCCCGAGCTGCTGCGCGAGGCGCTCGACCGGACGGAGAAGGCCGGCCGCCGGGTCAAGTTCCTCTACACGATCCCGAACTTCCACAACCCCGCCGGCGTCACGCTGGCCGTCGAGCGCCGCGCGGAGATCCTGGAGATCTGCCGCACGCACGGCGTCCTGGTCGTCGAAGACAACCCGTACGGGTTGCTCGGCTTCGACGGGCAGACGTACCCGGCGCTGCGGTCGACGGATCCCGACAACGTCGTGTACCTCGGCTCGTTCTCGAAGACGTTCGCCTCCGGCCTGCGCGTCGGCTGGGTGCTCGCGCCGCACGCCGTGCGCGAGAAGCTCGTGCTCGCCGCGGAGTCGGCGACGCTGTGCCCGCCGACGTTCAACCAGATGATCGTCTCGCGCTACCTGGCCACGCACGACTGGAAGGGCCAGATCAAGAAGTTCCGCGAGAACTACCGCGACCGGCGTGACGCGATCCTCTCCGCGCTCGACCAGTACCTGCCCCCGGGCTGCTCGTGGACCAAGCCGGACGGGGGCTTCTACGTCTGGGTGACGGTGCCGGAAGGCGTCGACACGAAGGCGATGCTGCCGCGGGCGGTGACCGCCCGGGTGGCGTACGCGTCCGGAACCGGCTTCTACGCCGACGGGTTCGGCAGCCGCCAGATGCGGCTGTCCTACTGCTACCCGACGCCGGAGCGCATCCGGGAGGGCGTGCGGCGGCTGGCCGCGGTGCTCGAGTCCGAAATGGACCTCGCCCGCACCTTCGGTAACGTGAGCGCGCGCCAGATCCAGGGACCGCAGAACCCGTCCCCGGACACGGTCTAAATCTTCTTCTTCTAAGGAGTTCCTACGGTGGTCGACCGTACCGTTGCCGTGCTCGCCGGCGGGCTTTCGCACGAACGCGACGTCTCGCTGAGGTCCGGGCGCCGGCTCTCCGCGGCGCTCAAGTCCGAGGGCCTCGGCATCGAGGAGTGGGACACCGACGCCGGCCTGCTGGAGCGCCTGCGCACCCAGCGGCCGGACGCGGTCGTCGTCGCCCTGCACGGCGGCGAGGGCGAGAACGGCTCGGTGCAGACGGTCCTGGAGATGCTGGACGTGCCGTTCGTCGGCACCGGCTCCCAGGGCTGCCGCCGCGCGTGGGACAAGCCGACCGCGAAGGCGCTCATCGAGAACGCCGGGTTCACCACGCCGGGCTGGGTGGTTCTGCCGCACAGCACGTTCCGCGAGCTCGGCGCCCAGGCGGTGCTCGACGCGATGGTGGAGACGCTCGGCCTGCCACTGATCCTCAAGCCCGACCAGGGCGGCTCGGCGCTCGGCA
This sequence comes from Amycolatopsis sp. NPDC051716, assembly GCF_040681595.1. NCBI lineage: Bacteria > Bacillati > Actinomycetota > Actinomycetes > Pseudonocardiales > Pseudonocardiaceae > Amycolatopsis > Amycolatopsis sp. NPDC051716. The sequence goes on along the minus strand of NZ_JBFAZA010000001.1, from coordinate 325,511 downwards.
CGCAGGTGGTGCGCGAAGCGGCGGAACTGCCGGCGGCGATGGTCGGCTGCTTCGCCTACGGGGACACCGTGCTCGCCGAGCGGTTCGTGGACGGCGTCGAGGTGGCCGTGACGGTCATCGAGGGCGAGGACGGGCCCGAGGCCCTCCCCGCGGTCGAGATCGTCCCGGAGAGCGGCGTGTACGACTACACGGCCCGCTACACCGCCGGCCTGACCGACTTCTTCACCCCGGCCCGGCTCGACGACGCCGCGGCCAAGGCGGCGGCCGAACTCGCCGTCGCGGCGCACCGCGTCCTCGGGCTCCGCGACATCTCGCGGACCGACGCGATCGTCGCGGCGGACGGCACGGTGCACTTCCTGGAAGTGAACCCGTCGCCGGGTCTCACCGAGACGTCGACGGTACCGATGGCGATCGAGGCGGCGGGCAAGTCGCTCGGCACGGTGTTCGGCGAACTTATCGGGCGCGCGATTTCTCGCTGACCCTTCGCACACGAAAGGCCACTGCGGAACCTCCGCGGTGGCCTTTTTCGCGTTCGGGGCGATGATCACTTGCCGTGTCCGCCACGGCTGCGATGAGCAATCATCACCGTGACGAAACACCCTGGGGTGATCCCTAGTCGGTTTTCGGTGTCTGATTCGCCCCATTCGCGTCGATGATCGCGACGATGCGCTCGAGGTCGTCGACCGACCCGAACTCGAGCGTGATCCGGCCCTTGCGGCGGCCGAGGTCGACCTTCACGCGGGTGTCGAAGCGATCCGAGAGCCGGTTCGCGAGCTCCTGCAACCCCGGCGCCTGGATCGGCTTGCGCGGAGCGGGCTTCGGCTTGGCCGGCTTCTCGCTTTTCTTGAGCGTGACGGCTTCCTCGGTCGCCCGCACCGACATGCCCTCCGCGACGATGCGCGCGGCGAGCTCCTCCTGGCTTTCGGCGTCCTCCAGCGACAGCAGCGCCCGCGCGTGCCCCGCGGACAGGACGCCCGCGGCCACCCGGCGCTGCACCGGCAGGGGGAGCTTGAGGAGCCGGATCGTGTTGGTGATGACCGGCCGGCTGCGGCCGATCCGGCTCGCCAGTTCCTCGTGGGTGACCGCGAACTCGTCGAGCAGCTGCTGGTATGCGGCCGCCTCTTCGAGCGGGTTCAGCTGGACGCGGTGGATGTTCTCCAGCAGCGCGTCGCGCAGCATCGACTCGTCGGCGGTCTGCCGGACGATCGCCGGGATCGCCTCGAGCTCGGCCTGCTGCGAGGCGCGCAGCCGCCGCTCGCCCATGACGAGCTCGTACTCGTCGTTCCCCAGTTCGCGGACGACGATGGGCTGCATGAGCCCGAACGCGCGGATCGAGTGCTCGAGTTCGGCGAGCGCCTCTTCGTCGAAGACCTGGCGCGGCTGCTTCGGGTTCGGCTTGATCGAGCTGACGGGGATCTCGCGGTAGACCGCGCCGGCGACCTCACCGGCATGCTGCTGCGCTTGACCGTTCGCCGCGAACCAGCCCTTTTCCTCGGCCGCCTTCTTGTCCGCCGCCGTGTCGCCGGGTGCGGGCAGGGGACCACCACCGGTGGGTCCGGTCGGGATCAGGGCGGCGAGGCCGCGCCCCAGCCCTCCTCGACGCTCGGTCATGTCGAACTACCTTTCTCCATCTGCGCGCCGCGCTCGGCGATCTCCTTGGCCGCGTCGACGTAGCTCATCGCCCCGCGCGAACCGGGGTCGTAGGCGAGCACGGTCTGGCCGTACCCGGGTGCCTCGGACACCTTCACGCTGCGGGGGATGACGGTCTTCAGCACGGTGTCGCCGAAGTGGTTCCGCACCTCGTTCGTCACCTGGTCGGCCAGCTTGGTCCGGCCGTCGTACATGGTGAGGAGGATCGTCGAGACGCGGAGCTCGCGGTTGAGGTGCTGCTGCACGAGCTCGATGTTGCTCAGCAGCTGCCCGAGCCCTTCGAGCGCGTAGTACTCGCACTGGATCGGGATGAGCACCTCCTGCGCGGCGACCATCGCGTTGACCGTCAGCAGACCCAGCGACGGCGGGCAGTCGATGAGGACGTAGTCGACGCCGATCTCGTCGAGGATCTCCGAGGAGATGGCCTCCTTGAGCCGGGACTCGCGGGACGCCATCGAGACGAGCTCGATCTCGGCGCCGGCGAGGTCGATCGTCGCCGGGACGCAGAAGAGGTTGGGGGACTGCTCGGTCGGCTGGGCCGCTTCCGCGAGCGTCACCTCGCCGATGAGCACCTCGTAGATGGAGGGCGTCCCGGAGCGATGGTCGACGTCGAGCGCGGTGCTCGCGTTGCCCTGCGGGTCGAGGTCGACCACGAGCGTCTTGAGCCCGTGGACCGCGAGCGCGGCGGCGAGGTTGACCGTGCTGGTGGTCTTGCCCACGCCGCCCTTCTGGTTGGCCACCGTCATCACCCGGCGGCGACCGGGCCGGGGGAGCGACCCCTCCTTGGGGTGCAGCAGACGGGCGGCGCGGGCGGCTTCTTCGGCGATCGGCGTCCAGCCCACGTCGTGGCTGGTCTCCGTGGAGTCGGACGGCGGGGGATTCACCGGTCTCGACACCTCCTCCATCTAGACGTCTGGTCGGTGGTCGAGTCGCTTCGTTTCACGTGGAACATCGCGACCCGTTAACGCTTCCTGCTCCGCGCCTTCGGCTTGCTTGCTGTCGGCAGACGACGGATCTTCACGACCGTGCTGGGAACCTCGAGGACCGCCGCACCGCACTCGACGATGAGTGGATCGGCACCGCCGGCCTTGCGGATGGCGGCACCGTCCCGCTCGATCTCGTCCGCCGCACTGGCGCCCTTGAGGGCAACCAGGAAGCCATCGGGACGGACCAGCGGCAGGCACCAGTCCGCGAGACGAGCGAGCGGGGCGACCGCGCGAGCGGTGACGATGTCGGCGCCACCGAGCTGCTCACGCACAGGCGGCTCCTCCGCGCGTCCACGAACGATGGTGATCGGGAGTTCCAGCTTCTCGGCCACCTCGGCCAGCCAGTCCACCCGGCGGGCCATCGGTTCGAGCAAGACGATATCGAGGTCCGGTCGCGCGATTGCCAGCGGTACACCCGGAAGCCCCGCTCCCGACCCGACGTCGACGACGCGAGCGCCCGGCGGCATCTGCTCGCCGATCACCGCCGAGTTGAGCACGTGCCGCTCCCACAGCCGTTCGACTTCCCGCGGACCGATCAGCCCGCGCTCGACCCCATGCCGCTCCAGGAGTTCGACGTACCCGGCCGCTTGGTCGACGCGTTCACCGAACACTCGTCCCGCCGCGGCCCGCACGGTCTCCGCGGCCTCCTCCAAGCTCACTCCGCCTACTCCTCGTCCGCCGGTTTCACGTGAAACCGCGCTCGTTCGATTGTCCCCGATGAACCGGAGAAAACGAGCCGACAGTCCGCAGATGTGGACAACTCCACTCAGCCGGCCGCCGCCGCGGATCGTTCCACGTGAAACATCACGCGTGTAATTCGCTCGGACGAGGCGCCGCGTTGGCCAGCCGGATGCCACTGAACCCCAGCGAGCTCGAAGCGACCACGTCCACGAACAGCCACAGGCTGGGGAGCACCCACAGGTGGATCCCCGCCGACGCGTGGAGCGCGAACAGATCGCCGACCGGCTCCGGCGGGCCGAGCGGCTCCACCGGCGTCACCGCCACCATCGCGTGGGCGTGCTCACCGAACGGCCGGAACGCCGAAGCCGCGAAGCGGTACGCGAACAACCGGACCGTCCGCATCGCCTCGAGCCATCCGTACTCGATCGCGTGGACGCGGGAGCCGCCACCCGGACCGAGGAGCGCGCGATCCCGCTCCGCCGTCTCCGGCACCACCCAAGCCATCGCGCGCGGGCACTGCCGAGGGAACCAGTAGTCCGGCGCCCGCGCCGCGTCGACCGCCCAGACGTACGCCTCCGGCTGACGGGCCGTCGCGGCGACGTGCGGGGCGAAGCGGGTGATCGTCGGGTCCTCCGAGAAGTGCAGGACCTCTCCGGCTGCGGGGCGCATGGGCCACACCTAGCACACAAGAAAGCGGCCCCACCCGAACCAGTCGGATGGGGCCGCTCCAGAACAAGCGGGTCTCAGGACTCCGGGAAGATCACCACGCGGCGCTTCGGGTCCTCGCCCTCGCTCTCGCTCGTGACGCCCGAGACGGTCGCCACCGCGTCGTGGACCACCTTGCGCTCGAACGGGCTCATCGGCTGGAGCCGCACCCGCTCGCCGCTCTTCAGCACCGACTCCGCCGTCGAGCGGCCGAGCTCGCGCAGCTCCTCGCGGCGGTCCGCGCGCCAGCCCGCGATGTCCAGCATCAGCCGGCTGCGGGAGCCCGTCTCCTGCTGGACCGCCAGGCGGGTCAGCTCCTGCAGCGCCTCGAGCACCGTGCCCCGCGGGCCGACGAGCTTCTCGAGGTCCTCGCCGCCGTCGATGCTCACGATCGCGCGGCCGGCCTCCACGTCGAGGTCGATGTCACCGTCGTAGTCGAGCAGGTCCAGCAGGCGCTCGAGGTAGTCGCCGGCGATGTCACCCTCCTGAACGAGGATGTCGTCGCCACCTCCAGCCTTCTGCTCGCCCGCTTCTCCGTCGGCCGGGGTCACGTCGTCCTGATCGGCGTCGATCGTGTCGATCGTCTCCGACATCATTCGTCTCCTCTCCGAACCGGTCGCGCCTCAGCGGCGCTTCCGGCCCGACTTCCTGGTCGAGTCTTTGAGAAGGCCCGGCACGCCGGTGCCGTTGTCCTTCGAGCCGTTCTGGCCATTTGCGTCGGCGGGCGCCGGGTCCGCCACGGTCGCGCTGTCCGCCTTGGCAGCAGCAGCGGCGGCGGCCGCCTCCGCCGGCGTGGTCTGCGCGAAGCCGTGGGCCGAGCCCGCCTTCGTCACCTTCTTGGCCGAGCCGGTCTGGGCGGTCTGGTTCTTCTTCTGCTGGACCGGCTTCTGACCGACCTTCGGCGCGGTGGGCTTCTGGCCCGGCTTCGGGCCGAGCGTCGCGCGCTTCTCCGCGGCCTCCGCCTTGCGGGCCGCCTCTTCCTTGTCGATCTTCGTGTAGACGAGGCGCTGCTGCATCAGGGTCCAGCCGTTGTTCGCCAGCCAGTAGAAGAGGAGGCCGAGCGGGAACAGGGCACCGAAGACGAGGACACCGAGCGGGAAGATGTACATCGTCAGCTTGTTCATGATGGCGGTCTGCGGGGTGGCCGACGCGGCGTTCTGCCGGGCCACCGAGTGCCGCGCGGTGAGGTGCGTGGCGATCGACGCGACGATCATCAGCGGCAGCGCGACCGGGAGCACGCTCCAGTGGAAGCCGACGTTCGTGGCACCGCCGCTGACGACCCCGACACCGTTGTAGACCGCTTCACCGAGGTTGACGCCGAACAGCTTCGCGTTGACGTAGGACTCGACGTCGTGCTGGCTGAAGAAGTAGTTCTCGGTCTTCGGGCCGCCACCGGGCGGCGGCATCGTGAACGCGCGCAGGACGTGGTTCAGGCCGATGAACACCGGAATCTGGAGAAGCATCGGCAGGCAGCTGCCCAGCGGGTTGACGCCGTGCTCCTTCTGGAGCTTCTGCATCTCCGCGGCCTGGCGCTGCCGGTCGCTCGCGTACTTCTTCTGGATCTTCTTCATCTCCGGCGCGAAGTCCTGCATCTTCTTCATCGACCGGACCTGGTTCACGAACGGCTTGAACATGATGCCGCGGACCGTGAACGTCAGGAAGATGATGCCGAGGATCCAGGCGACCGCGGTCGATTCCCCGAAGACGAACCCGAAGACCTTGTGCCAACACCAGAGGATGAAGGACACGGGGTAGTAGATGAAATCGAGCACTGCTGCTACTCCTCGATCGGTGTTTCAGGTCTGCGGTGTCGCCACGAGAACGTCTCGGGCACGGGGTCACGGCCGGGTGGCGTCCACGGGCCGCAGCGCAGCAGCCGGCGCAACGCGAGGTAGGAGCCACGTCCGGCACCGTGCCGGGTGAGGGCTTCGACTGCGTACGCGCTGCAGCTCGGGTAGAACCGGCAAGCCGGCGGGAGGAAAGGCGAAATCGCCTTGCGGTAGAGCTTGATGGGAAGCAGCAGGACCCAGGCGACCGGGCCGGGCCGCGGCGGCTCGGCGACGTCGTCATCGAGGTGGTCGTGCGCTGGGTCGTGCTCGGGGGTGGCTCGCATGCCGGTCACACCGCTGATCCGTGGTCGGGGGTCGCGTCCGCGGGACGCGTCGGGCGGGGGACATCCCCGGCCGGACGGCGCGACGACAGTAGCCCCAGCCGACGCAACGCGGCGTCGAGATCGGATCCGAGCTCGGCGCTGGAAGCGGTCGACGACGGCGGCAATGCCCGTACGACCAACGCGGTACCGGCGGGCAGTGTTCCGAGCCTGGCCGAAACGAGATGACGCAACCGGCGGCTGACGCGGTGGCGGACCACCGAGTTGCCGACGGCCTTGCTCACCACAAAACCCGCCCTGGCCGCCGGCTGCACAGTGTCATCGGACTGCACAGCGTCGGCGGCCCCGGACGGGTCCGTGGTCAGCGCGTGGACGACGAGGCGGCGCCTGCCTGCCCGGGACCCGCGACGGAGAACCACGCGGAAGTCCTCACTCCGCCGCAAGCGTGCGGCAGCCGGCAGCACGGCGCGCCTCGGCCGGCGATCAGGCGGACAGCGCGCCGCGGCCCTTGCGACGGCGGGCCGCCAGGATGGCCCGGCCGGCGCGGGTCCGCATGCGCAGGCGGAACCCGTGGACCTTCGCGCGGCGGCGGTTGTTCGGCTGGAAGGTGCGCTTACCCTTGCTCACTGCTTCTCCTGTGTCTCGCGTTGTCCGTGTTCCCGCTCGCCGGAAGCAGAATTACTTCTTCCACCTGGCGTGTCGTGCGGGCGCACGGCAGTCTCTGGTGTCTCCTACCAACGTGTGGCCTCGTCACGACGAGCGACGACAACGTGGGCACGCGAAACGCACCCGTCGCATACGGGAGACCTTACGAGGGTACGCACCCCCGTCGGGCGGCCGGTAAGCACCCCCTCGGCCACGGTACGCGACCGGCCGGCACACCCGCGGAGTTCGACGCCGTGACACCGAATGGCAACGGGCCGTGCACCGTGAAATGCTGGCCGCCCAGGATGCCTTGTGGCCACGAGCGGGGCTTGTTAGCGTGCCTCTCTCGGGTCACCGGTCGAGGTGCACGAGTATCCGGGTGGTGGAGTGCCCACCGGCGTACGACGAGCCCGCAGGTGGTAGCGCCGCGGGTCGCCGTACATTAGTGCACAGCTGTGGACAACTATGTGGATATTCGCTGTGCCGGTGCGCGGACAGGTCTCCTGTGATCGCCGGGTGGAGTGACCGGGGAGTGCCGGGGCCGGTTCGGCCGTCCACGCCGACGAGGGGAGGGGAGCCAGACAGGTGTCGGATCACCAGCACAATCTGGGTGTCATCTGGGAACAGGTGGTACGCGAACTGTCCGACGGGACCCTGTCCCCCCAGCAGCGCGCCTGGATGCGCGTGACCCGTCCGATCGGCCTGCTCGACGGCACGGCGCTCCTGGCGGCGCCCAGCGACTTCGCGAAGGAAGCGATCGAACGCGGGCTGCGCGGCGCGATCACCGACGCACTCTCCCGGCGGCTCGGCCGCGCCATCTCGCTCGCGGTGAAGGTCGACAGCGCCGAGGCCGTCGCTCCGGCGCCCGCGCCCCACTACGCGCCGTCACCCGGCCGAGTGGAAAACGGCGCGAGTCCCGAACCGGCCCCGCCGATGCCGGCCAACGGCGCGCCGATGATGCCGCCGCCACGGCCCGCCGAACCCCCGCAGCCGAGGCCGCCGATGCCGATGCCGGCGCACCAGGCCGGCGCGCCGAAACCGGACGACGGCGACGACACCGACGAAGAAGTCGACGAAGAGGGCGAAGCGCTCGCCGCGGTCCACGAGATCTGGCCGACGTTCTCCGGCCAGCCGATCGCCGGCCAGCCGTACACCGCGCCGGCGCAGCCGCAGACGTCGAAGACGAAGCTGAACGAGAAGTACACCTTCGACACGTTCGTCATCGGCGCGTCCAACCGCTTCGCGCACGCGGCCGCGGTCGCCGTCGCCGAAGCGCCCGCCCGCGCGTACAACCCGCTTTTCATCTGGGGCGAGTCCGGGCTCGGCAAGACGCACCTGCTGCACGCGGTCGGCCACTACGCGCAACGGCTCTTCCCCGGCATGCGCGTCCGGTACGTCTCGACCGAAGAGTTCACCAACGACTTCATCAACTCGCTGCGCGACGACCGCAAGGTCGCCTTCCAGCGGCGCTACCGCGACATCGACATCCTGCTCGTCGACGACATCCAGTTCCTGGAAGGCAAAGAAGGTACGCAGGAAGAGTTCTTCCACACCTTCAACACCCTCCACAACGCGAACAAGCAGATCGTCGTCAGCTCCGACCGCCCGCCCAAGCGCCTCGAGACGCTGGAGGACCGGCTGCGGACGCGGTTCGAGTGGGGCCTCATCACCGACATCCAGCCGCCCGAGCTCGAGACGCGCATCGCGATCCTCCGCAAGAAGGCGGCGCAGGACAGGCTGGCGGTGCCCGGCGACGTCCTGGAGTTCATCGCCTCGCGCGTCGAGGCGAACATCCGGGAGCTCGAAGGCGCGCTGATCCGGGTCACGGCGTTCGCGTCGCTGAACCAGCAGCCGGTGGACGCCGCGCTGGCGGAGATCGTGCTGCGGGACCTGATCCCCGACTCCCACGCCCCGGAGATCACCGCGCCCACCATCATGGGCGTCATCTCCGAGTTCTTCGACGTGACGCTGGACGACCTGTGCGGCCCCGGCAAGACGAAGGCGCTCGCCACGTCCCGCCAAATCGCGATGTACCTCTGCCGCGAGCTGACCGACATGTCGCTGCCGAAGATCGGGCAGACGTTCGGCGGCCGCGACCACACGACGGTCATGCACGCGGACAAGAAGATCCGCAAGGAGATGGCCGAGCGCCGGCGGATCTACGACCAGGTGCAGGAGCTGACCTCGCGCATCAAGCAGCGCGCCCGCCAGTAGCACATCCCTTATCTCCCAACGACTTCGGGGCGTCCACTCACTGTGGACGCCCCTTTTGTCGTCAGTGGACACCGCCGTCGGTGGACACAGTCGCCTTTGGAGTGTCCGAAGCACGCGTACGCCCGCGAAGCAGCGAAGGCGTGTACGCGTGCTTCGCCAAAGTCGCGAAAATTGTTTGTACACAAGGGGTTTTCCCCACCGTGTGGGCGGATTGCCCACAGTGCCAACGGATCTCCCACCAGCGAAGACACGAATTCCCTCCACATCCCGCCCACAGGCGATCCACAGCGCATCCACACCCTTGTCCACGCTGATTCCACAGGTTGCCCACATGATGTGCACAGGAGGAGCCGATCACTCGGAAGAGGGGTTCGGACCCCGTCCGGTACCCCCAGACCCTGGGTACAAATCGCCCCACACCTGGGGACAACTGTGGGGACAACCGGGCCCGATTGTGGACGGATCGGCCGTCGCCCGAAACCATCCACGGACGGCCCGATCTACCCACAGGTCTGCCACCACGGTTCTCCACACGCCCGCGAGCGGTCCGACCTGCGCAAACGAGCTCAATCCACACAATCCACAACGCCTATTACTGCTACTGCCCTTAGATCTTCTAAGAGAGAGAACAAAACAAAAACAGGCGAAGACCGAAGCTGGGGACAGCCGCGAGATCGAGTCGTCATGTCGACAAAGTCAAGGGGAGGCCGAGGTGACGGCGGCGCCCGCGACGGCCTAACGTGGATGCCTGCACCTGGTCCGTGCTCCGGCCGCTCGAGCGGAGGGCGGACCGGCCGGAGGGGCAGCCGGTCACTGCCCCGCTGAACGAGGCCTGGCCCGAGCCCGCACGGGGCTCGATCGTCGAAAGGATGCGCGCATGAAGATCCGCGTCGAGCGTGACGGGCTCGCCGACGCCGTCGCGTGGGTGGCCAGAAGCCTCCCCTCCCGGCCTCCGGTGCCGGTGCTGGGCGGTGTCCTCCTCGACGCCGGTTCGGACGGCGAAACCGACGCGCTGACGGTCTCGGGCTTCGACTACGAGGTCTCCGCCACGGTCGGGGTCCCCGCGACGATCGCCGACGGCGGCCGCCTGCTCGTGTCCGGGCGCCTCCTGGCCGACATCACCAAAGCGCTGCCCGCGCAGCCGGTCGAGATCTCCGTCGACGGCTCGCGCGCCACCATCACGTGCGGCACCGCGCGGTTCTCCCTGCCGACCATGCCGGTCGAGGACTACCCGCAGCTGCCGTCGCAGCCCGCCTTCGCGGGCGAGCTCGCCGGCGACGCGTTCGGCCAGGCCGTCACCCAGGTCGTCGTCGCCGCGGGCAAGGACGACACGCTGCCGATGCTCACCGGCATGCGGCTCGAGATCTCCGGCAGCTCGCTGACGCTGGTCGCGACCGACCGGTTCCGGCTCGCCATGCGCGAGTTCACTTGGCAGCCCGCCGAGGGCCTGGCCGACGCCGCGGTGCTCGTCCCGGCGCGCACCCTCGCCGAGGCGGCCAAGACGCTCGGCGCCAGCGGTGCCACGATCCGCCTCGCCCTCGCCAGCGGCGAAGGCCTGCTCGGCCTGTCCGGTTCCGGGCGCTACACGACGACCCGCCTGCTCGACGCGGAATTCCCGCCGTACCGCCAGCTGCTGCCCGCGTCGCACACGTCGCGCGCGGTGATCGACGTGTCGGCTCTCACGGAGAGCATCAAGCGCGTTTCGCTGGTGGCCGAGCGGGGGACTCAGGTACGACTGGAATTCGGGGACAACACGCTGCGGTTGTCCGCGGGCGGCGACGACGAGGGCAGCGCCGAGGAAGAACTCCAGGTCGACTACGAAGGTGAGCCGGTGACGATCGCGTTCAACCCGGGTTACCTCGTCGACGGCCTGGGCGCGCTGCACAGCGACCGGGCGGAGCTGACGTTCACCACGCCGAACCGGCCCGCGCTCATCAAGCCCGCCGATGCCGAGGGCAACGTCGTCCCCGGCTACCTGTACCTCCTCATGCCGGTCCGTCTCCCGGGCTGACCGCATTTTCTCGAGCACGTAAGGGGATCTCATGGTTCAGCTCGGTCTGATCGGCCTGGGCAAGATGGGCTTCAACATGCGTGAGCGGCTGCGCGCGGCCGGTCACGAGGTGGTCGGCTACGACCGCAACCCGGACGTCACCGACACGACGTCGCTCGAGGACCTGGTGTCCAAACTGGACGCCCCGCGGATCGTCTGGATCATGGTCCCGGCCGGCGACCCGACTCGCCAGACCGTCACCGAGCTGAGCAACCTGCTCGCCGAGGGCGACATGGTGATCGACGGCGGCAACTCGAAGTACACCGACGACAAGCTGAACGCCGATCTGCTGGCGGCGAAGAACATCGGCTACGTCGACTGCGGTGTCTCCGGTGGCGTGTGGGGCAAGGACAACGGCTACGGCCTGATGGTCGGCGGCACCGCGGCCGACGTCGAGAAGGCCATGCCGATCTTCGACGCACTGCGCCCGGAAGGCCCGCGCGAGGAAGGCTTCTCGCACGCCGGCGACGTCGGCGCGGGCCATTACGCGAAGATGATCCACAACGGCATCGAGTACGGCATGATGCAGGCCTTCGCGGAAGGCTTCGAGCTGCTCGAGGCCGCGAAGGTCGTCAAGGACGTGCCCGCCGTGATCAAGGGCTGGCAGCGCGGCACGGTCGTCCGGTCCTGGCTGCTCGACCTGCTCGTGCGCGCGCTCGACGAGGACCCGGAGCTGGACGACCTCGAGGGCTACGTCGAGGACTCGGGCGAAGGCCGCTGGACGCTGGAAGAGGCGATCAACAACGCGGTGCCGGCGCCGGTCATCTCGGCCGCGCTGTTCGCGCGGTTCGCTTCGCGGCAGGAGCACTCGGCCGCGATGCGCGCGGTCGCCGCGCTGCGCAACCAGTTCGGTGGGCACGCCGTGAAGAAGGTCGGCGGGTAAGGAGCCCCTGGTGTATCTGCGGCACCTGCAGGTCACCGACTTCCGCTCCTGGCCGCAGGCCGATCTCGCGCTCGAACCGGGGCCGACCGTGCTGGTCGGCCAGAACGGTCGCGGCAAGACCAACCTGCTGGAAGCGATCGGGTACGTCGCGACGCTGGGCTCGCACCGCGTCGCGACGGACGCACCGCTGATCCGGCACGGCTGCGAGCGCGCGCTGGTGCGGGTCGCGGTGGTCAACGACGATCGCGAGCTGACCGTCGAGCTCGAGATCACCGCCGGCCGGGCGAACCGCGCGCGGGTCAACCGCGGCGCGGTCGGCCGTCCGCGTGACGTGCTCGGGATCCTGCGCACGGTGCTGTTCTCCCCGGAGGACCTCGCGCTCGTGCGGGGCGACCCGGGTGAGCGGCGCCGGTTCCTCGACGAGCTCTTGGTGCTGCGCGCGCCGCGGTACGCCGGCGTCCGGGCGGACTACGAGAAGGTGCTGAAGCAGCGGAACGCCCTGCTCAAGACGGCCGGGAAACGACGTACGGGCCGCGAAGACCCGTACGCGCTGTCGACGCTCGAGGTCTGGGACGACCACCTGGCGGTGGCGGGCGCGGAGCTGCTCGCCGCGCGCCTGAACCTCGTCGCCGACCTCGCGCCGCACGCGGCTTCGGCGTACATGGGGGTCGCGCCCGACTCGCGGCCGGCGAAAATCGCCTACCGGTCGTCGCTGGGTGCCACGATGCCGGAAACGTACGGCGTACCGGATGGCGAACGGGCGCAACCCGAGGTCCTGAAGGACGTCTTACTCAAGGCGTTGGGCGAAGCCCGCAAAGCGGAGCTCGAGCGCGGGATCAGCCTGGTCGGCCCGCACCGGGACGAGCTGGAGCTGATCCTGGGCGAGGCACCCGCGAAGGGCTACGCGAGCCACGGCGAGTCGTGGTCGTTCGCGCTGGCGCTGCGGCTCGGCAGCTACGAGCTGCTGCGCGCGGAGGCGGGCGAGCCGGTGCTGCTGCTCGACGACGTGTTCGCCGAGCTGGACCGCAAGCGCCGCGCCCGGCTGGCCGAGGTGGCCGCGAGCGCCGAACAGGTGCTGGTGACCGCCGCGGTCGACGAAGACGTGCCCGGGGAGCTGGCCGGCACCCGGTTCGTGGTGGCGGATGGTGAGATCACGCGTGGCTGAGCACGGCGATCGAGCACCCCGTGTGACGGGCGGCACAAAGCGCACCCGATCTGGGGACAAACCTGTGGACAGTGTGGATAACACGGTGAATGAGTTATCGCCCCGCGTGACCATGCGGCCAGATGGGTGGCGCAAAACCCCTGGCGACGGCCCTCCGTCGAACGCCAAGCCCGCTTCGGGCACGGAGCGTGATGCCGCCGCTGGGCCGAACGAGCCGCCCATGACGGGCCGCGATCTCGCGCACGCCGCGCTGGAGGCCGCGAAGGCCAAAGCCAAGGAGCGCGGTACCTCGCCCGGCCGGCGCCGCCCCGCCACCGGCGGTGGGCAGAGCCCCCGGCGTCGCCGCTGGTCGGGGCCTGGTGCGGACGCGCGTGACCCGCAACCGCTCGGCCGGCTCGTCTCCCGGCTGATGAGCGACCGCGGCTGGAACGAGAGCGTCACCAGCGCCCGCGTCTTCGCGCAGTGGGCGCGGCTGGTCGGCGAAGACGTCGCCGAGCACGCGCAGCCGGTCGCCCTGAAGGACGGCGAACTCACCGTCCGCGCCAGCTCGACGGCGTGGGCCACCCAGCTGCGGTTGCTGCAGGGAAAGCTGCTGCACAAGATCGCGGCGGGGGTCGGCAACGGCGTCGTCAAGCGGATGCGGATCCAGGGCCCGACCGCCCCGAGCTGGCGGAAAGGGCCCCGGCACGTGCCGGGGCGCGGCCCTCGTGACACGTACGGCTGACCCAGGTTGCGCGATGCTCGGTTGAATGCCCCGAGAACGCATCCAGACCTCCCGAGATACGTCAAGACTCGGCTCGAACCGATTTCGTTCGTCTGTGACGCGTTCAGGGGTGTCCTTGCCGCATGCCAGCGGACGCGGCCAAGTACACTGGAGGAGAGCGAGCGTCCGCTCGGGCGAGACGAGGAGATACAACGCCGGTGACCGAGAACAAGCACGAGTACAACGCGTCGTCGATCACGGTGCTCGAAGGCCTCGAAGCGGTCCGCAAGCGCCCCGGCATGTACATCGGTTCCACTGGTGAACGCGGGCTGCACCACCTCGTCCAGGAGGTCGTCGACAACTCCGTCGACGAGGCGATGGCCGGCCACGCCACCAAGGTCGAGGTTACCCTCCTCGCCGACGGCGGGGTGCGCGTCGTCGACGACGGCCGCGGCATCCCGGTCGACATGCACCCCAAGGAGCAGAAGCCGACCCTCGAGGTCGTGCTCACCGTGCTGCACGCGGGCGGCAAGTTCGACAGCGACTCCTACGCGGTGTCCGGCGGCCTGCACGGCGTCGGCGTTTCCGTGGTGAACGCGCTGTCGAAGAAGCTGCTCGCCGAGGTCAAGTACGGCGGCCGCAGCTGGCGCCAGGAGTACACCGACCAGATCCCCGGCGAGCTGGAAGACCTGGGCCCGGCGTCCGAGACCGGCACCACGATCACCTTCTGGGCCGACGGCGACATCTTCGAGACCACGACGTACAACTTCGAGACCATCTCGCGCCGGCTCCAGGAGATGGCGTTCCTCAACAAGGGGCTGACGCTGTCCCTGCGCGACGAGCGCGTCGCCGACGAGGACACCGAAGCCGACGCCGAGGGCAAGGTCGCGCGGGTCAAGGAAAAGACCTACTGCTACCCGGGTGGGCTCGAGGACTTCGTCAAGCACATCAACGGCAGCAAGGACCCGATCCACTCCAGCGTGATCTCCTTCGAAGCGAAGGGCACCGGCCTCGAGGTCGAGGTCGCGATGCAGTGGAACAACGGCTTCACGCCGTCGGTCTACACGTTCGCCAACACGATCAACACCCACGAGGGCGGCACCCACGAAGAGGGCTTCCGCGCCGCGCTGACCCGCGTCGTCAACACCTACGCGCGCGACAAGAAGCTGCTCAAGGAGAAGGACACCAACCTGACCGGTGACGACGTGCGCGAGGGCCTCGCCGCGATCGTCTCGATCAAGCTGTCCGAGCCGCAGTTCGAGGGCCAGACCAAGACCAAGCTGGGCAACAGCGAGGCCAAGACGTTCGTGCAGCAGACGTCGAACGAGTGGCTGGCGGACTGGTTCGAGCGCAACCCCACCGAGGCGAAGACGATCATCAACAAGTCGATCTCCTCGGCGCAGGCCCGGATGGCCGCGCGCAAGGCGCGGGACCTGGTCCGCCGCAAGGGCGCGCTCGACATCGGCGGCCTGCCCGGCAAGCTGAAGGACTGCCGCTCCACCAAGCCGGAGGAGTGCGAGCTCTACATCGTCGAGGGTGACTCGGCCGGCGGCTCGGCCAAGGAGGGCCGGGACTCGATGTACCAGGCGATCCTGCCGATCCGCGGCAAGATCATCAACGTCGAAAAGGCCCGCATCGACCGCGTCCTCAAGAACACCGAGGTCCAGTCGCTGATCACCGCGCTCGGCACCGGCATCCACGACGAGTTCGACCTCACGAAGCTGCGCTACCACAAGATCGTGCTGATGGCCGACGCCGACGTCGACGGCCAGCACATCACCACGCTGCTGCTCACCCTGCTGTTCCGGTTCATGACGCCGCTGATCGAACACGGCCACGTCTTCCTGTCGCGGCCGCCGCTGTACAAGATCAAGTGGCCGCGGGCCGAGCCGGAGTACGCGTACTCCGACCGCGAGCGCGACGCCGTCATCCAGGCGGGCGTCGAGGCCGGCAAGCGGCTCCCGAAGGACGACGCGATCCAGCGCTACAAGGGCCTCGGCGAGATGAACGCCGAAGAGCTGTGGGAGACCACGATGGACCCGGCCAACCGGCTGCTGGGCCAGGTCACCCTCGACGACGCCGCCCAGGCCGACGAGCTGTTCTCGGTCCTGATGGGCGAGGACGTCGAAGCCCGCCGCTCGTTCATCACGCGCAACGCCAAGGACGTGCGCTTCTTGGACGTGTAGGCGTCTTCCTCGTTCTTCGCCCCCGCTAGGCCCCCGCACCCGAGAAGGACCTCATGACGGAAACTCTGCCGCCGGCTCCGGACCACGACCGGATCGAACCGGTCGACATCCAGCAGGAGATGCAGCGCTCCTACATCGACTACGCGATGAGCGTCATCGTGTCGCGCGCGCTGCCGGACGTCCGGGACGGGCTCAAGCCGGTGCACCGGCGGGTCCTGTACTCGATGTTCGACTCCGGCTTCCGGCCGGACCGCGGGTACAACAAGTGCTCGCGCGTCGTCGGCGACGTCATGGGCAACTACCACCCGCACGGTGACTCGGCGATCTACGACGCGCTGGTGCGGCTCGCCCAGCCATGGTCGATGCGCTACCCGCTGATCGACGGCCAGGGCAACTTCGGCTCGCCGGGCAACGACCCCGCGGCCGCCATGCGGTACACCGAGTCCCGGCTCGCGCCGCTGGCCATGCAGATGCTGGCCGACATCGAAGAAGACACCGTCGACTTCTCCGACAACTACGACGGCCGGACGCAGGAGCCCGACGTCCTGCCGTCGCGGTTCCCGAACCTGCTGGTCAACGGCGGTTCCGGGATCGCGGTCGGGATGGCGACGAACATCCCGCCGCACAACCTGCGCGAGGTCTCCGAGGGCGTCGTCTGGGCGCTGGAGAACCCGGAAGCGACCGACGACGAGCTGCTCGCCGCGCTGCTGGTCCGGATCAAGGGCCCGGACTTCCCGACCAAGGCGATGATCCTCGGCACCTCCGGCATCGAGGACGCCTACCGCACCGGCCGCGGCTCGGTCCGGATGCGCGCGGTCGTCGAGGTCGAGGAGGACGCGAAGGGCCGCACGATCCTGGTCGTGTCCGAGCTGCCCTACCAGGTCAACCCGGACAACCTGGTCGAGAACATCGCGAACCTGGTCCGCGACGGCAAGCTCACCGGCATCTCCGACATCGCCGACGAGTCCAACAGCCGCTCCGGCATGCGGATCGTCGTCACGATCAAGCGGGACGCGGTCGCGAAGGTGGTGCTGAACAACCTCTACAAGCACACCCAGCTGCAGCAGAACTTCGGCGTCAACATGCTGGCCCTGGTCGACGGCGTGCCGCGCACGCTGCGGCTCGACCAGATCATCCGGCACTACGTGAAGCACCAGGTCGAGGTCATCGTCCGGCGGACCAGGTTCCGCCTGAAGAAGGCCGAGGAGCGGGCCCACATCCTGCGTGGGTACGTCAAGGCGCTCGACGCGCTCGACGAGGTCATCGCGCTGATCCGGCGGTCGCCGTCCGCGGACGAGGCCCGGCCGGCCCTCATGGAGCTGCTGGACGTCGACGAGATCCAGGCCACCGCGATCCTCGACATGCAGCTGCGGCGCCTCGCCGCCCTGGAGCGGCAGCGGATCATCGACCAGCTGGCCGAGATCGAGCTGGAGATCGCCGACCTCAAGGACATCCTCGACAAGCCCGAGCGCCAGCGCGCGATCATCCGCGACGAGCTGATGGCGATCGTCGACAAGTACGGCGACGACCGGCGCACGAAGATCATCGGCTTCAGCGGCGAAGTCACCGACGAGGAACTCATCGCGGTCGAGGACGTCGTCGTCACCATCACCCGCACGGGGTACGCCAAGCGGACGAAAACGGATCTGTACCGCTCGCAGAAGCGCGGCGGCAAGGGCGTGCAGGGCGCGACGCTGAAGCAGGACGACATCGTCCAGCACTTCTTCGTCTGCTCGACGCACGACTGGATCCTGTTCTTCACGAACAAGGGCCGCGTCTACCGGACCAAGACGTACGACCTGCCCGAGGCCAACCGCAACGCGCGCGGCCAGCACGTGGCGAACCTGATGGCGTTCCAGCCGGACGAGCAGATCGCCCAGGTCATCCAGATCAAGAACTACGAGGTCGCGCCGTACCTGGTGCTCGCCACCAAGCGCGGCCTGGTCAAGAAGACCAAGCTCACCGACTTCGACTCCAACCGCTCCGGCGGCCTCATCGCCATCAACCTGCGCGAAGGCGACGAGCTGGTCGGCGCGGTGCTCGCGGCGGCCGAGGACGACCTGCTCCTGGTGTCGGCCGAGGGCCAGTCCATCCGCTTCCACGCGACGGACGAGGCGCTGCGGCCGATGGGCCGCCCGACGTCCGGCGTGATGGGCATGCGGTTCAACGACGGTGACGAGCTGCTCGGCGTCAGCGTGGTCAAGGAGGGCAAGTTCCTCCTGGTCGCCACCGACGGCGGGTACTCCAAGCGCACGCCGATCGAGGACTACCCGGTCCAGGGCCGCGGCGGCAAGGGCGTGCTCACCATTCAGCACGACCGCAAACGTGGCAGGCTGGTGGGTGCGCTCATCGTCGACGCCGAGGACGAGCTGTACGCGATCACCTCGAGCGGCGGCGTGATCCGCACACCGGCGGGCGATGTCCGCAAGGCAGGGCGGCAGACGAAGGGGGTCCGGCTGATGAATCTCGGCGAAGGAACCACTCTTCTCGCGGTCGCACGCAACGCGGACGAGCCCTCGGACGTCGCCAATGGTGAAGCTCCCGAAGCGCCCGAAGCGGGTGACGAGACGACGGCGCCGTCGGAGCAGTAAGTTCACAACTACGGACAGCGCCCCACGGCACGGGTAAGGACTGACTCTTCGTGACACCGACCGAGAATCCCGAGGCAGCGGGTTCGAACGGAACGCCGGCCAGCCCACCTTGGCAGCGGGTCGACAAGGAAGGCGACGCCGAAGCGACGGTCAAGCTGGCCACGGACGAGGCACCGCCCCCGGCCGCGGCACCGCAGCCCGTCACCCCCGAACGTCCGGTGGTGACGGGCAGCGCAGCCCCCCGCCTCTTCGGCGGCTCAGGCGACACCCCACCCTCCGGCAGCGAGGTTCCCCCGGCATCGACCCAGCGAGCCCGTCCGAGCGCGCTGCGTCGCCCGGGCCGCGGCCCGCGCCGGGCATCACTGCAGGTGAAGCGGTTCGACCCGTGGTCGGTGCTGAAGCTGTCCCTGGTCCTGGGCGTAGCGATGTTCTTCGTCTGGCTGGTGGCGGTCGGAGTGCTGTACACGGTCCTCGACGGCATGGGCGTCTGGGACAAGCTGAACGGCACATACTCGTCCCTGGTCGGCGGCGAGGGCGCCAACGCGTCGGCCGAACCCCTGATCAGCGCCGGCCGCGTGTTCGGCATCGCGGCCATCCTGGGCGCGATCAACATCGTCCTGGTCTCGGCCTTGGCAACGGTGAGCGCGTTCATCTACAACGTCTCGGCAGACCTCGCGGGCGGCCTCGAGGTAACCCTGTCCGAACGGGAGTGACCCGGTTGCAGGGCCCCCTCGGGGGTCCTGTAAAGTTCTCCTCGTTCGAGGGCCTATAGCTCAGGCGGTTAGAGCGCTTCGCTGATAACGAAGAGGTCCCAGGTTCAAGTCCTGGTAGGCCCACACAAGTCAGGGGCGGTTTCCCGATCAAGGGAAACCGCCCCTGAGTGTCTAACTGAGTGACTGTCGTGCCGGGCTGGCGTAGGCGTCCCGCGACTCGACATGATGCGCAGGAGGTCGGCGTGACTCAAATCACTCCGGTGAGCGCCGCAGACCAGCGCCTGCTCCAGCTCGTTTACGACCTCATGAATCAGCGCGGTGCGTGGCCGACCTTCACTGCGGTGGATCTGCGGGCTGACCGCATGCTGAACATTGAAGATGCTCAAGCCGCACTCCTGGCGCTTCCGCGCGTATACATCTCCAGGCCATGGCATGCTTCGGGATTCTCGGACAGTGACGAAGTCCGTCTGACCCTGCGGGGCGTGATGGTGTGCGCCGGCGGCCGAGACGATCTGGACCTCCTAGCTCGGTTTGTGGCATGGGTTGTGAGGGTTGAGCGTGAAGTGCCAGAAGTCGACGAAAATGCTCTCATCGTGAGAAGTGCCGACTTCGTGCTGGAGCTTGGGCTGAGCATCGGGGACGCAAGCGCCGACCACGACGGCGAGCCCCACGACGCCACTGAGAACGATGTAGAGCCGGAGGAACCTAGACCCGGTTCAAATCAATCGCCGGAGGTGGAAACCGCACGAGCAAGGCTATCGCGCCTCCGTGTCTTGGTTGATCTTCTTCCTCACTTCTGGTCTGGCGTCCACTGGCAGCCAAACGAGCCCTGGCTCTGGGACCTGACGATCGATCGCCGGCGCGTACGTCCTTACAGGCATGTGGAGGGGCCGGACGTGCTCCTGGAGCACTACGAGTCAGCTGAACGAGACCGTAGGTCTGCTCAGGGGTCGATAAATAGTTTCTCAGAGGCTATCTCGATTCTTCACGAACTGTCAGAAGACGTTGGGCCTACCGCCCGCGAGGCGGAAGCCGTCGTCTCGGGTCGCAGCGGCGAAGACCTCGATATTCTTCTGCCTATCTTGCGAGCGGAAATCGCCGAGGTCAGCGCGGAGTTGGTGCGTGCGAACCGGTTCGACGACGCGATCTTTGCGGCGTTTCGCCGTGTCGAGCATGAGGTTCAACAGCGAATTAAAAATCCGTCAATCGGCAATGACTTGATCAAGCTGGCGTTCCGGGAGGCTGCGAACTCAATTCGAGTTACTGAGCGTGAAGCTGATAGAGACCGTCTCGTCGAGTTGTTCGGTGGTGCGATCGGGTTGTTCAAAGGCGATCGATCGCACAAGGATCGCCCCCTTCTGCCATGCAGGTCGCGTTACGAATGTCTGCGGCTACTCGCCCATGCTAGTACTCTTTTAGATTTGTTGGACCGCGATATCGACCGAGCGCCCGTTGTTCGTGGTCACGAGCACCGCCAGGGTGGCTCTCTGACCCTTTGGGTCGATCGAGCTACATCACAAGTAGAGGCATGGCTGGACGAGACAATTCGGCTGGGTAAAATTAGCTATCGACCGGGATCTCTCGTGGTAGATGTAGACCGGGTGCCACCTGGAGAGCATCGAATTCACCTTGTCGATGGCCACCGACAGGGTGCAGCCCACACCGTCTGGTTTGTCAGTGAACCTAACCTTGAGTCATGGTATCGAGTTATCGAGATTAATATTCCCTTGTTCGGTGACTCGGATGGACGTGAGCCACTAGATGCGACGGGTGTACGGCTGCTCTGCTTAGAAGCTGGTGCAGAAACTGAGCGCATTATGCCCACCGAGGAAGCGTACGCCGTCGGTCACTACGTTAGTTGGCAGGCTTCGACCACAAAGGCACTTAACGCAGTATGGGTCCGCGACCGAGAAAGTTCCTCGCTGCGTAAACTTTGGGATGGAGCAATGCTGTTCGAAGGACAGCCTGTTGCCCCGGCTCATCCCGCCCGCCTTATGCATATCAGTCTTGAACCTAGCTACCTGCGTCTCCGGCGTGGTGCGAAGGCGCCCCTTCGGGTGTTGAAGCACCTCACTGATGGCGTTGCGACATGGACTGAGGCGTTGGATGACCCGCAAGTAGAGGCAGAAGACGAGAAGATCGTCTACTTCAGAGGTGGCGCGGTCATCGCGAAAGCGCCCGGCAACACTAGGTTGCGCTGCCTTTTGGATGGATGCTCAGCGGAAGCTGCAGTCGAGGTCGCTTCCCATCCGCGCGGAACGCGGACCGAACTTCTAACCGGTCTACCTCCTGTCGCCGGGATTGCTTGGACCGCTGACGGCTTAGTTGTAAGCACTCGCAGTACGGAACTGTGGCGGGTAGAGAAGAACGGAGTGTATCGACTGGTGGCGGCGACGCCACGGATGCACACCGTCATGCTCGGGACGGACAAGCTCGCTGCGAACTCCGCCGGTGATATTGCAGTAGTTCTTCCGGGCTTAGAAGGTGTGCTCGTTCTTCATCGCAGTACCGACTATGCTACCAGTCAGATTGTGGCTGCGGAGTGGGCCGGAACGCTGATGGCGCTCGCCTGGGACGAGGGTGACTTAATCGTTGGTACTCACCTTGGGTTTATTTACCGCGTTGGAATAAATGGTCCGACGACTAAGATTGCCGAGATTGACGGTACTCTTAAGGCCATTACGCGCTCCAGTGATGGCCTTCTGGTTTTATGCTCCCCTGCGATAAATTCCGCCTTGATGTTTAACTTCGACTCGCTATGGCATATCGATCGCGATAATAATACTGGTGGCAATATTCTAAGTGACAGGACTCTTAGTGGGCTTGCTGGGATGATCTGCGTCCGAGAGGATGTTTATCTCAGTGACTTCCATGGCGGCCGTGTCATACGCCTGCCGCGAGATGGTCTTGTGGATCCGACCACGGTTGTCGAGGGGCTGAGAAATCCTTCGCAGCTGACACTTGGCGACGATGGAACTCTTTACATCGCAGACTTCTCGGGCGGAGCAGTTCATCAGATACTGCCGTAACACGCCGGCCCAGCCCTCGGCTGGACCGGCGTGACCCAAGTTCCTCCATGGATCAGGTACGGGAAAAGATCGCGTCCATCGCTTCGGCGCCGTGCTGAACTATCGGGCGGAGCTGATGCCTGTAGACCCGCTCCGTTACCGACGTGCCGTTATGGCCAACGAGACGCGAGATCTTTTCGATTTCCATCCCACTGTCGGATAGGAGCGAAACGAAGCTGTGTCGCAGTTCACGGGGCGTCCAGTCCTCCGGATCGAGACCGGTCCTGCGCAACACTCGGCGGAACGCCCGCCGAACATTGGCCGCATCCAGCTCACCACCGACTGCCGACGAGAACACCAGGTCGTTGTCGATCCACCGAACACCTGCGAGCTTCCGGGCGAAGGCCTGCTTTCGCTGGTGAGCGTGCAGAGCGTCGACGCAGCGTTGAGGCAGGGCTAATGAGCGGCGTGACTTCGGCGTCTTGGTGTCGCCGTCCACCCGGACCGAGCGCCACACCATCATGTGCGGAGGTATGGGTGGATTGGCCGCCGGCTGACCGACCAAGTCGACGTGCGACCAGGTGAGTGCCCGCATTTCCTCCGTCCGTGCGCCGGTCAGCAGCGACACCACGATGTACGCCCGCATCGAGGTGAACTCCGCAGCCGTTAGGAGGGCCTCGGCCTGGTCGAAGGTCAGGGACTTCGACGGCCTCCCGGCTCGTCCTTCTGGAATGTCACACAAGAGGACTACATTGCGCCGAACCTTGTCCCGCTTCTGCGCCCGCTCGACGGACCGGCGAAGGATCGAGTGCAGGTCTCGAAGGGTGCGCGTCGACAGCGTCTTCGCCTTCGTGGCGAGCCACCTATCTACGTCGTCAGCTGTCAGTTCTCGCAGCTTTCGAGCACCCAGACTTGCGATGACGTGCTTGTTCGCGAGGATCGTTAGCTTTTCGACGGTCGCTTGTCCTCGCCTCGGCAGGCCGTAGGTTAGGAAGTCACGCACGGCGTGCGCCACTGTGTACAGCTGGTCTTCCGAGGGCAACCCGTCGTCGAGGTCGCGGACGAGAGCCTTCAGTTTTTGTTGCGCTTCGGTCTTCGTCCTGCCGCTGGCCTTCCGCGTGATGCGCTTCCCGGCCGGGGTGTACCCGGTCGTGATGGTGGCGATCCAGCGCTGTCGCGCATCGTCCCAGTGAAGGCCGCCGTCTCCGCGACTACGCCGACTCGCCATAGCTGACCCCCGCTTCCTTCATGAGCAACTCGATGTACTGCTGGATGGCGACCGCCGGCACGAACCGGGCGCGTCCCTGCTTGACCGAGTGCAGGCGCCCCGAGCGGAGCTGCTCGTAGATGACCGAGCGGCTCATCGAGAGCAGGCGCATCGCTTCGGTGATCCGGTAGAGGTGCCGTTCGGGCACGGCGACCGGCATGGGTACGGCGTTCATCGATCCCCCTCGGTGTCGTGGTCCGGCTTCGCGGGCGCGACGTCCGCGACCTCCGCGACCGGGCTGCTCAGCACGGGTGCGAGTGGCCGTTGGATGCCGCGACCGTCCGCGACCCCGGTTGCGGAGGTCGCGGCCGAGCTGGGCGGCAGTGCGACCCCGGATGTGGCGTCGACCTGCGAGGTCGCGTTGGTCGCGGAGGTCGCCCCCGTTTCGAGCGGTGGGAGGTAGCGGCTCCAGGCGTCGGCAAGTCCGCCGTCGCCGTCGATGCGGTAGCCCTTCAGCGTCTTGCCGCTGACCTTGAGGTCCTTGGGTCGGACCAGGTACCGGTCGAGTTCCTTCGCGAGGCGGCGGCTGTCGAGCGGCTTGCCCTGGACGTCGGTCCACGGGCCGTCCTCGACGGCGTGCAGCTCCCGGATCAGCTCGGCCGTCACCATGCGGTCGGTGTTCTGCGCGGCGAAGATCTGTCGGACGTCGGCCAGCAGCCGCACACCGATCGATGCCGGTTGCGCGGTCGCTTCGAGCACGAAGTGACGGCATGCCCGGCGCGCGGTCTCCGGCCAGTGGCCGCCGGCCGCGTCCGCGATCGCCAGCAGCGGCCGCCAGATCTCGGCCGCTCGGTCGCGGACGCCGGCCGGGCGTTCTGGCCGGGCGCGGCTCACTTCGTCGCCGACGCGACCGACCCACTCCGCGAGCTCGGCGCGGACTGGTGCCGACTCGCGTTCGACGTCCTCTTCGATGAATTCCTCGACGACTTCGTCGAACCGGCGTTTGCGCATGTGGACGGTGATCGCGCGGGTGGTGATGGTGTCGGGCATCCCGCCAGCGATCCCGGCAAGGGCGACCGGCGCGTAGACCGGGAACCGGGTGACGTTCATGCTTTTGGCGTCGCCGACGCACCGCGTCACGGTCGCTGACCGCTTGTACCCCGCGTTGAGCAGCGCCCGGAGGTCTTCGTTGTTCCCTCCAGTCTTCGGGTTGAACACTGCGTCGATCTCGTCGAACAGCAGCGTCATCGGCCCGTCGGCGAGCATGCGGAAGATCGCGGCCGGGGTGATGCTGATCGTCATCTCCGGCTTGGCGACGAGGTACTGGGCGACCTCCAGCACGCGCGTCTTGCCGCTCCCCGGCTCCGCCGAGTCGAGGATCAACCTCGGCGTGACGTACAGACGCTCGGCGACGTGGGTGTGGGCATACCAGAGCGCCAGCGCCGGCGCGGCGTGCTCGTTCGCGAAGGCCGAGAAGCGCGACACGAACGTCACGACCGAGTCGAGAACCTCGTGACCCGGCTTCGCGAAGGCGCCGGCCGGGGCCGGGCCGAGCCACGTGAGCGGGTTGACCGGCGCGGCGTCCGGGAGCGAGTCGCTCGGCTGGGCGCCGCCGTCCTCTGTCGGCTTGGCCGCGATGTGGCGGCCGCGCCAGACGCGCTGGCAGTTCTCCGAGCAGAAGTCGCCGGACGGGGAGTCACCGCGCGGCCGCCCGCACTGCTGGCAGTTGGCTGCCGGCTCGTCGGAGATTACGAAGTCGATCACGGACAAGGTGTCGTCTACTTCGGACATCAGGCAGCTACCTCCAAGCGGGCCGTCGGTTCGTCGTCGCCTCCGGCTTCGCGGTAGCGCCGCCAGAGGTCGTCGAGGCGTTCCGTGTCGTCGAGCTGGTTGCGGAGGATGTCCGTTGGCGAGTCGTCTTCGATGGCCTGCACCAGGCGGGCCGCGTGCTCTCGGACGGCGCGCCGGTACGCGCCCTTGAGCACGACGGCCTTGAGCCAGGCGCCGTAGTACGGCGGCGGCAGGATCGGGCCGTCCGCGTACGTCTCGACGATCCAGAGGCCGAGGCTGTGCAGGCGGTGCGCGCCGCCGGACCGCGGTTCGGTCGTCGTCCGCTCGCGGGCGTGATCCAGCACGGCCATTGGGGTCGGTGCATGGCCCGCGCCGGTCAGCTCGATGACCAACTGGAGAACGTGAGCGGCGATCGGTGAGCCGAGGTCGCCGGCGCGCATGCCGGCCAGCAGCCGACGAGCTGCGGTCAGCCGGACCTGCATCACGCAGCCCAGGAACTGACGCTCGGGGTCGAGCAGTGTGGTCTTCATGGGTGTGGCCTTTCGGTTGAGCTGTGAGTCAGCGGTTGTCGTCGCGGCGGTCGCGGTCGCGGAGATCGCGGTACGACCGGCGGACTTGGTGGCAGGCGTTGTAGGCGCGGCGGCCGGCGCGGAGCGTCCGACCGGTCCCGCTGCATCGGCGGCAGAGCCGGATCGCGCGGAGCAGCGGCGAGCGGAAGGCTCCGAAGCCACGGCAGGAACGGCACGGCTTGTACGGGTAGACCGCGCACGACCATGAGTAACCAAGAGTGACGATCGTGAGGAGGATGAGGATCAAGGCGGTTGGGTGGCTGAGGGGGTTCAACGGAGCCTCCGGGGCTATTTTTGGCCGCATTCGACCCGCGCCTCTAGGTGCTAGGGCGCTGATCAGCGATGTTGTGACGGTCTAGGGAGGGCTCTAGGTCTAGAGGGGACAGGCTCTAGACCTAGAGCCCTGCGGGAGCTAGCCGCTCTTGCGACTTCGCTCACGCTCGGTTAGCGCATCGGCGATCCATTCGCGCTTGACGCCCATCCGGTTGGCGCCTTTGCCGGTGTCGACGTCGTTGCCCCACACCTGCTTCGTGGCGATCCCGAGCGGCTTCAGCGCGGTCGAGAGCTGAGTTGCCTTCGCCGCGCCGGTCGGCAGTTCGGCCCACGGGCCGTAGACCGCCGGACGCAACTCGGCGAGCCGATCGACGATGCGTTCCGACCACGCCTTCTCGGCGTCCCCGATCGCGGCCAGGACGTCGGCGAGCAAGGTGCTCGTGCCCTCGTCCTCGTCGGGCGTGAGGTCGATGCCAGCGGCGTAGCCGGTCAGCCGTCCGGCCGTCAGACGCGCCGTCCGAGCGCGAGCCGCAATCTTCTCGGCGTCCGGGCCGTCGATGTACACACCGCGAGTGATGCGCGGCTCGTCGCCTTCGCCGGCCAGGTAGCCGATGCCCTTGTCCCGAAAGGACAGCGTGGTTGCACGGATGCCGTTCCGGTACGACGAGGTGCCGAGAACCATGTCGTTCGCCTGCTGGCCCGTGACCTTGAGGCAGAACCGCATCACCGCGTTGTCGCTGATCGCGGTCGGGATGCTCTTCGCGTCCGGTCGCTGCGTCGCCAGCATGATCACGATTCCCAGGGCCGGGCCGCGCTTCACGAGGTCGGTGCAGATCTCCTCGATCTCCGCGCCGTAGTCCGAGTGCTCGAACCACTTCTGGCACTCGTCGACGCCGATCACGATCGGGTGCAGGCCGAGGGACTTCTTGTCGGCCAGCTCTGGCGTGACCTTGTTCTCCGGGCACAGGTCCTTCGGCAGCTCCCGGATCACCTTCGCGCGTCGTCGCAGCTCGCCGGCGAGCGTCCGCAGGTCGGCGACGGCGTACGCGAGGTCGTCTGGCTCGTCGCCGGCGCGGTACCGGTGCGACACCGGAGCCAGCGGCGAGAGGTCTCCAGTCCCCTTGAGATCGAACGAGTGCAACTCGGCCCGCGGGTCCAATGCGGCGATCAGCAGCAGCTCTCGCAGCGTGAACGTCTTGCCCATCCGCGGGATCGCGCCGATGACCATCGAGATGAACATCAGGGTGACGTCCACCCACCGGCCGCGCTGGTCGGTGCCGAAAGGCTGAGGCTTGAACAGGTCCACCGTGCCGAGCTTCCGCAGCGGCCAGGTCGCCTGACGCGACTTGGACAGGTCCTGATCACCAACCCACAGGACCATCCGCCCCGGGTGCACCTCCGCGTTGCCCTCCGGCCAGACGCAACCGAGAGGACGACCGAGGCCGGACGCGAGCTTCGCGCGCCGCTCGACCACCTCGGAAACCGTGACACCCGGCGGAAGGTCGACGTCGGCGCGCCATCCGGGGCCGTCTCGGGTGATCGGCGCCGTGAACCCGATCGCGTTCGGGTTCTTGGAGAGGGCCTGGTTGATGCCCGCGATGCCGAGAACCGACAGCGCCTGGACGACGTTGTCGCTCGTCAGCTTCTGCACCTGCGTCGACAGCACCGCGCGAGACGGAACGACCGGGTTGTCCCGTGTGGAGCCGAGCTTTCCCAGCAGGGCCAGGGCAGTTGCACCGCAGGCCCAGATCACCCACTCGGGCAGGACGTTCGGCAGCGTCAATACCAAGACCAGGCCCACCGTCGACACAAGACCGAGCTGAATCAGCCGGAGCACGACCCGCCGGTCACGCTGTTGCGACAGCTTCAGGTACAGATCGGCCTTGTCGGCAGTCGCCGTTTCCGATCGGGCCGGCCGCCCCTCGGCGTCGGTCACGTATCGGCCGGTTGCTGCCAGTAGGAGGAGAAGGCCGCGAGGAGAGCGCACCGCGAGGCGGAGAGCGTAGAGCGGCGATCGGGCAGCGTGGTAGCCGGCTTTGTGCGCGTAGTGCTTCCCCACCCACTTCGCGGCGTCCTTCGCGTCGGCCGTGGACTTGAGGTAGCCGGGGATGATCGCCTGGCGGTTCTGCGAGCGGAGGCGGTCCAGCCACGACGAGCCGTCCGAGACCGCGCGGTCGACCGGAACGGCCGGCGACTGCTCCGCGGCCTCGTCGCCGAGGTCGGCGTCGATCACGAACGGGTCGGCTTCGGGGGTGGTCGTGCTCGGGAACGCGATCACGCGGCCGCCGTGCGGCTCATTGGTTGTGCTCATCAGTCGTTCACCTCCTGGTCGGTGGTGTCACGCACGAGGTGCGCAAGGGCAGCGCCGCAGCCGAGGACGACCACCGGCAGGCAGGCGACGAGCGTGGTCACCGGCCAGGGAGCGCGTTCGACGTTCGCGGCGGACATCAGGTGATAGGCGACCTGGCCGACCATGCCGAGGACGAGCGAGCCCAGGGCGGACCACTTCGCGAAGGTCCGGACTCGGTGGGTCCGGGTCGCGGGGGACAGCCAGACCCGCAGGGCGAAAGCCGCGTAGGTCTCAACACCGATCGGGAGCGTGATTGCCGAGTTGATGGTCAGGTGGTCCCAGATGCCGGGGAGGAGTTGGATCGGGCCGAACCCGGTCAGCCTTCCGAGGCCGACCCACCCGCTCCAGACGGCAACGAACGCGGGGAGCGCGAGGAGCAGCACCGGCCAAAGCTTGATCGCTCGTCCCGGCGTCCCCGGGTCTGCGACATCTGTGACCTGTGCATTTCCATCGTCGTCGGCCGTCTCCGCCGGTGCCTCCGGAACCGGAATCCGCTCATCGCTCGCGGCCGGTTCGGTCACGGCGTGCAGCTTCCGCACGGGCTCGGTCTTGGTGTCGTCGTTCAGTGCCGCGAGGATCGCGCTCGCCTTCGGTGCGCCCACCTTGAACTCGGTCATGATCCGGTTCCGGGACGGAACCTCGCCCAGGTCCGCCGTGAACTCGCGAACTCGGGGCAGTAGGTCGGCGACCGAAGTCGGGTATGCGCTTCGGGTGTTCGTGGGCGTGTTGAGCCCTACCATGAGATTTCTCCTGACTGGCTTGGAAGTGGTTGGGAGCCCGGTCCGGCGGGTGGTTCTTGGCGGTTCCGTGCGCCGGGCCGGGGCGAAATCAAGCGGCCGCGTCGGGCCGCGCTCGCAGGGCGGAGCTGACCGTCTGGCGGCTGTTGCGTCGGATGTGCCGGTGCGTGGCGACGCGATCGACGATCGTCGCGGGCCGAGGGCTCTCCGCGTTCTGCTCCGTCGCCATCACGAAGTACTCGGCGATCATCGCGTCGACGTCCTGCTCGGTCAGGCCGTCCGGCGCGTAGCTGGGCAAAGGGATGAGGTCGTCCATGGGGATGTGCTCCAACGATTCGTAGGTCTCCTGTTCAGGAGCGGCCGGTCTCGACCGGAACCCAAAGTAAGTCCTGTCTATTAACTCTGTCAACTGACTGATGAGAACTGACTTAGCTAAGTCACCTGACATATGCTGGTGAGATGGCATCTATGGACCCGGACGATCCGCGTGCACCGTTCTTGCAGGTAGCCGCCGGCCTTCGGGCCGCGATCACGTCGGGGGAGTACGGACCCGGCTCCCAGCTGCCCACCTACCAGGAACTCGCCGACTCATGGGGAGTCGCCGTGAACACGGCCAAGAGCGCGGTTGCCCAGCTCCGGGAGGAGGGGTTGGTGGTGATCCGGCACGGCAAGGGCTCGTTCGTGCGTACCCAGCCGGCCGAAGGTGACTCAGCGGCTCGTCCCGAGGCCTCGGGGGATGAGCGGGTCTGGCAGGCCATCGCCGAGATCCGGAAGCGGCTCGGCGACATCGAACGGAAGCTCGGTGAGAGCTAGCCGAACAGCGCGCGGAGGAACGTCACCACGCCGTCGATCACCGCGCCGACACCGTGGGCGGCTCCGCTGGCCCACCCCGCCGAGTCGGCCGGGTACTTCACGATCAGCACGATGATCGCGAGCGCCACCACCAGGCCGACCGCCTTGCCGAGCAGGCCGCCGCCGCTCTTCATCATCGGGAAGTTGTTCTTCGCCATCTCTGTTTCCTCCTGTTCTGCGACTGGCCTTTAGTGGCCGGTCCGGCCCGGTGTTTCGAGCCGGCGTTGTCGCTGATGAACTCAGGAAACCGCGGAGGGGCGGGGGTGCAGCAGTGTGCACGCGGGGGTGCGTTTTTGCACGTGGGGGGTGCACGGGGGGTGCTTTAATGACCTTCGGAGGTATCGGTGGTCGACACGGGGAAGCAGCCGAACGCACTTCTAGCTGCGGTTATGCGACAGGCGGGGGCCACGAACAAGGGCTTCGCCCGCCGTGTGCGCGAACGCAGCCAGAAAGACGGCGGCGAGCTAGTCAGCGCGGACCACGTGTCGGTCAAGCGCTGGCTTGACGGCACGAAGCCGCACCCGCGCACCTGCCAGCTGATCGCCGCTGTCCTCGGCGAGTTGCTCGGCCGGCCCGTCAGCCTGGAGGAGATCGGCTTCGCTGGCGCCGGCGAGACCACGTCGGACGACGTCGGCCTGGAGTACCCCGAGGAGATCGCACACAGCCTGGTCGCGCTGGGCGCGATCACCGAACTTGAGCTGCGGACGCCGAAGCGGGTCGGTCCATTAGCCGTCGTGCCGGAGGCCTGGAGCGGCCTGGTCATCAGGTGGCTGACCGACCCCGATAACGAAGGATCGCGGCCGCCGTCCGAGCCGCGCTCGATCACCGTCGTGGACGTCGAGGCGGTTCGCGAGGCAACCGCGATGTTCAGCAGCTTCGACTACAAGTACGGCGGTGGCCGGCCGAAGTCGCTCGTCGCATCGTTCCTCGACCAGGAGATCTTGCCGAACATCGGCCACGTCTCCCCGCAAGACCCGGTCGGGCGGGAGTACTTCCGGGAGGTCGCTGCTCTGACTCGGCTCGCCGGTTGGACGGCGTATGACACGGGCGCGCACGGGCTCGCGCAGCGGTACCTGACGCAGGCGTTCCGCTTGGCGAAGGCGGCCGGCGACAAGCCGCTGTGCGGCCGAATCCTCGCGGGCATGTCGCACCAGGCGAACTTCCTCGGACACTTCCAGCGGGCCGTCGATCTCGCACGCGCGGCGTACAAGGGGGCCAACGGCTACGCGACGCCGACGACGATGGCGCTCTTCCACGCTATGGAAGCGAGGGCGCTCGCGTCGCTCGGCCGGCAGGAGGACGTCACAGCCGCCTTGCTCACCGCTGAGCGGTGGCACTGCCAGGGAATCCGAGAGAACGACCCCGATTGGATTCACTACTTCGACGAAGCCGAGCTACACGCCGAGTTCGCGCACTGCTTCCGCGACATCGGGAACGCCGAGTTGGCGAACCACCACGCGGCCGCGTCCATCGCGGCCTCGGAGTCGACCTACGTCCGGAGCCTCTCGTTCTGCCGGACCGTGCTGGCCACGTCGCATCTGCAAGGTGGGAACCTCGAAGAGGCGTTGGACGTGGCCAGGTCCGTCGTCGAGACGGCGGCGAAGCTGAAGTCGTTCCGGGTGATCTCGTATCTCGACGACTTCCGCGGACGGTTGGGCGGGCATGCCGGCGACCCGTTGGTGAAGGAGTTCCTCGACTTCGCCAACATCCACCTATCGTCAGAAAGCCTTCCAGTGTCGGGGCGCCTGGTCGTCGCGTAGGTCGCTGATCCGCTTCTCGACCTCGGCTTTGACCTCGGTGGACTCGTCGACGGTCTGCGAGAGCCACATGGTCATGTTCAGTTCTCGTGTTGCCCTGAGCACGGGGAAGCCCGGCCAGTCGATCGGATCGAATCCGTAGGCCGCCGTGTACGAGTCGTACTCGGCTTCGGAAGCCCAGCCGAACGCCTGGTGGCGGACGGAGAGCACGGCCGCGTCCCACTCGCGCGGCCCGAAGGCGAAGTCCTCGAAGTCGATCAGGTTCAGCGTTCCGTCGGGGGAGCGCATGACGTTCCCGGGGTGCGCGTCGCCGTGGACGGGGCCGGCGGGCAGCGGGAACTCAAGGTCTTGGAACTTCTCGGAGAGTTCCTCGTATCGGTCGCGCAGGAAGTCGAGGTCCGCTTCGGGCAGCTTGCCCTTCAGGGCTTGAAGTCGCGGCTCGACCTTCGGCATCGGGGAGAAGGCCGGCAGACGGAAGTCCGTCGGTTGGGGGAGCGCGTGCAGATCGTGCAGCAACTTCCCGAACTCGGCCGGAGTGATGGGTGTGTCGTCCTCTTCCAGGCAATTCCAGAACGTGACGGGTAGCCCGTCCTCGACGAACGGCTGTTCGTTGCCATCGAGCACCGTCGCGGCGGGGAACCGGTGCTCCGCAAGCCACCCGGCGACGAGCACTTCCTTCGTGGCGGCCGGAATGGAACGGCCGACGCGGACCACGGCGGAGCCGTCGGCCAGGCGGTAGATGGCGTTCTCCCCGAACCGGACTCGCGTTGCGTCGGTCGCGTCCAGCCCGGCGAAGGCGCACGCTGCCTCGAAGACAGCTTGTGTCCGCTCCGTCGTGAAAGCCTTCGTCGATGTCATCAGACTCCTCTATCGGGGTGCCTCGGCCAGGCTAGAGCTTCGGCAGGAACGTGTGCTCGGCGAATCGGGGCGTGAAGCCCAGCCGGCGCGCCGCCTGGAGGGAGGTCAGGACGCGCCGACCGGGGTCTTAGGGCCACGCGTTCTCTGTGGCGTGGCGTTGGAGTGCTCGGGCGGCCTTCTCGTAGGTCGTCAAGGCGGCTTGGTGGGTGGAGTACACGGCGCCGTGGTGGTGGCGCACTGCGACGGCGAGGGCGCCGGTTCGGCGTTCGTAGAGGGTGAACGGTTCGACCAGGCCGGGCGGGCAGCCGGCGGTGGGGACGAGGCGCACGGTGATCCGAGGGCTTCTCGTCCAGGTGCGCAGCTGGTCGAACTGGTCGCGGAGAACATCGGCGGTGCAGGCGTCGGGGCGTGTGGCGACCTCGCCGATCAGGAAGGTGTGTAGCGGGCCCGGCTGGTTGGATAGGGCGAGCTGACGTGCGGTGCGGAGAAGGCAACCTGCGTCGGCGGCCTCGGGGGCGAGCAAGCCGGTCTCGCGTAACGCGCGGGCGTACTCGGCGGTCTGCAGCGTCTCGGGGACGAGTGTTGGCGACCATTCGGTCACGCGGGTGGATCGCTGTTCGAAGGCGCTGCGCAGGTAGTTCTCGGCACGTCCGGTGCGGTCGATCAAGTCGCGGTCGTGGGAACGGCGGGCCAGGTCGATGAGGTGTTCGCGCACGTCTTGCGGTGCTCGCAGGACACCGAGGATGTGCGCCACGATCGTGTCTTGTGGCGCGCGTTGGCCGAGTTCGAAGCTCGACAGCACAGCGTGGTGCAGGTCGACCATGCGAGCGAGTCGGCGTAGGCCGATGCCGCGCTCGTTGCGGGCTTCGCGCAGGCCGCCTGCCAGGGCGATGACGGCTGGTCGGAGGGCAGCTTCGGTCACGGTTCGGACCGCTCCGTTCGGTCGTGGGTCTCTGGGTTGAGTGCGTTGAGCAGCGCAAATGGATCGAGTTCGGTGCCGTCGAGTTCGCCAGCGCGGCAGATGAGGGCTACGCCGATGTGGACGAGTTGGCGGCCGAGGGTGCGCAGGCCGGCGGCGTAGGCTGCGTCGTCCGGCTGGAGGGTCAGTAGCTCGACCGTCACGCTTCCGATCTTGGAATTGACCTTCGAGAGGGCGGCGAGCAATTCGCGATCACGAGCGTGCACGCGGCACCCCGATTCGCCGGTGCTCGTTCTGGCTCGCGCAGACCGGGCACACCCGGCCGGGCCGCGGGATGACCCGGCGGTGGCTGATGCTGGGCCGGTCGTGTTCCAGTGGGAAGCGGACGTCGGTTAGGCACCAGGGCAGCAGCATGAACAGCCGCGGGTTGGCTATCTCCGAGTGCAGGTACAGGTGAGCCCACCCGTCGCCCCCGGTGAACTCATGCCACTCCCAGAAGTCTCGGCGCGAGTCGGCGTCGGTCATCGGCCCGTCGTCCAACGCGGTCATCGAAGCCCCCGCTTGACGTCGAATGCCCGGACCGCGGCGGCGGCCTGTTCCCAGTCGGCGTCGGTCATGTCCGCGTGCTTCTGCGGATGCTGGTAGGTGTCGAGATCGATCTCGTTGAGCCGCTGACCACCAGAGTTGAACAGCGAGGCACCGCACCAGAACGTCGGCCGGTCGTCAAAACGCTCGGCGATCATGGCGCCTTGCACCCCCGAGCTGTGCGAGCCTCGCGCAGAGAGACGGTCAAGGCCTCACCCAGCTGGTTCCGAAGCTGCGCGGCCGACTCGGCGCTGAACAGGATCGGCTCGCCTGCGGGCGTCGAGCTGGTCAGCGCGATCCGGCCGTCTTCCCGTACCTCGACCTCGGCGTGTGCCGGACCCCCGAGCTGGTCGACCCCCTCGGTGCTTTGTCGCGTACGTCGTCGATCACGCATAGTTAGTGACCGTACAAAGTCGCAGGTCACAAACGTTTCCTACGAGGAAACCCAAGTCTGTACCCTGACGGCATGGACTCGATCGGCATCACGATCCGCCGGCTTCGCCGTTGGCGCGGCCTGTCCCTCGAACAGCTCGCCGGGTTGTCCGGCCTGTCCAAGGGCTACCTGTCCAAGATCGAGAACGAGCGCACAGCGATCGACAAGCGCTCAACCCTGGTCGCGATCGCCGGCGCGCTCCGCGTCAGCCTCTCCGACATCACCGGCGACGGGCTGGAGATCCGCGACCCGCAGGCCGACTCCGCCATCCCCGCCATCCGCGACGCCCTGCTGAGCACCGACCTCGACGGCACCGAGCCGCCGATCGGCGACCTCGCACAGCTGCTGTCCGAAACGCAGCTCGTCGCAGCCCTGCGGCAGGCGAACCAGGACGCCGAGGTCGGCGCCCGGCTCCCCGAACTGCTGTTGGCCCTGCACACCCACGTCGACAAGCCGGACGCGCTCCGCTCGCTCGTCACCGCCACCCACACCACGGCCCTGCTCACGAAGGGGCTCGGAGCGTTCGAGCTGGCCTGGATCGCCGCCGACCGTGGCCACGAGGCAGCGCAGCGGCTCGGCGAACCCGGCTGGATCGCCCTCGCCGAGTTCGCACGCACGCAGGCCCTGTCCGGTCTCGGCGCGCACAAGCGGGCATCCAAGCTCGCCGAACGGGCGTTGGACTACGTCCCGGCCGACGCCTACGACGTCCGCGGCGCGCTCACCCTCACCACCGGATACACCGAGTCGGTCCTGGGCGGCGACGCGACCGCGGCACTCGACGAGGCCGCCGGCCTGGCCGAGCACGTCGAGTACGGCAACCGGAACTTCCTGCTGTTCAGCCCGGCTAACGTGGTGCTCTGGCGCATCTCATCGGCCCTCGAACGTGGCGACCATGCCGAGGCCGCGCGGCTGGCAGCGACCGTTGATCCGGCCGAGTTGACTATCGACTCGCGCCGCACCACGTTCCTGATCGAACATGCCCGTGCGCTTTACGGCATCCGCCGGCCCGATGAGGAGGTGTTGGCGCTGCTCGTCCAGGCCGAGAAGCTGGGACACATCCGGACTCGGACGAATCCGTTCGTCCGGGAGATCATCTCCACGATGCTTGCCCGCGCTCGGCGAGAAGGTGTGGCTCGCGAAATCCGCGGCATGGCCGACCGGATGGGTCTGATTAAGACCGCTTAGCGCCGCTGAGGCCGTCTACGTCGCAGGCTTCGGAGCCTCAACTCGCAAGGGGCGGTCGCCGAAGGGTGGTGGCGGCGAGCACGCGCGCTTCCTCGAACTCGCCGGGGGCGGCGCTCGTAGATCACGTCATGTCGGGCAGGGACGTGCCAGCGGACGACGGCGTTGGGCTGGTCAGCGACGACGTAGGCGGTGGCGTTCGTCAGGCCGGGGGCGTCCATCTGCGTGCCTCAGCGCCGGTGCTGGGCAGACACTTCCCCTGTCTGCCCAGCGTGCGACTGAATGTAGAGCACGTGTTCGATGGCGGCAATCATGTGCGCAGCGGAGGTGCCGACAGGTGGGCGGCGGCCGATCGTCTAGTGATGCGGCGTGCCGAGGCGCTGCTGCGCCGACGCGTGCGTGTTTCGGGCGCCGTGTACACGCACATAGGCCGCATCAGGAGACCAGCCTGACCTAGCGTGGGCCTCATGATTGAAACCATGAAGCTGCTCGGTCCTTTCCTTAGTTCGACCGCTACCGTCATCCTTTTCCTCTGGGGTGACAGGATGCTGGTCAGATTGAAGAGAGGGCGGAAGGCTAGGCAGCGCCGCAGGCACCCCCTCGTGGTGCTTGCGCCGATCGACACCATCCGGCTCCCTCGTCAGGGCGAGATACGACGTTGGCAGTGACTGAGGCACGCGCCTCGAGAGCCTGTCTTGGTCAAACGACGCCCTGCCGCAACGGTAGCTCAAGCTAGGCGGTCGGCCATCCGTCTGTCGCGATGCGAGCACGCCAGTAGCTCGCGGCATCTTGGCCGCCCCGCATGGCGATGAATTCTTCCGTTCTGGTCGCCAAAGTTGCAGCAGGCGCCGTGCCTTCGACGTAGGACTCAAGCCCCAGTGAGAGGGCGCCGCCGCTCTGGAAGTCGGCGTACTCGCGCACGGACTGCACCACCGTGAAGCTGGCCGGGTTGCCGTGGACCAACGCGTTGCGGACGCGGTGACGGCGTGCTTCCAGCACCTTGCTCTCGGTTGTGTACTCCTCGATGAGGGTGCTGTAGATGGCGTGATCACTGACGCTCGCGAACATTCGCGTGATCCAGGCACGCTCGTGCTCCAAGCGGCATAGCGAGATGAAGTCGCCGGCTCGATCCGCGAGGAACAGGATCCACGGCTGCTTCGGATTACTCGAATACCATTCCGCGGTTAGCTCGTTGAGTAGCTCGTCGCGTCGACCGCCACCGAGCAGGCACATCTGTGCCGCACGCTCAAGGTCTGTAAACCACCGGGCGTGCGGCCAGCGCTCCCGTAGCAGGTTGAAGAGATCCTTCGGCTCCATCGCCGCGTGCGCCGCGACTTGCTGTACGACGCGGTCGGCGAGCGGTATCACGCTGCTGATGTCAGCTTCAGATGGCCTGCGCAACGCCATGTCACGGCTGAACGGGTGATCGGCAGTTGTCTGTACCTCAATGGCCGCAGCTAGGAATCGGGGGAGTTCCTCGCGGGCAAGTGCGTCTGCAATCCGTGGCCCATGCTTCTTGATCGCCTCGGCGGTGATATGTGCTCCGTAGTGGTCGTCGTGAAAGCCGGTCTCGCGCCTGGTGACTCCGACACCAAAGGAGCGGGGCTTCCCCGAGCGAATGAGGCCGTGCTGAGTAAGGTGTGGACGGACCCCGCCCGCGTTGTGGATCGCGACGTTCAGGATCGTGTTCACGATGTCGACGGCGCGCGCAACTGCACCGGCAGCCGTTGTGTCACCGAGGTCGACGCGCACCAGGAAGTCGACATCAGATACCTGATCCACCAGCTTTGCGACCTTGAACACGCCGCCGTGTTGGACGAGCTCCCGGAGCTCTGCCTTGTGCTCGAAGTCCTGCCCACCTGGCTCCGTGTTTGGTACTGCCCAGTGCGCATTGATGAACGACACGCGCCCTGCGGAGAGGCGGAGATCGACCCGGCCCTGGTATCCGAGCCAGACGACGATCGGCTCGACCTCGGCGGGTGTCCCTACGAAGGTGCGGGCGTTTGCAAGCCGATCTGCGAGCGGTGTGTCCTTCGTACCGACGGGAATTTCCTCAGGGTCTCGACCGTATGCAACGATCGAGACTAGATCGCGGAGCGTCTGCTCTGCGCTGAGGCCTCGCCGCCGCAACTGGTCGAACAGCAGTTCCGCGATCGGGCGGTACTCACGTCGGGCAAGGGTTCGATCTTGGGCCGTCGCGACCAGGTCGTCCCAGCTCGCGCGTACGGCTTGGTCCGAGTCGAGAGCCTTTAACAGGTTGCGGGCGGTCGAGAGCGCTTTCGTCCAGACGGCGTCGACACGAGTTCCAGGTGGCTGGCTGAGGACCGCCGAAGAGCTACCAGTGAGGTCCGCAAAGGCCGTCTCGAAGGCGACGAGCGGTCCAGCGATATACGTACCAAGCGATGAACTGACTGCACCCACCGACTCAGCGAGATCCTGTTGGAGCGAGGCTCGGTTGGCTTTATTCTTCCAGGCGTCGACGCCGCTGGCGAGTTCGACCCACTCAGCGATCTCCGCGACGATGACTGTGAGGGGCAGGACGGTGCTGGCGCCGTTGTGCCGATCGAGCGACGATACCAAAGACTTCAGCCAGTCAGGATCGTCCTCTGACCAGTGGTCGCTGACATTGTAGTCAATCATCATGGACGGTCAGTTCCCCTCGTAGTGGCGAGACGGATTCGCACCTTTGCTACCCGGTGATCAGGTGGGTTTGCGGACGAGGCCGGTGTAGGCGGCGATGGCGAGGGTGGCCAGGCCCCAGAGGAGGGCTTGGAGTGCCCAGAGGGTGGCGGTGAAGGTTTGGCCCCAGCCGGTGGTGGTGTCGAGGTCGCAGTGGGTGCGGATGCCAGTGGTGCCGAGTGGGAGTCCGCGGTCGATGCCGAGGCCGACGAGTTCGACGGGTGAGCAGGGTGTGCCGGGGTCGGCGGGTTTGGCGGGGGCGGGTGGCACGCGTTCCGCGGCGTGGTGGCCGGGGTGGGTGGTGACGTGTCCGGCGAGCAGGCTGAGTGTGGCGGCGAGGGTGAGGATGACGGCGAGGGCGGTGACGAGGCGGTGGGCTCGGTAGCCGTAGCGGCCGAGCCGGCCCCAGAGCGCATGTCGGCTGCGGGCGAGCTGGTTGCCCAGCGCATGAGGGGTGCGGCGGCGAAGTTCGTCTTGCTGGGTGATCAGCACTTCACGGGCGTTGTTGTCGTGGCCGGCGGCGCGCTCGGTCGCGGCGAGTTGCTGGAAGGGTTGGGGCCAGTAGGCGGGAGTGTGGTGGACCAGCAGGTGCAGCCATTGCCGCCACGAGATCTCCCCCAGCATGGGGTAGGTCAAGCCCTGGGCTGTGATAGTGCGGTCGCTGTTAGGGCAGCCACGGCGGTTCATCCCCTGCCGACCGGCCGAACACACCACCGCCAAAGGAAAGACGAGCACCTCAGTGATCTGCGCTTCTTGCAGTGCCAGGAGAGGGCCTGAACTGTCGTCCAGCCTGGACACCTGCAGCACAGCTTGGCCGCCGATCTGGGCACCGGCCAGCCGGATCGCGCCGAGTTCTCCGGTGCCGGTAATGGTGGCGTTGCGCATGAGCAGGTGGCTCTCGGTGCGGAGGCCGTCGGCGAGCAGTGCGGGGCCGGTGGTGTTGGTGATGGTGACTTGATCAAGTTCGAGTTGGCCGCCGATCCGGGCACCGGCCAGCCGGATCGCGCCGAGTTCTCCGGTGCCGGTAATGGTGGCGTCGTGCATGAGCAGGTCGCTGTCGGTGCGGAGGCCGTCGGCGGCCAATGCGGTGCCGGTGGTGTTGGTGATGGTGATGCGAATAAGTTCGAGTTGGCCGCCGATCCGGGCGTTGAGCAGCCGGATTGGGCCGAATTCACCGGTGCCGGTGATGATGACGTCCGGCAGCGCACACTGGTTCAAGTCCAGACCGGTGCCGGCGATGATGCGATCGAGGTCGAGCTCTCCGACGACTCGCACACCCACTATTCGAATCCCGCGGGGATCGAGGTGACCGTGCAGGCCGCGAAGCAGTTCGCGGAGCAGATCGGCTCGTATCCGCAGGTCAGGGTCGTCGGTGACCGCCAGCTCGTCAACCGTCATCGTGATGGCGGGTTTGAAGATCTCTCCGCAGCGCGCAGAGTTGATCACTTGATGTTCGAGCTCGGTCAGGTTGGTCAGCGTGAGTGAGGGCTGCGTCTCGTCCACACCACCACAGTAGATAACACGCTACGGAATGTGACATCTGATGGACCACCTCATCGCTGGCGCTTGCCCTTCGTGAGCATGCCTTGCTGCTCCGTGCCGGAGCTGTGCAGACACTTCCTGCCTGCACGTAGCCGAGATTGCCGCAGACGGGCGACAAAGTGGGCGACAATCGCGGAGGCCGTCGACGGTCATCGGTGGACGTCCACGGACACTGAAACGCGAGGTCACTGGGCGTCTGTCATGATCGAGAAGTTGTGATCTTGCCCTGATAACGAAGAGGTCCCAGGTTCAAGTCCTGGTAGGCCCACGCAACTCAAGCCCGGTTCGCTTCGCGGACCGGGCTTTTGCATGACCTGACTGACTTGTGGCGCCGGGCGAGCCGCCATGCTGTTCGCATGAGCAAATAGCTCCGTGTCGTTTCGGCAGGTTCGGGCTTAGCTTCGAGCAACGGCCAACGAACTGACCATCCCGCTCCTGCCCTGTCCTTCCATCGACGAGATCGCGTCGTTCTACGAGATGCTCGGCTTCGAGATCACCTATCGGCAGACGCGGCCGAACCCGCACGTCGCGGTGCGGCGGGAAGACATCAATCTGCACTTCTTCGGGATGGACGGCTACGACCCGGCGCAGTCGTACAGCACCTGCCTGGTCATCGTGGCGGACACCAACGAGTTGTACGAGGCCTTCGCGGCTGGGATGCGGTCCGTGCACGGAAAACGGCTCATCGCCGGCATTCCGCGCATGACCCGGCCGCGGCTGCGCAACGACCGGTACACCGGGTTCACCGTCGTCGATCCGGGCGGCAACTGGATCCGGATCCACCAGGCCACCACGGAACCCGAGGCGCAGACCAAGCTCGCCAAAGCCTTGGAGAACGCCGCGAGGCAGGCGGATGCGCGCGGCGACGAACGCCAGGGGCTGAAGATCCTGGAAGGCGCGTTGAAGCGGGCGACCGGCGACGAACCGGAGTTTCAGGCGGTGCAGGAGTACCGCGACGAGCTCATTGCGCGGATCAACGGGGTCTGAGCCGCCTCCAGCTTTCTATCCGCCGTTCCGAGGAGGTGTCACCGGGCAAACGCCGGCCGCCAGCCACTTCTCCCGTAGGTCCGAGGGAATGGTCAAGGCGGTCGGCTGCCCGTTGGTCAGCGTGCGCACGCTTCCGCCCAAGAGGAGGCTGCCGGCCTTGTCGAGCACTGTCGTGGCCACCCGGCTGCGGTCTTCCGAGCGCTCGAGCAGCCGCATCACGCGGGCGCCGGCGCCTACCGTGCGGACCCACGCGCGCGAGTGCGGTACCTCGAGCCAGTCGGCGACCTGCGGGGTGACGACCTGGCGGACCATCGCCGCGACCACGCCGTCGAACGCTTTGCCGGGCACCAAGTTCTCGTAGAGGCGCAGCAGGTTGCGGGTGAGCTCGATTCCTTCGGCCGACGGGCCGTAACTCGCCTCGACGAGCCGTGCGTTCAGTGCCTCAGCCTCGGCGAGGGTCTCGGGCATGGCGTCGGCCGGGATGCCGAGGAGGGCGCCGGTCACCCGCCACACGTAGTAGTAGTCCTCGGCTTCGCGGTCGGTGACGGAGATGCCGATCCGGCGCATTCCGTCGATGACCTGCACGGAAAAGATGAGCAATGCGCCCAGCATGTCCTGCTGGCACAACGGCACGCCGTCCGCCTCGATGTCCCATTCGCCGGATCGGGTGATGAAATGACGGACGGCGGCGTGGATCAACCGGGTCTTCTGGATCGTCGGCACGAAACTGCCGCCGGAGCCGAACGGGTTGTGGCCCATCAGGTGCAGCACGAACTGCGACGTCTCCGACAGGCGGCGATGGGGCTGGTTGAGCCGGTGCGTGAGCGACAGCACGCGCGATGGCCGTGGCTGGGCGTAGCAGTTGACCATCGCGCCGAACGACAGCACCGACGCGACGTGCACCCCGTCGTCCACGAAGAACTCGTACGCGGCCGCGATCCGGTCGAGATCGGCCCACTCCGGCGGGGCGTCCGTGGCCACGAGATACCGGCGCACCGGCTCGGGGAGGTCCTCGGGCACCGGCTGGTCGTTGTCCCGGAACCGGGCCAGCACCTCGTTGACCGCGCCGGTCGTACCGCCGGCCACCAAGTCGGCGATCACCGCGTCGGCCAGCGGATCACCTTGGTACTTCAGCGCTTCGACGGCGGTCAGTGCGGTCGCCTTCGTGTTCTGCGTTTCTGGCACGCACCCAGCCTCAGCCGGGTCTCGAGCCCGGCGCTAGCGCTGTTCGGGCACGGTAGTGCCTCTACGGACTGATCCATTCGATCACCGAGTGTGACCGCGAGATACAGGTCAGCCCTGCCGGGAAGAGAAGTCCGGCAGGGCTGAGCGGTCACGGTCGATGTGCCGCACGGTCGCCTCTCGGCGAGTGGCTCATCGCGGCTCCAGCCTGACGGAACTCCGCGAAGGCGATGGGGTGAGGCCCGGGGGACACGGTGGGCACACCGACCACTCTGTACAACCAGACGCCCCCGGTAGGTATTTCCGGCACGTGTGACGTGCGTTACCAGTGGTTCCACGTGGAACCAAGAGGGCCCGTCACCCGCGCGCAGCTGTGCAGTAACATCGCGGAGTAAGGGAAGCAAGCTGAGAAGGGGGCTTCGGTGAAGAAGCTGCTGGCACTCGCCGTCATCGCGGGCGGCGTCCTGTTCGTCGTCAAGCGCAACAAGGCGGCCAAGGCCGAGGCCGACCTCTGGCGTGAGGCGACCGCGCCGGTCCCCTCCACCAACGGCACCACTCCGGCCAAGCCGGCGGGCGCTTCCCACAACTGATCTTCACCCCGCGGGCGGCGCGCCGCCCGCGTCCGGGGCTGTAGCTCAATTGGTAGAGCACCGCCTTTGCAAGGCGGGGGTCAGGGGTTCGATTCCCCTCAGCTCCACACTCGAAGACCACACAAGCCCAGGTCGGGCCGGTTCCGCCGACCTGGGCTTTGTCGTACCAGTCAGCGGACGCCGGTCCGGGCGAGCCAGGCCACCCAGACGTGGAGGGCCGCGGACACCAGCGCCAGCAGCGCGATCCGATAGGCGCCGATCCCGCCGGTCAGGTTGTAAGCGACCACGGACGCCAAGGGAACCAACATCGCGGCCAGGACGATCGGCCGCTTCGGCCGCAGCCGCGTCATGCTCAGGGCGAGCAGCGTAACCAAGAGCGTCCCGGCGACGGTCGCCAGAAAAATCTCTGCGCCCCGGATCAGCTGGCCGAGCGAGCAGAACGGGTTGCCGGTGGCGCACACATACGTGCCGGCCATCGCGGTCCAGAAGACGCCGGTACCGGC
This sequence comes from Amycolatopsis sp. NPDC051716, assembly GCF_040681595.1. Classification (NCBI taxonomy): domain Bacteria; kingdom Bacillati; phylum Actinomycetota; class Actinomycetes; order Pseudonocardiales; family Pseudonocardiaceae; genus Amycolatopsis; species Amycolatopsis sp. NPDC051716. The sequence goes on along the minus strand of NZ_JBFAZA010000001.1, from coordinate 282,225 downwards.
GCCGGTGACCGCGCCGATCACCGCCGCCGCGACCAGCGTGCGCGGGTCCGCCCGCGGCGGGGTCGATGCCACCATCGGTCCTCCTGGACGCTGTCGAAGGAAGCGCCTCGACGGACTTTAGAGCTACCGGGTCAGGTTCGTGTCAGGTCGGTGTCAGGCCGGCCTTCGACAGTGGCTCTCATGACAGACCTGGCGATCACGGCCTCCGGACTGCGGAAGGCCTACCAAGACAAAACCGTCCTCGACGGCGTGGACCTCGAAGTCGAGGCCGGAACGATTTTCTCCCTGCTCGGCCCGAACGGGGCCGGCAAGACCACGGCCGTCAACGTCCTCACCATCCAGACGAAAGCCGACGGTGGCACGGTTCGCGTCGCCGGGCACGACGTGGCCACCGAGGCCAAGGCCGTGCGGGCGGCGATCGGTGTCACCGGGCAGTTCGCCGCCGTCGATGAACTGCTCACCGGGCAGGAAAACCTGCAGCTGATGGTCGACCTGAACCGGCGTGGCGGGGGCAAGAAAACCGTCGCCGAGCTGCTGGAGCGCTTCGACCTCACCGAGGCGGCGCGCAAGCCCGCGTCGACCTACTCCGGGGGGATGCGCCGGAAGCTCGACCTCGCCATGACGCTCGTCGGCCGGCCACGGATCATCTTCCTCGACGAGCCGACGACCGGCCTCGACCCGCGCAGCCGCCGGACCATGTGGGCCATCATCCGCGACCTCGTCGCCGACGGGGTGACTGTCTTCCTCACCACCCAGTACCTCGAAGAGGCCGATCAGCTCGCCGACCGCATCGCCGTGCTCGACCAGGGCCGGCTGGTCGCCCAGGGCACGGCCGACGAACTCAAGCGCCGAGTTCCCGGCACCCACGTCCGGCTCCGGTTCACCACCGCCGGCGAGCTCGACGCGGCCGCGCGCATCCTCACCGACGCCAGCCGGGACGACGAGGCCATGGCCCTGCGCGTGCCCAGCGACGGCGGCACGAAATCGCTCCGGTCCCTTTTGGACAGACTCGACGAATACGCGCTCAGCGCCGAAGAGCTCTCCGTCCACACCCCCGATCTCGACGACGTCTTCCTCGCCCTGACGGGCCACGCCACGGAGGTTCCCGCGAAATGAAGTCCCACTCGATGGTGATGCTGCGCCGCAACTTCAAGCACATCGCCCGGAATCCGATGTCGATCTTCAACGCGATCGTGATGCCGGTCGTGATCATGCTGATGTTCGTCTACATGTTCGGGGACGCCTTCAACGTCGGCGTGAACTACGTCGACTACGCGACGCCGGGACTGATGCTGCTGGCCGTCTGCTACGGGCTGGGAGCCACCGCGATCGCCGTCAACTCCGACATGACCAAGGGCATCATCAACCGGTTCAAGGTCATGGACGTCTCCCGCGGCGCGGTGCTGACCGGGCACGTCGTCGCCAGTGTGCTGACCAACCTGGTCGCCATCGCGGCCCTCCTGGGCGTGGCCTTCCTGCTCGGGTTCGAGCCGGCGGCGGGGTTCCTCGACTGGCTCGGCGCGGCCGGTGTCGTCGTGCTGCTCGGGTTCGCGACCGGCTGGCTCACGATCGCGCTGGGCCTGGCGGCGAAGACCCCGGAAACGGCCGGCCTGGCTTCGGTGCCGCTGATCATGCTCCCGTTCTTCAGCAGCGCGATCGTGCCGGCGGACAAGATGGGCCCCGGCCTCAAGCAGTTCGCCGAGTACCAGCCGTTCACGCCGATCATCGAAACCCTGCGCGGGCTGCTCAACGGCACACCGGCCACCGGCACGCTGATCGCCGCCCTCGCGTGGTGCGCCGGGATCGCCGTCGTCGGCTACCTGTGGGCGTCCGCCACCTTCAAGAAGCGAGCGTGACCTTGGCCAGCTCCGGCCAGCTCGCTCCCGACCCCGCCCGCGTCGCCTCGGTGAACCCCACGTCACCGAGGCGACGCCGGGCGGCTTCCCCGATCCGGGCCACGTCCGGGTGCGACCGGTCCGGCAGGCCCCGGACGCCCGCGCTCGCCCCGAGCAGCCGCGCGGCCTGCTCGTCCTGTCCGGTGCGCAGCGCGAGGTCCGCGAGGCCGACGAGGACCTGCGAGATCGTCAGCGGGTGGCCCGTCTCGGTGGCCGCGTCGAACGCCGCCGCGCGGTGGGCCCGGGCCTCGCCGAGGTCCTCGGTGAGGTACCCGAGCAGGTCCTGGATCACGGCCTGGACGTTCGCGCGCTGGACGTCGTCGCCCATCATCGACGTCGCGACGTCGAGCTGGCGATGCGCCTGGGCGGTGTCGCCGCTCCAGCGGGCGAGTTCCGCCTTGGCCAGCGCCAGCTCGGCCAGCGCGTTCGGCCAGGCCACGCGCTCCGCGGCCCGCTGGGCCCCGGCCAAGGCGGCCGCGCTCGCCTGCTCGTCGTCCAGCAGCCAGTACAGCTGGGCCTGCCGCGCCCGCATCCGGACGACGTCCTCGATGGCGCCGACCTCGGTCACGACGTCGACGGCCTGCTCGTAGTACTGGCACGCTTCGGCGAACTCGCCGCGCACGGCGATGCGGTCCGCCAGCTCGGTCAGGGCGAACGACGTGCCCCACCGCTCGCCGAGCGCGCGGAACTCCGCGACGGCTGTCTCGAGGAGTGCGTCCGCGGCCTGGTCGCCGTGACCGAACTGGATGCGCATCTTGCCCAGCTGCAACCGGGCCACCGCACGCACCCACGGGTCCTCGTCGGCGAGCAGCGGTTCGAACGCCGACAGCGCCGCGTCCGGCCCGTGCAGCAGGCGCTCCAGGGAGCCGGCGAAGCGCAACGCCAGCCGCGGGTTTTCGACGCCGAGGCTGATCTCGTACGCCTTGCGGATCCACTCCTCCGCGCGGTACTCGTCACTCTGCTGCCCGGCCGTCACGAACTGGACGACGAACGTGTACACCACGCCGCGGATCTCGTCCGGCACCTCACCGGGCACGGCCGTGGCCGCCATGACCAGCTCGTTGCCCTCCGCCCGGTGCCCGGCGAGCCACCAGTACCAGCCGGCGGTCGCCGCGAGCCGCATCGCCTCCGCCGCTTCGCCCGCCGCGATCGCCCCGCGCATCGCGGCGGTGAGGTTGTCGTGCTCCGCCTCGAGCGTGGCGAGCCACGTCAGCTGCTCGGCGCGCCGCAGGTGCGGCTCCGCCGTCTCGGCGAGTTCGGTGAAGTACGCGAGGTGGGCGCGCCGGGCGACGTCCGCCTCGCCCGCCTCCGCGAGCCGCTGCTGGGCGTATTCCTTGATGGTGCCGAGCATGCGGTAGCGCGGTGCCTCGTCGCCCACGACGACGACCAGCGACTTGTCGGTCAACGAGGTCAGCAGGTCGAGCACCTCGGTCGAGTCGTCGCCGCACACCCGCTCGGCCGCTTCCAGGCTCGCCCCGCCGGAGAACACCGACAGCCGGCGCAGCACGAGGCGTTCGGCGTCGGAGAGCAGTTCCCAGCTCCAGTCGATCACCGCGCGCAGCGTGCGGTGCCGCGGGAGTGCGGTCCGGCTGCCGCCGGTCAGCAGGCGGAACCGGTCGTCGAGCCGGTGGGCGAGCTGGTCGAGCGACATCGTGCGCAGGCGCGCCGCGGCGAGCTCGATGGCCAGCGGCATCCCGTCCAGCGCGCGGCAGACGCGCGCCAGGGTGCGGAGGTCCACCGCGAGGTCCTTGCGCACCGCGCCGGCCCGGTCCCGCAGCAGCCGGACGGCCGGGGCGGCCTCGATTTCGGCCGGATCCGCGTTCTCCGCGGGCAGGGCCAGGGGCGCGACCTGCCACAGCGCTTCACCGGTGATGCCGAGCGGCTCCCGGCTCGTCGCGAGGATCCGCAGCCGGCGGCACTCGCCGAGCACCCGGTGCGCGAAGGCCGCCGCGGACTCGATGACGTGTTCGCAGTTGTCCAGGACCAGCAGCATCGAACGTTCCCGCAGGGCGGCGATGACCCGGTCCGTCGGCTCGGCGTCCGGTGCCTCGCCGACGAGCGAGTCCCGCAGCTTGAGCGCGCCGAGCGTCGCCTGGGCCACGTCGTCGCCGGCGCCGATCCCGGCCAGCTCGACCAGCCACGCGCCGTCCGGCAGGTCGCCGAGCAGCGTGCGCGCGGTTTCCGTGGCCTGCCTGGTCTTCCCCGAACCGCCCGGCCCGATCAGCGTGGTGAGCCGGTGTTCGGTGACGAGTTCGCGGACCGCGGTGACGTCGGCGTCCTTGCCGACGTAGCTGGTCAGCTCGGCCCGCAGGTTGGTCTTCCGGCTCTCTTCCCGCCGGCCCAGCTCGCCGCGCAGCAGCGCGACGTGCACTTCGGACAGCTCCGGCGACGGGTCGACGCCGAGGGAGTCGGCCAGGGTTTCCCGCGTGCGCTCGTACACGAGCAGCGCTTCGGTGTCGCGGCCGGTCGCGACGAGCGCGCGCATCAACGCGGCGACGAGCCGTTCCCGCATCGGGTGCGCGGCGACCAGGTCGGTCAGCTCGGTGACCAGCTCCGCGCCGTGGCCGAGCCGGGCCTCCGCGTCGAACCGGTCCTCCAAGGCGGCCAGGCGCAGCCCTTCGAGCCGGGTGACCGCGGCCGCGAACGCCGCGCTTTCCGGCAGTTCGACGTCCTGCATGGCCGGACCGCGCCAGAGGGCGAGTGCCTCGCGCAGCCGGCGCGGATCGTCTTCCTGGCGTGCCTGGCCGACGAGGTGTTCGAAGCGCACGGCGTCGACGTCCTCGGGTGCCACCACCAGCCGGTAGCCGGTCGGCCGGCCGTCGACCGACCCTTCGGGCAGGGCCTTGCGCAGCCGGGAAACCAGGCGCTGCAGGGCATTCGGCGCTTCGGCGGGCGGGTGCTCACCCCAGATCCAGTCGACGAGCGTCCCCTTCGGGACCACTTGGCCCGGCTCGAGCGCGAGCGCGACCAGCAGCCCGCGCAGCCGGGCGCCGGGCACGTCGGCGAGCACGCCGTCGGCCGTGCGCACTTCGAAGGGCCCCAGGATCCCGATCTGCACGCGGCCGATCTTGCCACGGGCGGTGGTGTCCGAGGCGTGTCAGGCCCGTGTCAGCCCGCTCGGCGATCGTCGTCGGCACCCACCACGAAAGGAACGCCGATGAGCCAGACGGCCGACGTCCCGCACGGACTCCCCATGGACCGCGACGCGGGACCCTTCGACCCGCCGAGCGCGCTCACCCGGCTCCGCGACGCCCGCCCGGTCAGCCCGCTGGTGTTCCCCGACGGCCACGAGGGCTGGCTCGTCAGCGGCTACGAAGAGGTCCGGCAGATGATGGCCGACACGCGGTTCAGCTCCCGGCTGGACCTCGACGTCATCCACGTGCCGTACGAGACGGGGATGCCCGCCGCCACCGAGCCGTCCCCGCCGATGCCGGGCATGTTCGTCGCCATGGACCCGCCGGACCACAGCCGGCTGCGCCGGAAGCTCACCGGCGCCTTCACCGTCAAGCGGATGAAGCAGCTGGAGGAGCACATCGGCGACGTCGTCGAGCGGCAGCTGGACCACCTGGCCCGGCTGGCCCCGCCGGTCGACCTGGTCAAGGAGTTCGCGCTCCCGGTGCCCTCGCTGGTGATCTGCGAGCTGCTCGGCGTGCCCTACGCGGATCGGGACACCTTCCAGGCGAACTCGGCCCAGTTCATGCTCCGGGAGCAGACGCTCGAGGAGAAGATGGGCGCGTACGTCGCGCTGAACACGTACCTGTCCGAACTGGTCACGAGCAAGCGCGCCGAACCCGGCGAGGACATCCTGTCCGACCTGGCCCGCCACGACGACCTCACCATCGAAGAGCTGACCGGCGCGGCGTTCCTGCTGCTGCTCGCGGGCCACGAGACGACGGCCAACATGCTGTCACTGGGCACGTTCGCGCTGCTGCGGCACCCCGAGCAGTGCGCCGAACTGCGCGCCGACGCGGAACTGCTGCCCGGCGCGGTGGAAGAACTGCTGCGCTACCTGTCCGTGGCCGACATCTTCTTCCGCTACGCCACGGAGGACCTCGAGCTCGGCGGCGAAACCATCACCAAGGGCTCGACGGTCGTCGTCTCGCTGCTGGCGGCCAACCACGACCCCCGGCGCTTCGAAAACCCGGACACGCTCGACATCCACCGCAACGCCCGCGGCCTCCTGTCCTTCGGCCACGGCGTCCACCAGTGCCTCGGCCAGCAACTGGCCCGCATCGAGATGCGCGCCGGCTTCGAAGGCCTGCTGCGCCGCTTCCCGGCCCTGGCGCTGGCCGTCCCGGCCGAGGAGGTGAAGCTGCGCACGGACATGAACATCTACGGCGTCCACGAGCTGCCGGTCACGTGGACCGCAGGAAGCTGAGCACCGCGTCCCGCCCCGCGTGGCCGCGCTCGCGGTTCTGGATCGAATGCGACTCGCCCGGCACGATCACCAACTGCCCGTGCGGGGCGCGGGCCGCTTCCTCGCGCGCCCACTCCAGCGGCGTCGACAGGTCCCGGTCGCCGTTGAGCAACAGCACCGGGACGTCCGGCAGCCGCGAAGACGGGTTCGACGCCGGGCGTTCCGCCGGCCAGGGGAGGCAGCTCTGGATGAACCCCTGCTGCGTCGCCACGCCGGTCGTGTACGGCCAGGTCGCCGACTCCGGGAGCGTGCGCGCGGCCAGCGACAGCAGCGGACGGCGGAGCGCGAGCGGGGTCGCCGCGGTGCCCCACGGGAAACGTCCGTCCGCGCACAGCGTCGCCGCGTGGAGGCCGGCGCTGAACGCCGCCGGGTCGTCGCCGCCGGACTTGTAGGCCTCCAGCAGACCGTCGAGGCGAGCGGGGGCGCCGCCGCGGGCTTCGTGAAGGGCGCCGATGATGTCGCCCGCCGCCGGAGCGCGGTACGTCGGGTCGGCGAACTCGTACGACACCACCGTGTCGAAGATCCGCACGCCGTCCGCCGTGCCGCGGTGGCGGACCACCCACGCCAAGTCCTCGGCCGGGTCGAAACCGCAGGCCGGAGCCACCGCGCACGCCGCGCGCAGCACGCGCGCCTCCGCCGTCAGCCCGGTCAGGTACAGCGAAGCCGACGCCGTCGTGTGGTGCGGCAGCACCGAATCGAGGATCACCTTGCTGACGTGCTCCGGGTGCGCGATCGCGTACCGGGCCGCCGTGAAGGAGCCGTACGAGACGCCGTCGACGACCAGCTTCGGCACGCCCAGTGCCTGCCGGAGCTGGTCGAAGTCCGCCACGCTCTGGTCGGTCGAATACAGCGGTGCCGTGTCGCCGAGGATGCGCGCGCACTCCCGCACCGCGCCGGCCGACGGGGTCGCGATGTCCGAACTGCCCATCTCCGCCTGCAGACCGGGACACCGCAACGCCCCCGACGGCCCGGTACCGCGCTGGTCGAGCATGACGATCCGGTAGTCCTGCGCGACTTCGGGCAGCCGCAGCTTGGCGATCCGCGTGATGGTGCCGACGCCGCCCTGCCCGGGGCCGCCGGTGAGGAACAGCAGGACGCCCTTGGGCGCGTTCGCGTTGTCCGCGGTCGCCACCGGCAGGGCGAGCGTGCCCGCCACGCGGCCGGTGTGGTCGAGCGGGACGGTCAGGGTCGAGCACGTGAAGCCCGGCTGCCCGGGACACGGGTGCGGATCCGCCAGCGCCGGTCGTCCCCCGGGACGCGCGTCGGCCACGGCCACCCCGCCGAGTGCGGTGGTCAGCGCCAGGACCAGCCCGGCGGTCAGCATCTTCGAGCGCATGGGGTGCATCATGCGCACACCGGCGCGGAACCCGCATACCCCCGAAAGGGCGGCCGTCACGGCCAGAGGCGCTCGCGGACCCAGCCGTCGCCGGACTTCCGGTACCGCAGCCGCACGTGCCGCCGGTCGTGACTGGCCTGCCAGAACTCGACTTCGTCCGGGTCGACGAGGTACCGCGTCCAGGTTTCCGGGGCCACGTCCGGGTTCTCCCCGACCCAGCGCTCCGCTTCCGCGGCCGCCGCCTCGAGGTCCGCCGGGTCGTGCAGCACCTGGGACTGGTGCCCGATGAACGCCTCGACGCGGGACGCCGGCGGCCGGGCGAGGAAGTCCGCCGCCGACACCTCGAGGGCGGCGGGGGAGACCGGGCCGCGCACCCGGACCTGCCGGCCACGGCCGGGCCAGAAGAACGTCAACGCGGCGCGCGGGTCCTTGTGCAGCTGCCGGCCCTTGGGGCTTTCCGCGCTGGTCGCGACCGCCCAGCCACCCGGGCCGACGTCCTTGAGGATGACCACGCGCGCGTCGGGCGCGCCGTCGGCATCCACTGTGGACAACGTGACGGCGTGCGGCGCCAGCACGTGCTCGCCGGCTTCGGTGAGCCACTCGAGGAACAACGCTTGCGGGTCCGCGGGTGCCGTTTCCGGCGTGAACACGGGGAGTTCCCCGGGAAACGACGGCCAGCCGCGCAACTGCATCATGTCAGTAACCGTACGGACCCTGCTGGGGTGCGTGCCCCGGCGGTGGGTAGACCGGCGGCTGCGGACCGGCCGGGCCGGCGTACGGCGGCAACGGCACCTGCGGCGCCGGCGCGGGCATCGGGTGCTGCGGTTGCCGCTGCGCCTGCTGCCACTGGACCTGCTGGTAGACCTCGGCGGGCTGCGGGAAGCAGTACGTCAGCTTGGCGTTGACCGAACCCTGCATCGCCGCGCCCCAGAGCTTGCCGCCGACGAACGCGTACAGCTGCCCGGCGGAGAGGTCCACCGCGACCATCCGCGTTTCGCCGCCGAACTGGTTGCCCGACTTCGCCGACGCGGCCTGCGCGGCGTCCGGGTACACGCGGCCGCCGACGAGCCCGGCGATCACGACCGACCCCGCCGTCCAGCCCATGGTGCCGGTCAGGTTCGCGCGGGCGTGCTGCGTCGCGCGGCCGGTGAAGTCGTACAGCGCCGCGGCGCTGACCTCCGGGACGGCGGCGGCGATCACGCAGTAGTTCATCGTCGTGAGCAGCACCTGCTCGGTGAACAGCCCGACGACGGCCGTGGCGGGCCCGATCTGCACGGAGTTCAGCCGGCCACCGGCCCGCTGGATGCGGTCGGCCATCGCGCCGAGGTACTGCTCGGGGGTGAGCACGCGGACATCGTCGCACGCCCGGTGGTCAAGGCGATGTCAGCCAGCGGTTTTCACACATGCTTCGTGGTTGACTGTCCGCGCTATGCGACGACTCGTACTTCTCGCGCCCGCCGTGGCCCTGCTGGCCGGCTGCAGCGCCACCATCGTGACCGGCACCGCGACGCCCAGCCCGCCCTCGGCGTCCACCGCGGCGGGCACCGGCAGCCTGCCCCCGGACCCCCAGCCGGGCGCGACGGAGGACTGCCCGTACCTCGGCAGCGAAGTCGTGGCCGAGGCGAACGGCCAGCACGTGTCGAAGGTGCGCGTGTCCGCCGACCAGCCGCACCCGGCGTGCTTCTTCTATCGCCCGGACGGGAAGATCCAGCTCACCGTCCGGGTGTACGTCGGGGACGCGAAGACGGCGACGGCGCTGGTCAACAAGGCGGCGCCGGTCGACTCGTCCAACCCGGCGAGCGACCCTTCCGGCTGGAAGGGGGGCTATTTGTCGACCGACGACGGCGCCGTCTACGCGGTGGCGAAGGGGCCGGCGGCGGTCATCGCGTCGACGAACCAGAAGCAGAGCGTCAAGGCACGCACAGTGGTCAAGAAGGCTATCGCTGCCCTGAAGCTCTAGGTAGCGACCTCCACACGGGTGAGTGATGTTGATCTTGTATTACCCTGTGCGTCACGCGCAGGCTTCGTGGACTCGCGCACCGCAGCCACCGGGGATCCCCACCCCGGGGCGGGGCACCAACTCTGCAACGACAAAGGACAAGATTCGTGGCTGACACCCTCAAGGAAATCCTGCTCGACTCCGGCCGTCGCCCGGCTGTCGTCTCCGACTTCGAGACCCTCGTCGACGCCGAGGTCTCCGACAAGGGCGGCGTCTCGGGTGCCGTCGTGAAGACCGGCTTCGCCGCGGTCAAGAAGATCAAGCCCGGCATCATCCCCTCGGCCGTCGACACGCTGCTGCCGGACTTCGCCTCCGCGCTCGAGCCGTTCTACGGCGACTACCGCGCCAAGGGCGGCAACGACTTCGGCGCCTACCTGTCCAGCCGCTCGGACGAGGCTTCCGACGCGCTGCTGAGCGTCACCGACTCCCGCGCGGAGAAGAGCAGCCGCGACAGCATCAAGAAGGTCTACGGCAAGCTGCGCCCGAACGGCAAGAAGAACGTCGAAGAGGCGCTGCCGCGTCTCGGCCAGCTGATCGACAAGCACGCCGCTGCCGTCTGATCAGCCTGAACCACCGCAAGACTGAAGAGGCCCCCGGCTGCACCCCCCGGGGGCCTCTTCGCGTCTTGTTCAGTTCTTCTTTTCGGCGGGCGCCGCGGACGGCGCCTTGCCGTTCGCCTGCGCGGTCGGCTTCGCCGGTTCGGCGGGCTTCGGCGCGGGCGGGGTGGCCTTCGGCGGCGCCGGGGCGACCGGCGGCTCCTGCTTCGACCGCAGTGCGTAGGCGGCGCCCGCGCCGACCACGACCAGGCCCAGCAGCCACGGCCACTTGCGCCGGCTGCGGGTGCCCTTGGCGGCCGACTTGGCCTCGGACAGAGCGGCGTAGAAGTCCTTCTTCGCCGCCTTGAAGTCCTTCTTGCCGCGGCGCTTCGACTCGCCGGCCGCCTTCGCGGCCTTGATGGCGGCCCTCTTCGCCTTGCGACCCGGCTTGCGCAGCTCGGACAGGCGCGCGAGCGCCTCCTGGCGAGCGGCCTTCGAGCTCTTCTTGAGCTCCTTGCGGGTCAGTTCCGTCTTCTTCGCGAGCTTCTTCTGCGCGCGCCGCCCCTGCTTGACACCCTCGGTGACGAGTTTGTCGGCGGTCTCGACGGCCTGGGCTGTCGCCCGGGACATGGGCTTCACCTCATCATTCGTTTTGACACTGCACTGTTACCCGTAACCTATCGTGCCCCTTTTCTGCGCCGCCCGCCGCAGATGGCACGATGAGGTACGTGAAAGCTACGCTGCACACCAACCAAGGTGACATCCACCTGAACCTGCTCCCGGACCACGCGCCGAAGACGGTCGCGAACTTCGTCGGGCTCGCGGAGGGCACCAAGGAGTACACCCAGCCCAACGCGGCGGGGACGAACTCCGGCCCGTTCTACGACGGTTCGATCTTCCACCGGGTCATCGACGGCTTCATGCTGCAGGGCGGCGACCCGACCGGCACCGGCCGCGGCGGCCCCGGCTACAAGTTCGGCGACGAATTCCACCCGGAGCTGCAGTTCAGCAAGCCGTACCTGCTGGCGATGGCCAACGCCGGGCCCGGCACGAACGGGTCGCAGTTCTTCATCACCGTCGCGCCGACCACGCACCTGAACTTCCGGCACACGATCTTCGGCGAGGTGGCCGACCAGGAGTCGCGCAACGTCGTCGACGCGATCGCGCGGACGTCGACCGGCCCGGCGGACCGCCCGCTGACCGACATCGTCATCGAGAAGGTCACGATCGACCACGAAGGCTGAGCGGACCGGGTTTCGGTAGGTTGGTTGCATCGTGAACCAACCGCCGAACCCCGCCGCCGAACAAGCCGCGCTCCCCGGGTGCTGGTGGCACCCGAACCGCCCGACCGGACTGAGCTGTTCCCGGTGCGGGCGTCCGGCGTGCCCGGACTGCCTCCGCGAAGCCCCCGTCGGCTTCCAGTGCACCGACTGCGTGCACGCCGGCGGCCAGGAGCAGCGCCGTCAGCACCGCGGCTACCAGGAATCCGGCTTCGGCCAGCGCACCGTCTTCGGCGCGCGGCTGTCCCAGTCGGTGCTCGTCACCCAGGTCATCCTCGCGGTGAACGTCCTGGTCTTCCTGCTCACGGTCGTCCAGGCGGGCAGCCTGACTGACAACGAACTGGCGCCGGCCTTCCAGTACGGCGCCCTCTACGGCGATGCGACCCTCGGCCACGGCGAGTGGTGGCGCATCCTGACCAACGGATTCCTGCACTACGGACCCATCCACATCGCGGTCAACATGTTCTCGCTGTGGATGATGGGCCGGTCGCTGGAGCAGGTCACCGGCCGCGGCCGCTACCTGGCGCTCTACTTCGTCTCCATGCTCGGCGCCTCGGCGTCGGTGCTGCTGTTCGGCGACCCCGCCGGGTACCCCGGCACGGCGGGCGCCTCCGGTGCGCTGTTCGGCCTCATGGGCGCCTACGCGGTCACCGTGGTCAAGCTGCGGCTCAACCCCACCGGCCTGATCATCACGCTCGCGCTGAACGCCTTCATCACCTTCGGCATCCCGGGCATTTCGATCTTCGGGCACATCGGCGGCCTGGTGACCGGGGCGCTGGTCACCGTCGCGCTGCTCTACGCCCCGGAAATCGGCCAGGTGCGCTGGCAGGCGATCGGCATCGCGATCGTCACCGTCGCGATCATCGGCCTGATCGTCTACCGGGCCTCGCAGTTCCCGCCGGAGACCTGCCAGTTCGTGCAGTTCCCGTTCGGCCGGTACTACGTCTGCGCTTAGCTCCGCAGCGTGCTGAGGACGTCCAGGACGTCCCGGGGATCCTCGCCGAGGTCGAGCCACCCGAAGACGTACAGCTCGTCTTCGTGCTCGATCTCGAGCGTGACGCCGTCGCGGCCCATCCGGCGGGTGGTGCGCAGCCGGGTGCGCGTCTGCGCCCACGGCAGCCGGTGCGTGCCGCCCAGCGTCCGGGCCACCAGGCCCTCGGTGTCGGCGGCCAGCCGGGGCCGGACGATCGTGGCGTGGGCGGCGAACGCGCCGGTGGCGACGGCCGCGAGGGCGAACAGCACCAGGCCGCCGCGGTCGCCGGTCAGCGCGTCGGTGACCACGCCGGCCAGCAGCAACGCGGTGACCGCCCAAGCCGATACCACAACGGCCTGACGAGGCGCCCAGGAGGTGGGGTAGTTATCCACAGGGGTTATCCACACTGGGGATGAGTCACACCACTGTAATTCGACGTCAAGCCGCTGATCGGAGTAATAATCAGCGCCAGCGCATCGTCATCAGGAGACCCGCGATCATCAGCGCGAACCCGCCGGCGAAGTTCCAGTTGCCGAGGTCGGCCATCCAGGAGATCTTGTCCCCGGCGATGTAGTTGACCAGCAGCCACACCAGGCCGAGCAGCATCAGCCCGAACATGGGGATCTTCCAGGCCAGGCCGGTCGGGCCGGCGGCCCGCACCTTCACCGGCGTGCGCCGGTCGGCAGGCGGGGTGTATGCGGTCTTCTTGCGGACCTTGGACTTGGGCATCGTGTGTTCCTCGCGGTGCTCTTCGGGCTCGTCTGGTGGCGATGTCCCGCTGAGGGTGCGCAACCGGCGCCACGTGCACACGTTAACGTAAACGACCGCAGGAAAGCAGCGGCCAGGAGTGGTCGGATTTCCCGGACCGTGACAAGGGCGTCACCCAGGGTTCGACGCGGGTTGAGAGGAGCTTGCGTGGCTACGCGCGAAGGACCGGACGACGACCGGCGCAGATACCCCGGACAGCCCATGCCCCCGCGCGAGCCCGTGCCGCCGCGCCAGCCACCGTCACCGGGGCGTCCCGCCACGCCCCCGCGTGGCCAGGTGCCACCCCGGCCGCCCCAGCGCGGCGCTCAGGGCCGGCCGCCCCGGCCTCCGCAAGGGCAGCCGCCCCGCCGCTACACCGGCCCGACCCCGCCGCCCGGCGCGAACGAGGAGACGGTCATCTTCGCCCCGGTCGGGAAGGGCGGCACCGCGACCGAGGAGAAGCCCGCCCCGGCCGAGCTCGGCAAGGGCGGTGTCGCGATCCGGACGGCCGGCGAGATCCTCATCACGCTGGGCCTGGTCGTGCTGCTGTTCATGGTCTACGAGCTGTACGTGACCGACCTGTTCTCGGCGGGCAAGCAGTCCGAGGCGAGTGACCAGCTCGACGGCGAGTGGGCGCACGACCGCACGCTGCACCCCGAGCTGGTCGACGGCAAGGCGTTCGCCCGCATCCACATCCCCAGCTTCGGCGTCGACTACAACTTCACCATCCAGGAGGGCACGGACGACGCGGCCCTCGAAGTCGGCCCTGGCCACTACAAGGGCACGTCGCTGCCCGGCGAGCCCGGCAACTTCGCGGTGGCCGGCCACCGCGTCGGCAAGGGTGCCCCGTTCAACGACCTGGACAACCTCTCCTCTTGTGACCAGATCGTGATCGAAACCTCCAGCGACTTCTACATCTACAAGGTCCTGCCCTACGACGACGAGATGAAGGACTGGGCCGGCGGCAAGGGCGCCGATCCGAAGTGCAAGGGCGTTTCCACCCTGCGTGACCAGAACGCCGAGGACGGCGGCGCCTACAGCGAGACCTTCGGCCGCAAGGTCGTGCTGCCCAGCCAGGGCACCGCGGTGAACCCGGTCCCGTACAAGGGCGCCGAGGTGCTGCCGAAGGCCCAGCAGGCCGCGCTGCTCACGCTCACCACCTGCCACCCGCAGTTCTCCGCCAAGGAGCGGCTCATCATCACCTCGGTGCTGACCCAGCAGGTGCCGAAGAACCAGGTCAAGGACTACGGCGACCTGCTCTCGAAGATCGGGGAGGCCTGATGTACGCCTGGATCTGGCGGAAGCTCCCCGGTCCGTTCGCGGCGAAGCTGACGATCGCGGTCGTGCTGGCGCTCGGCGTGGTCGCGCTGCTGATGTTCGTGGTGTTCCCGTGGCTGGAGCCGCGGCTGTGGTTCAACGAGGTCGCCGTCAACTGAGCCGGAACCCGCCGGGCGGGCGGTCCGTTGCCCTTCCGGGAGAGGGGGCGGGAGTGAAAACACGTCAGAAGGACCGGTCCAACCGGCCGCCGGAGGACCCGTGGAACGAGGTCGGGCCGTGGCTGTGGATGGGCGGGCATTTCCGCGCGGGTGCGGAGCCGGTCGTCGTGCGGCGCGAGTTCGAGCTCGTGCTGAGCCTCTACGAGCTTGAAGGCCACGGACCGCCGCCGGGCATCGAACACCACTTCGCCGAGATGCCGGACGGGCCGCTGACCGAGGCCCAGCTCGCCGACGTCGAGCGGTTCGCCGGGCTGGCGGCCGAGGCGGTCCGCGCGGGCCGGCGGACGCTGGTGCGCTGCCACGCCGGGCTCAACCGGTCCGGCCTGGTCGTCGCGCAGACGCTCGTCGAACTCGGGCTGGGCGTCCCGGCCGCGATCGAGCGGGTCCGGCAGCGGCGCTCGCCGTGGGCGTTGCACAACCAGCTCTTCGTCCAGTACCTCGAGGCCGGGCTGCCGACCGCGCGCCTGCTCGCCGGACTGGACGCTTGAGGTTCGGCGTCTTCCTGCGGGCCACGACCAGCCGGGTACGCGCTCAGGGGCGGCACTTCGCCTTCCGGGAGGTGCCCGGCCCCGAACGGCTCTGCGCCATCCACCCGGTCAGCGGCGCGGCCCACTGCGTCCGGACGCTGGAAACGAGCCTCCGGCGCACCGGCGTCACCCACGTGCTGATGCTCGTGGAAGCGTCGGGTACGCCGGAGGGCACGTACGCGAACATCGCGCGGATCGGCACCGAGGTGCTGCCCACGCTGCGGGCTAGCAGTCCCGCAGTTCCGGGCTCTGGTTGAGCAGCTGGCCGCGCGGCGAGACGAACGCGCGGTAGCGGTCACCGTCCACTTCGGACTGCTTGAAGACCGCGACCCGGTGGCAGTTCTGGAAGGCCAGCTTGACGCCGAAGTGCCGTTCGAGGCCGCCGCGGATCGCGTCGGAGGCCAATGCCCGCAGCAGCTGCCCGCGGGCAGCCTCGCTCGGCGGTGGCGTCTCGTTGTCGGCGAAGCCGTCGGCCGCGCCCTCGGCGTCGGCGATGACGCCGGTGATGACCTCCCACGCGTACGGCAGGGAATCCTTGACGCAGGTGACGAACTCGGCGTCGCTGACCTCCCCGCGCTCGGCCTTCTCCAGCAACGCGGGTGACACGTCCAGGGACATCGAACCTCCAGTTTGAGCAGGGCCACCCTCTTGGCTACCGGCCGGGTGGCCCGGCCACAAGAGAAAACGATGATCATCACCACTTTGGCGGAAGGCCCGGTCATTCCCAGCGGAAGAGCTTCGCCGCCAACGCCGTTCCCAGCACCGCGAAGGCGGCGAGCGCGGCCAGCTGCAGCGGCTGGACGCCGGTCCCGACCCACGCGTCCTGCAGCGGCTGCGAGCCCGGCGGCACGTAGTCGCCGATCCGGCGCAGGACCTCCGGGAGCAGCGGCCGCGGCAGGTAGACGCCACCGAAGAACATGATCGGGACGAACGTGATCATCGCGAGGCCGCCGGCACTCTTGGCCGTGCCGGCGATCGACGCCGTGATCAGGCCCAGCGAGAACGTCGAGACCACGCCGAGCAGCAGCGTCGCCGCGAACAGCAACGGGTGCTTCGGCAGCGGGACGTCGTAGACGGCGTTGGCCAGGCCGAGCACGAGCGCGATGCCGGCCAGCGCGACCACCACGTGGATCACCAGCTGGGCCACCAGCAGGTTCGCCGGGTGCACCGGGGTCGTGGCCAGCCGCCGCAGCACGCCCTGTTCGCGGTAGGTGGCGACGGCGGCCGGGATCGACTGCAGCGCCAGCATCGCGAGGCTGACGACGATCAGCGACGGCACCCAGGCGTCGATGAACCGGTACCCGCCGGCCGCCGCGCTGGGCTCGCTCATCCCCGGGATCGCGCCGATCGCGAGCAGCAGGACCGACGGCAGCAGGACGCCGGCGATCGGCATGAACGGCGACCGGAGGAAGATCTTCGTTTCGGTGGCGGTGATCTTGGTGAAGGTGCTCATCGGGCGCTCCTGGTCAGCGAGACGAACGCGTCGTCCAAAGTGGAGGCTCCGGCCGCGGCGCGGAGCTCGGTCGGGGTGCCGGTGGCGACCACGCGTCCGGCGTCGAAGATCGCGACGCGGTCGCAGAGCCGTTCGGCCTCGTCCATGAAGTGGGTGACCAGCAGGACGGTCACGCCGGTGGCGCGGACGCCTTCGACGAGCTCCCACGTTTCGCGGCGGGCGTGCGGGTCGAGCCCGGTGGTCAGCTCGTCGAGGATGGCCAGCTCCGGCCGGCCCACCAGGGCCAGCGCGATCGACACGCGTTGTTTCTGGCCGCCGGACAGCTTTCCGAAGTAGCTGCGGGCGTGGTCGCGCAGGCCGAGCTGGTCGAGCAGGACGTCGACGTCGGCGGGGTCCGGGTAGAAGGCCGCGAACAGCTCGAGGGCTTCGCGCACCCGCAGCTTCGCGGGCAGCTGGCTCTCCTGCAGCTGGACGCCGACGCGGCGGGTCAGCTCGGGGTGGTCGGCCGCCGGGTCCAGGCCGAGGACGGAGATCATACCGCCGTCGGCCCGGCGCAGGCCTTGGAGGCATTCGACGGTGGTGGTCTTCCCGGCACCGTTCGTGCCGAGGATGCCGAAGATTTCGCCGCGCTCGACGGTGAACGAAACGCCGTCGACCGCGACCCGGGTGCCGTAGCGCTTGCGGAGGTCGGTGACTTCGATGAGTGGCATGGCTCCGAACCTACGAACCGGCGGCCGCGTCCGTAATGACGTTGAAACCCCAGCTCAGGTAGCGTTTTGCTGAAGCGGGGGTGGGGCTGGGCCCACCCCGTTCGTGGGGCTTGGGGCAGTGCGCGGTCCGGCGCCGGTCGGCGAGGATCCCGGGGGAAAGGAGGTGCCGGATGCCGTACTTGCGTGCCGTCGGCCGGGCGTTCGCGCTGGCGGCGTTCGCGTTGCTCAGCTGGCTCGACGTGCTCCTCGAGCTGATCACGTTCGCGCTGCTCTGCGGCGGGCTGGTCTTCTTCTTCGGTCCCACGCTCGAATGGGCTCGCGGCCGATCGGCAGTGGCGCGGACCCTGGCTGCCCGCTGGTGCGGCGTCGAGGTCGAAACGCCGTACCACCCCGAGCCGCCGGAGCCGGTGCGCGAGCGCGACGGCTGGTACCGCGACGGCAACCAGCTCTACAAGCGGGCGTTCTGGATCAGCTGGCAGCACCGGCTCACCTGGGCGATGGAAGACCCGGCGACGGGCCGGGAATTCCAGTGGCAGCTGGTGAACCCGCTGGTCACGTTGCTGCTGCCGGTGGCCGTCCTGGTGGGCGGGCCGCGGGTGCTGCGCGGCTACGGCCGGTGGACGCGCCGGCTGCTCGGGCCCCGCCCACCCGCCGAGCCCGCCCGCAAGAACTGGCTGCACCGGCACCTCGAATCGCTGGGCCACCAGTTCGGCATCCTCGCGCTGTCCCTGGTGCAGCTGATCTTTTCGGTGCCCCAGCTGGGTATCCTCGTCTGCGCGATGCCGCTGGCGGCGCCGGTCGTGCTGTGGTGTCGCTCGATCACCGACACGCTGCGCCGCGAGGTGGAGAACTGGACCGGGGTGCGGATCCCGCGGCCGTACCTGCCGCCGCCCGCCTTGCCGGTCCCTCGCCCCGACGGGCTCTACCAGGTCGGCAGGCAGCTGTACGAGGAGCCGTTCTGGCCGGTGCAGCACGCCCGCAGGCGGTGGATCCTGCGCGATCAGGCCACCTGGCGTGACATGGCCGGCAGTGCTCTGACCTGCCTTGTTTCACTCGTGTGCACGGTGCCGGCGCTCGTGTTGTTCGGCTGGGCCATGACCGGCCTCTCGGTGCTCTGGCTGTGGCGGCCGTTCGTGTCCGCACCGGCCGAGTGGTACCCGCTGCCCGCGGTGACGACGCACCTCGGCGCACTCGCGGAGACACCGGTGCTCCTGCTGGCGTTGGTCATCGCCGTGGCGCCGGCACCGTGGCTCGCCCGGCGGCAGGCGCGGTTCGCGCGGTTGTGGTTCGGGCCGACCGAGTCGTCCCGGCTCGCCCAGCGGGTCGAACGGCTGAAGCAGACCCGCTCCGACGTCACGGTCACGCAGGCCGCCGAGCTGCGGCGGATCGAGCGCGACCTGCACGACGGCATCCAGTCGCGGCTGGTCGCGATGGGCATGAAGCTCGGCGCGGTCGAGGCGCTGGTGGACACCGATCCGGCGGCCGCGAAACGGCTCGCGGCCGAGCTGCGCGCGGCGTCGTCGGAGGCGCTCACCGAGCTGCGGGTGCTGATCCGCGGCATCCACCCGCCGGTGCTGTCCGAACGCGGGCTGCTGGACGCGGTGCGCGCGCTGGCCATGGACAGCCCGCTGAAGTCCGAGGTCACGGGCTCGCTGCCGGGGCGCGTCGAGGAGCCGGTCGAGGCGTGCGTGTACTTCGCGGTGTCGGAACTGCTGGGCAACGCGGCGAAGCACGGCGCGAAACGGGTGGCGATCGAGGTGGAGTTCGCCGACGGTCTCCTGACGGTGGTCGTGACCGACGAGGGGCCGGGCGGGGCGAATCCGGCCCGGGGTTCGGGACTGCGGGGAATCGAGCGCCGGCTGGGCGCCTTCGACGGTAGGTTGACGCTGACCAGCCCGATCGGCGGCCCGACGAAGGCGACCCTGGAGATCCCGTGTCAGCTCGACCTCGAACCCTCGTCGCCGAGGACCAGTACCTCCTCCGAGACGGCCTGACACACCTGCTGACCGCGCACGGCTTCGACGTCGTCGCGGCGGTCGGGAGCGGCCCGGAACTCGTGGCGGCCCTGCGCGCCGAACGCCCCGATGTGTCCATTGTGGACGTCAGAATGCCGCCGACGAACACCGACGAGGGCCTGCAGGCCGCGCTGGCCGCTCGCCGGGAGGTCCCCGGGCTGCCGATCCTCGTGCTCTCGCAGCACGTCGAGCAGTTGTACGCGCGCGAGCTGCTGGCCGACGGCACCGGCGCGATCGGTTACCTGCTGAAGGACCGGGTCTTCAACGCCGAGCAGTTCATCGACGCGGTCCGCCGGGTCGCCGCCGGTGGCACGGTGATGGACCCCGAGGTGATCGCGAAACTGGTGGCGGGCAACGCCTCCGACCCGCTGGCCGCCCTGACGCAGCGGGAGCGCGAGGTCCTTTCGCTGATGGCGGAAGGCTGTTCCAACGCCGCGATCGCCGCGAAGCTGCACTTCAGCGAGGGTGCGGTCGGCAAGCACACCGCGAACATCTTCGCCAAGCTCGACATCACGGCGTCGGACGACACCAACCGCCGCGTGATGGCGGTCCTCGCCTACCTCGGCGCGGGAACCTAGCCGTTCAGCAGCTCAGCCGCGCGAGACCCGCGTCATCTCCTCGCGCTCGACCACCTTGATCCGCTCCCGGCCCGCCGCCGAGCCCAGCGACTTCTCGTGCGCGTCCAGGCGGCCCCAGCCGTCCCAGTTGGTGAACGGGATTCCGCGTGCTTCGAGGAAGTCGAGGATCGCGTCGGGGGACGTGAACCTCGGTGCCGCCAGCGTGTCCGCGTCCGCCAGGAGGCTCGCGATCGTCTCCGCCGCGTCGCCCTTCGTGTGGCCGATCAGGCCGATCGGGCCGCGCTTGATCCAGCCCGTGACGTACACGCCCGGCAGCTGGTTCTCGTCCAGGTCCAGCACCCGGCCGGCCTGGTTGGGCACCACGCCCGCGACGTGGTCGAACGGGAGCTCCGGCAGGTGCGACGACAGGTAGCCGACCGCGCGGTACACCGCCTGGACGTCCCAGTCGTGGAATTCGCCGGTGCCGCGGACGTTTCCGTCGCCGGTCAGTTCGGTCCGCTCGGTGCGCAGGCCGGTGACGCGGCCGTCCTCGCCGACGATTTCGGCCGGTGAGTGGAAGAAGTGCAGGTGCAGCCGCCGCGGCCGGGTGCCCGGCTCGCGGATCGCCCACTCCTGCAGCGTCTTCACGACCATGTCGATCTGCTTCGACGCCCGCAGCGCGGCGATGCTGCCGTCGTCGAACTCGATGTCCTCGGGGTACACGATGACCTCGACGTTCGGCGAGTGGTCCAGCTCCCGCAGCTCCAGCGGCGTGAACTTCGCCTGCGCCGGGCCGCGGCGGCCGAACACGTGCACGTCCGTCACCGGGCTGGCCTTGAGCCCCTGGTAGACGTTGTCCGGGATGTCGGTGGTCAGCAGTTCGTCGGCCGTCTTCGCCAGCACCCGCGCCACGTCCAGGGCGACGTTCCCGACGCCGAGGACGGCGACCGAGGAAGCGGTCAGCGGCCAGGTGCGCGGGACGTCCGGGTGGCCGTCGTACCAGGAGACGAAGTCGGCGGCGCCGTAGCTGCCGTCCAGGTCGATGCCCGGGATGTCCAGCGCGCGGTCGGTGGACGCGCCGGTGGAGAAGATCACCGCGTCGTAGAACTCGCGCAGCTCGTCGAGCTTGATGTCGGTGCCGTAGTCGATGTTGCCCAGCAGCCGGACGTTCGGCTTCGAGAGCACCTTCTCCAGCGCCGTCACGATGCCCTTGATGCGCGGGTGATCGGGTGCGACGCCGTACCGGATCAGCCCGAAGGGCGCGGGCATCCGCTCGAACAGGTCGATCGAGACGTCGGCGTCGGACTTGTCCAGGATGTCGGCGGCGTAGATCCCGGCGGGACCGGCACCCACCACGGCTACACGAAGAGATCGGCTCACTCGCTCCACGGTAAGTTAGGATCACCTAACCTAAAATGTGATTTGGCGTACGGTCCACCAGGTGGGAGCCGGTAAGCTCGGCGCCATGCGCGTTCTCGTCGTCGACAACTACGACAGCTTCGTCTACAACCTGGTCCAGTACCTGGCCCAGCTCGGCGCCGACTGCACGGTCTGGCGCAACGACGTCGTGGACCTCGACCGCGTGCCCGAGTTCGACGCCGTGCTCGTCTCGCCGGGCCCCGGCACCCCCGAACGCGCTGGTCAGAGCATGGACGTCATCCGCAAGTGCGCCGAGACGCGCACCCCGATGCTCGGCGTCTGCCTCGGTCACCAGGCGCTCGGCGTGGTCTACGGCGCGACCGTCGACCGCGCGCCCGAGCTGCTCCACGGCAAGACGAGCCGGGTGCGGCACACCGGCGAAGGCATCCTCAAGGACCTGCCCGAGGAATTCACGGCCACCCGGTACCACTCCCTGACTGTGGTGCCGGACACGATTCCGGACGCCGTCTTCGAGATCACCGGGCGCACCGAGTCCGGCATCGTGATGGGCATGCGCCACCGCGAGCTGCCCCTCGAAGGTGTCCAGTTCCACCCCGAGTCCGTGCTCACCGAGGGCGGCCACCGGATGCTCGCGAACTGGCTGGCCGCCGCGGGGCACCCCGTCGAGCCGGCCCGGGTGAACGAGCTCGAGCGGGCGACCAAGGCGCTCCAGAAGGCCGCTGTTGCGTGATCCGGCTCGAGGGGGTCGGCAAGCGGTACGGGCGCGGTGACTTCGTCCTGCGCGACGTCGACCTGACCGTCGAGCCCGGGCGTGTCGTCGGCATCCTCGGCAGCAACGGCTCCGGGAAGTCGACGCTGCTGCGGATCATGGCCGGCGTCTCGCACGCGACCACCGGGTCGCTCACCGGCACCCCGCGGATCGGCTACCTGCCGGACCGCTTCCCGGCCGGCCAGCGCATGGGCGCCCGCGCCTACCTGCGGCACATGGCGCGCATCCACGGGCTCGCCGACCTCTCGGTGATCGACCCGCTGCTCGAACGGCTCGCCCTCGTCGGCGGCCCGGCGGCGCCGCTGCGCACCCTGTCCAAGGGCAACGCGCAGAAAGTCGGGCTCGCGCAGGCCGTGATGGTCCGGCCCGACCTGCTGATCCTCGACGAGCCGTGGTCCGGGCTGGACGTCGGGACGCACGCCATCCTCGGCGAGCTCGTCGCCGAGACGCGGGCGCGGGGCGCGAGCGTCGTGTTCACCGACCACCGGCCGCAGGTGGTGCACGACCACGCCGACGTCGTCCACCTCATGGATTCCGGAAGGCTCACGGCGGAAAGCGCGGAGCCGACCACGCGGATCGTCCTGCGCGGCGACGGCACCGGCTGGGCGGACGAACCCGGCGTGCGGCACGCCGTTACCGAAGGCCCGCACGTGGTGTTGACGGTCGAAGTGGCCCGCGTCGACGCGGTGCTGCTGCGGGCGCTCGAAGACGGCTGGTCGGTGCGGGAGGTGGCACCGTGCTCGCCCTGACGCGGTACTACCTGGCCCTGCTCGGCCATTCGCAGCGGTACCTGCCGGCGTTGCTGGCCTACCTCGCGCTGTGCGTGATCCTCTACGCCGACCCGCATTCGCCGCCGCTGCCCCTGTTCGGCGTCAGCGCCGGCGGGTTGCTGGTCGTCTCGTGCTGGCTGACGATCGCGCTGCTCGACATCGAAGATCCGGTGCAGCGCCTGGTGACCCTGAGCCACGCGCGCCGGTGGCGCCGGATGATCACCGGCGCGATCCTCACCGTGCTGGCCTGTTCGCTGGTCCTCACCGCGATCACCGAAGTGTGGTCGGCGCTCAAGTCGTTCAAGGTCCAGCCGTCCGCGCTCGGCATCGGATTGCTCGCCCACCTCGCGTGCGCGGTGCTGGGTATCGCGATCGCGCTCCCGTGCTCGCGCCTGCTGGTCCACCGCATCGGCTGGACGGTGCTCGCCGCGGTGATCACGCTCGTCGTCGTCCTGCTGGCGAAGATCCCCCTGGTCCACCCGCTCCTGCACGCCCTGACCGACGACGAGCCGGTCGCCGGTCCGCTGGTCCTGGCGCTGGTGACGGCGGCGGCGATGCTGGCCGTCAGTTACTTCGCCGTTTCGGCGCTCGTGAGCCGCCGGTCCTGACGGCAAATTGCAGAATTCGATTTCCTTCCCGGGCTTCCAGTGGGACCGCGCGGCCGACTAAGGTTCGTGGCCTCTCCGGTTCTGGGCGAAGGGAGATCGGGTGACGGCTGGGATCGTCGCGATCACCGTGCCAAACTCCGGCGGCGAGCTTCCGGAACTCGCCGACTGGCTGCGCGGCGAAGACGAACTCCGCGGCCGCGTCCAGGTTTTCGACGCCGTCGTGGTCGGCGTTTCGAGCACCTCCGCCGACGTCTTCTGCCGCTCTCTCTTCGCGTGGCTGGGGCGGTTCCGGGAAACCCGCGTCTCGCTGAAGGTCAAACGCTCGGGCGCGGCCGAGGAACTCGAGCTCGATTTCGGTGCCGCGAGCGACGCCGCTCAGGTTCTCGGTGCCGTGCAAGGGTTCCTCGACCAGTCCTGACCCTCCTGACCGACGGAAAAGGCCCGCACGGCGAACCGTGCGGGCCTTTCTCGTTGCTCGCTAGTTGGAGGTTTTCGTCGGGGTGGGGAAGGTGATGGACGGGAACCCGTTGCCTTCCGACACGTTGATCGTGACGTTCTGATCGCGGTTGATCATCGTGCCGGCGGACGGGTTCTGACCCGTGATCGTGCCCTCGGGCGCATTGCTGTTCTTGTCGGACTTCTGGTTGAACTTGCCGGTCCAGCCCATGCTCGACAGCTTGTCCCCCGCCTGGTCGACAGTCATCCCGGCCAGGGTCGGCATCTGGATCTGGCTCGAGCTGTCCGGACCGGTCGACACGGTCAGCACGATCTGGCTGCCCACCGCGAGCTGCCCACCGTTCGGGTTCTGGGTGATGACCGTGTCCTTCGGCACCGTTTCCGAGGCCTGGTCGACCCGCCTCGTCGTGAAGCCCTGGCTCTCCAGCGACGACTTGGCCTTCGAGTACGCCTGGTTGGTGAAGTCGGTGACCGTCTTGAGCTGCTTCGACTTGCCGATCGTGATCTTCACGCTGGAGCCCTGGTCGACCGCGGTACCGGCGACCGGGTTCTGCGTCTGCACCAGACCGGCCTGGTTCGGGTCGCTTACGTCGGTCTCCTGGACGTTCGTGTCGAGGATCAGCTTCGCGTCGGCGAGTGCCTGCTCGGCCTGGTCACGCGACTTGCCCTTGAGGTCGGGGACGTTCGACTTGCCCGGCGCGACGCCGACGTACAGCGTGATCGTCGTGTTGGGCGCGACCGAAACCCCCACCGCCGGATCGACCTTGACCACCCGGTTGACGTCGTCCTGGGTGCACGACGGGCTGCCGTCGGTCGGCTGCACCCCGCAGGTCACCTGCTTCTGGTCGACCTTGCCGTTGAACCCGTTGCTGCTCAGCATCTCCCGCGCCTGCGGGACGGTCTGGTGCACCACGTTGGGGATCGCCACGGTGCTCGCGTCGTTGCTCTTGAACGCGTTCGACAGCCACATGATCAGCAGCACCGCGCCCAGCACGAACACCGCGGCCACCGCGGCCAGGATCGCGCGACGCCGTCGCTTGGCCTTCGGGTCCTCGTCGTCCGGCTCGCTGTACTCGTCGTAGCGCTGCGGCTGCCGCCGGTCGGCGTTCATCACCTGCGTGCGCTCGTCTTCGGACATCACCATCGGCGCCACCGGGCGCTGGCCCGAGAGCGTGCGCACCAGGTCCGAGCGCATCTCCGCCGCCGACTGGTAGCGGTTCGCCGGGCCCTTGGCCAGCGCCTTCAGCACGACGGCGTCCAGCTCCGGCGCCACCGCCGGGTTCACCGCCGACGGCGCGCTGGGGTCTTCCCGGACGTGCTGGTAGGCGACCGCGACCGGGGAGTCCCCGGTGAACGGCGGCTCGCCGGTGATCAGCTCGTACAGCACGCACCCGGCGGCGTAGACGTCGGAGCGTGCGTCGACGGACTCGCCGCGGGCCTGCTCCGGCGAAAGGTACTGCGCCGTGCCGATCACCGCGGCCGTCTGGGTCATGGCGGACTGGCCGTCGTGCATCGCGCGTGCGATGCCGAAGTCCATCACCTTGACCGCGCCGTTCTTCGTGATCATCACGTTGGCCGGCTTGACGTCGCGGTGCACGATGCCGTGGCGGTGCGAGAAGTCCAGTGCCGCGCAGACGTCGGCCATGACCTCCATCGCCCGCTTCTGCGACATCGGGCCTTCGGTCTTGACGATGTCGCGCAGCGTCCGGCCTTCGACGTACTCCATGACGATGTACGGCAGCGGCCCGAACTCGGCGTTCGCCTCACCGGTGTCGTAGACCGCGACGATCGCCGGGTGGTTCAGCGCGGCGGCGTTCTGCGCTTCACGGCGGAAGCGTTCCAGGAACTGCGGGTCCCTGGCGAGGTCGGCACGGAGGATCTTGATCGCGACTTCCCGGCCGAGACGCACGTCGTGGCCGTGGTGGACCTCGGACATGCCTCCGTAGCCGAGCGTTTCGCCCAGCTCGTACCGGTTGGAGAGCAGTCTGGGTGTGCTCATCTCTGGATGCCGTTCCATTCCGTCCAAGGTGTGGTCATGATGCCTTGCCGGCCATCGTCGGTCGTCGTGCCGGGACTGTCCGCCGGGTAGCCGCTCGAGGACTGCTCCGCGGGCACCTGTCTGCCCGGGACCACCTGGCTCTGCGGCTGGCCGTTCTGCGGCGGCGAGCCGTTGCCGCCGCCCAGCATCTTCGCCACCAGCACGATGCCCGCGACCAGGACAACGAGCAGGATCGCCGCGAGAAGCGCCCACCAGCCCCACTGCGTCTTCCGCCGGGGGGCCGGCAGCATGACCTGCCGCGGGGCCGGCCGGGACGGCGGGCCGATGGCGATCATCGGGTTCATCGCGGGTGACGGCGGGCCACCCGGCATCTGCTGCTGCGGCGGAAGCTGCTGCGGGGGGATCGGCACCGGCATCGACGGCGGTGGCGGCATCTGCTGCGGTGGCGGTTGCTGGGGCTGCTGCCCGGTCGCGTACGTGGCGTTCACCAGTCCGGACGGCGTGGGCAGCGGCAGCCCGGCGCGGACCGCGGAGACAGCGGCCGCGAACTCGCCGCCGTCGTTGTAACGCTGCCGCGGATCCTTGATCAGGGTCGCCTCGATCACCGCGCGCGCCGCGGGCGGCACGTCCGGTGGCAGCGGCGGCGGGATGTCGCGGATGTGCATCATCGCGACCGTCACGGCGTTCTCGGACAGGAACGGCCGGTGCCCGGCGAGGCATTCGTAGCCGCACACCGCCAGCGAGTAGACGTCGGACGCCGGCTCGGCCGGTTGCCCGAGCGCCTGCTCCGGGGCGATGTAGTGCGCGGTGCCCATGACCATGCCGGACCGCGTGACCGGGGCCGCGTCGGCCGCCTTCGCCACGCCGAAGTCGGTGATCTTCACCTGCCCGGCCGACGTCACCAGGATGTTGCCCGGCTTGACGTCGCGGTGGACCAGGCCGTGGGAGTGCGCGGCCTGCAGCGCGTTGCCCGCCTGCTCGAGCATGTCGAGCGTGAACTCCGCCGACAGCCGCCCGTGCTTGGCCAGCAGCCCGGCCAGCGGGTCACCGTCGACGAGCTCCATCACCAGGTAGGCGATCGGCAGGTCGCCGTCGAAGATGGTCTCGCCGTAGTCGTGCACCGCGGCGATGCCGGGGTGGTTCAGGGACGCCGTCATCCGCGCTTCGGTGCGGAAGCGGTGGAGGAACTCGGCGTCGCCGGAGAGTTCGGCCTTGAGGATCTTGACGGCCACGGTCCGGTCGAGCCGGGTGTCGCTGGCCTGCCAGACCTCGCCCATCCCGCCGACGGCGATCCGGCTCGTCAGCTTGTAGCGGTCGGCCAGCAGCTGACCGGAGGACAGCATGCGCTATCCACCCCCGAGCTTCGCGTTGATCGCCGCACGGCCGATTTCCGCCGCGACCGTGCCGCCGGTGGCCGCGAGGCCGCGGTTGCCGCCGTCCTCGACGATCACGGCGACCGCGATCTGCGGGTTGTCGGCCGGGGCGAAGGCGGTGTACCAGGCGTGTGGGGCGGTGTTCTTGGAGTCCGTGCCGTGTTCGGCGGTGCCGGTCTTCGACGCGATCTTGACGTCCGCGCGCTTCCCGCCGCCCTTGGTGAAGCCCTCGGAAGCGATCATCATGTCCTTGAGGATCGCGGCGTTCGACGATGACAGCGCCGCGGTGCCGGTGAGCTCGGTGGGACTGTAGTCCTCGATCGTCGACAGGTCGGGAGCCAGCACCGACTGCACCAGCTGCGGCTTCATCGCCATCCCGCCGTTGGCCACGGTGGCCGCGAGAAGGCAGTCCTGCAGCGGGGTCAGCCGGACGTCGCGCTGGCCGATCCCGCTCTGGTAGAGCGCGCCCTGCGAGTCGAGCGGGCCGACCGTCGACGGGGCGACCTTCATCGGCACGGTCAGGTCGGTCTGCCCGATGCCGAAGTTCGCCGCCGTCTTCTTCATCTTGTCCGGGCCGAGCTGGCCGGCGAACTCCGCGAACGGCACGTTGCAGGAGTGCGCGAGCGCGTCCTTGAACGTGTTGCCCGGGCAGGTTTCGCCGCCGTAGTTCTCCAGCGTGGTGTTCGTGCCGGGGAGCTTGGTGTTCGGCTCCTGGCTGACCGTGGTGTCCGGGCCCTTGCCGTCTTCGAGCACGGCCGCCGCGGTGACGAGCTTCATCGTCGAACCCGGCGGGTAGGTCTCGGAGATCGCCCGGTTCAGCATGGGCTTCTTCGGGTCCTTGTTGTTCGCGTTCCAGGCGTCGGACTGCGCCTTCGACGTGTGCGAAGCGAGCTGGTTCGGGTCGTACGACGGCGTCGAGACCATCGCCAGGATCCGCCCGGTGCTCGGCTCCATCGCGACGACGGCGCCGGTGTAGTTCTTCTGCGACATCAGGTCGTACGCGGCCTTCTGCACGGCCGGGTCGATGGTCAGCCGGACGTT
The DNA here is from genome assembly GCF_040681595.1 of Amycolatopsis sp. NPDC051716. Classification (NCBI taxonomy): domain Bacteria; kingdom Bacillati; phylum Actinomycetota; class Actinomycetes; order Pseudonocardiales; family Pseudonocardiaceae; genus Amycolatopsis; species Amycolatopsis sp. NPDC051716. The sequence goes on along the minus strand of NZ_JBFAZA010000001.1, from coordinate 253,888 downwards.
GCCGCCGCTCGGGTCGCGACCGGTGACCATGTCCGACAGCCGCCGCACGAACAGCCGCGGGTCGGAGCCGTTGAGGACGTCGTCCTCGGCGCGCTCCAGGCCGCCGGCGCCGTAGTTGATCGAGTAGTAGCCGGTGACCGGCGCGTACATCGGGCCGTCGGCGTAGGTCCGCTTGTACTTGTACTTGTCGTTCGACGGGTCGATGCCGGCCAGCACCTCGCCGTTGGCCTGCGACACGATCTTGCCGCGCTGGCGGGCGAACTCGTCGTAGAGCACCCGGGCGTTGCGCGAGTCGGTGCGGTAGTCGTCGGCCTTCACCACCTGGATGTACGTGGCGTTGGCCAGCAGCAGCACGACCATGACGAGCATCGCCATGCCGACCTTGCGGAGCGGGGTGTTCACGCCTGCGCACCCCCGTCCGCCGGCGGGCGCTGCACGAGCACGGTGTGCGCTTCCGCGATCGGGGCCTGCGGCTGCTGCTGCGGCTTCGGGCGCGAGGCCGGCTTGCGGGCCGCGTCGGAGATGCGGAGCAGCAGCGCGACCAGGATGTAGTTCGCGAGCAGCGACGAACCACCCTTGGACAGGAACGGGGCGGTGATACCGGTCTCCGGGATGAGTTTCGTGACTCCGCCGACGACGACGAAGATCTGCATGACCATGGTGAACGCGAGCCCGCCGCCGAGCAGCTTGCCGAACGTGTCGCGCACGGCGAGCGCGCTTCGCATGCCGCGCATGGCGACCATCAAGTACAGCATCAGCACCGCGGCCAGCCCGATGAAGCCGAGCTCCTCGCCGATCGACGCGGTGATGAAGTCGGTGTTGGCCTCGGGCACCATGTCCGGCCGCCCGGCGCCGAGCCCGGTGCCGCCGACGCCGCCGGTGCCGAGCCCGAACAGGCCCTGCGCGAGCTGGTAACCGCCGCCGGCCTGGTCGTAGGTGGCCAGCGGGTCCAGCCAGTTCGCCACGCGCTGCTGGACGTGCGTGAAGAGGTTGTACGCGATCACGCAGCCGACGGCGAAGAAGCTGAGGCCCAGGACGACCCAGATGGCCCGCTCGGTCGCGACGTACAGCATCACCAGGATGACGCTGAAGAACAGCAGCGACGTGCCGAGGTCCTTTTCGAACACCAGGACGCCGATGCAGACGAACGCGGCGATCAGGATCGGGCCGAGGTCGCGGGCGCGTGGCAGCTCGACGCCGACGAGCTTCTTGCCCGCCACCATGAACAGGTCCCGCTTCGACACCAGGAACGAGGCGAAGAAGATCATCAGCAGGATCTTGGCGAACTCGCCCGGCTGGATCGAGAAGAACGGCAGCTTCAGCCACACCTTGGCGCCGTTGACCTCGGACAGGCTCGACGGCAGCAGCGCGGGCAGCGCCAGCGCGACGATGCCGATCAGGCCCGCGGTGTAGCCGTAGCGGGTCAGCGTGCGGTGGTCGTTCACCACGATCAGCACCACGACGAAGAACACCAGCGAGATCACCGTGAACAGCACCTGCGCGGTGACGGCCGGCGTGTAGTCCTTGCCCTGCTGCGTGGCGCGTTCGGCCAGGGCCAGGTCGATCCGGTGGATCATCACCAGCCCGATGCCGTTCAGCAGCGCGACGCAGGGGAGCAGCACGGGATCGGCGTACGGCGCCCACTTGCGGACGGCCAGGTGCGCGCCGGTCAGCACGCCCAGGTAGGCCAGGCCGAGCCAGATGATCGACGTGGTGAGTTCCTGCTCCTGGTTCGCTTCCACCAGGACGAGCGCGACGGTGACGATGAACGTCGCGAACCCCAGCAGCACCAGCTCGGTGTTGCGGCGGGTCGGGACCTCGCGCGGCGGGTTCGTCTGGAACTGCGCGGCGAGGGGTTCGGCGGCGCGCGCGGCGGGCTGGCTCATCAGTTACCGCCTCCCGTCGTCGGTGCCGTCGAACTCGGCGTCGAGCAGTCCCTCCCCGCTGGCTGGTTCGCCGACGACGGAGCAGTAGAGCCGGCCGGAGCCGACGGAGTCGTCGTCGGCGTGACCGAAGGGGTTGGCGTCGTGGGCGGCTGGCCGCCCGCCGGCGCGCAGTTGTTCAGGCGCTTGCGCAGCTGCAGGAAGTCGTCGATGTACTTCCGCGCTTCGTCGAGGTTGTCTTTCTTGACGCCGTTCTGCACCGCCAGCCGCGCGTCTTCCTGGAGCTGGGTGACGCGCAGCTTGTCCGTGCACACCTGGCTCGGCGGGCAGGACCCTTGCTCGTAGGCGTGCAGGTCGATGCCGAGAATGCTGCCGGGGACGCCGCGGTAGATCACGACCTCCCCGTCCGCTCCCTCGCCGACATAGTACTGACTCAGCACGAAGTAGCGGGTGGCGATGGCGGCCGCGGCGAGGACCACGAGGACCACGAGGGCTCCGGCCAGCCAGCGGAACCGCTTCCGGCGCTTGGCCTTCGGGTCCTCCTGGGGCTGCGGCAGGTCCGGGCGCTGCTGCGGCGGCGGCTGGGTCAGCGCCCTGGCCCGGGCTGCGGGCGAGTCGCCCTGGTGCAGCTCGTCGCTGCCGTCCCCGGCGGCGCCGCCCACGATGGGCGCGTCCTCGCCGAAGTCGACGTCGACGACGTCGGCGATGATCACCGTGACGTTGTCGGTGCCGCCGCCCTTGAGCGCCAGCTCGATCATCCGGTCCGCGCACTGCTGCGGGTCCGGGATCTGCACGGCCTCGGCCAGCGTCTCGTCGCTGACCATGCCGGACAGGCCGTCCGAGCAGATCAGGTACCGGTCGCCGGAGCGGGCTTCGCGCACGGTCAGGCTCGGCTCGACCTCGTGGCCGGTGAGCGCCTTGAGCAGCAGTGACCGCTGCGGGTGCACCGCCGCCTCTTCGGGCGTGATCCGGCCCTGTTCCAGAAGTTCGTTGACGAAGCTGTCGTCCCGCGTGATCTGCGCGAACTGACCGCCGCGCAGGAGGTAGGCGCGCGAGTCGCCGACGTGGACCAGCCCCAGCCGGGTGCCGGCGAACAGGACGGCGGTGAGCGTGGTGCCCATGCCGTCGAGGTCGGGGTCCTGCGAGACGAGCTCGGCGATCGCGGCGTTGCCGTTCGCCACCGCTTCGCGCAGCTGGGCGAGCAGGTCGTCACGGGGTTCGTCGTCGTCGAGGGGGGCGAGGGAGGCGATGACGACCTTGCTGGCGACTTCACCCGCCGCGTGCCCACCCATGCCGTCGGCGAGCGCGAGCAGGCGAGGGCCGGCGTACACGGAGTCCTGGTTGCTCGAACGCACCAGGCCCCGGTCGCTGCGGGCTGCGTAGCGGAGGACGAGAGTCATGGGCGAAGCTCGATCACCGTCTTGCCGATCCGGATGGGGACTCCGAGCGGGACCCGGAGGGGTGCAGTGACCTTAGCCCGGTCGAGATACGTCCCGTTCGTCGAGCCCAGATCTTCCACGTACCAGTCCTCACCGCGCTGGGCGATCCGCGCGTGCCGGGTCGACGCGTAGTCGTCGTCGAGCACCAACGTGGAGTCGTCGGCCCGGCCGATCAGGATCGGCCGGCCGTCCAGCGCGATGCGCGTCCCCGCCAGTGCGCCGTGGGTGACCAGCAGCTGCTGCGGGGACTTGCTGTTGCGCGGCTTCTTCTCCTTCTTGCGCCCGAAGGTCGGGACCTGGACGCGCATGCCCGATGCCGCGTAGAGGTCCGACCGGACGACTCTGAGCGCGGCGAACACGAAGAGCCAGAGCAGCACGAGGAAGCCCACCCTGGTGAGTTGTACGACCAGCTCTGGCACTTGGTGTGTCCGCTCCCGACTCGTCCGTGCAGCCGCGACGCGGGTACGCCGCGGTCCCCCCGCACGTCAATTCTGCGGGAACAGTATTCCGGGTCCTGAGTCAGCCCTGTGTACGGAACACGAGGGACGAATGACCCACCCGGATGACGTCGCCGTCGGCGAGCTGCCAGGTCTGGACCGGGGTGCCGTTCACGGTCGTGCCGTTGGTCGAGCCGATGTCGGCGAGCGTCGCGCTCTGGCCGTCCCAGGTGATCTCCAGGTGACGGCGTGAGACCCCGGTGTCCGGCAGGCGGAAGTCCGCGTCCTGGCCCCGGCCCACGACGTTCCCGCCCTGCTTCAGCGAGTACGTGCGGTTCGAGCCGTCGTCCAGCTGCAGGCTCGCCGCGAGCTGACGACCCGGCGCGGGCTGGCCGTAGCCGCCCTGCTGCTGGGCGTACGGGTCCGCGGCCGGCTGGCCGTACGCCTGCTGCTGGCCGTACTGGTCGTACCCGCCCTGCGGCTGCTGCTGGCCGTACTGGTCGTAGCCACCCTGCTGCTGGTAGCCGCCCTGGTCGTACCCGCCGCCCTGGGGCTGGCCGTAGCCCTGGTCGTAGCCGCCGGCCGGTGGCTGCTGGTAGCCGCCCTGGTCGTAGCCACCACCCTGGGGCTGGGCGTAGCCCTGCTCGTAGCCGGCCTGGGGCTGCTGGCCGTACTGGTCGTAGCCACCGCCCTGCTGCGGCTGACCGTACTGGTCGTAGCCACCGCCTTGGGGCTGCTGGCCGCCGTACTGGTCGTATCCACCCTGCTGGCCGTAACCCTGGTCGTACCCGGGCTGCTGGCCACCCTGCTGTCCGTAGCCGTACTGGCCCTGCTGGCCGTACGGGTCACCCTGGTCGTATTGGCCGTAGCCGGGGGGCTGGCTCATTGCTGGGTCTCCTGCGTTGCTGGGTCGTGCCGACCGCGGTGAACCGGCGCCTGAGGGGCGGGCGTCGGGATCGACGGACGAACGGGTCTTGAACTGTCCAGTATGCAGCGCCTCGTTGCGCTCGAGTGATACGACGACGTCACCATAGGTGTCCAGGCCTTCGGCGGCGAGGTGTTCCGCCACCGCCTTGGCCAGCACCTGGGTGACGCGTTGCTCGTCACCGGCCATGCGCTCGTGGTCAGCCGCCCCCAGGGACACGATGTAGTGATTGGGGGCGAGCTGCCGACCGCCTGCCAGCTCACGAACGTTCTCCTCACTCTCCCGCTCCAGGGCGATCGCCACTTCCTGCGTGACGACGTTGCCACCGAACATGCGCGCGAAAGTGTTCCCCACCAGGTTCTCGAGTCGCCTGTCGAATCGTTCGGCGCGGCCCACCGGGGAAAACCTCCTCACACGTGTGCTTCCGCATCGATCCTATCCGGGTGAGCGAGCCTCGACACGGCCCCCGGTGAAACCCGTTCAAAGCACCTGCTAGTCTTCTCCTCGCTGCTTGAGAGACGCACTCGGGCGAGTGGCGGAATGGCAGACGCGCACGGTTCAGGTCCGTGTGTCCGAAAGGACGTGAGGGTTCAACTCCCTCCTCGCCCACTTCGAAAAGGGCCCCGGCTGGTTGCCGGGGCCCTTTTTCATGCCTTGGACCAGGTCGTGGGGTATGTCACGAGTCCTGTTCGCCCTGGGCGAAGTTACGCCGTGTGGGTGGCGATCCAGTCCGCTATGACGTCCGCCCGGCTCGTGGTCTCGATGCCCGCGTGGGGACAATCCGGGCCCGTTGCCTCCAAAGAGACCAGCTCGTTGCCCGAAAAATAGGGCGCTCCGGAGTCGTACGTGCAGGCGCTCGTGGTGATCTCCGGGGCCGCGCCGCGGACGCCCAGCGTCGCCGGATCCACCTTCGCCACCGCCACCGTGCCCTGCTGGAGGCGGGTGGCCGGCTTGGGGTCCGAGTTCGTCAGGCTGCCCCAGCCCGCCAGGGTCAGCTGCTGGCCGACCTTCGGGGCCGCGCGGCTCACCGTCAGCGGCGGCACGGAGGTCACCGGGGAATCGAGGCGGATCAGGGCGACGTCGTTCTCCTTGGCCTGGAGGACCTCGGTCGCCCGGCGGGCGATGCCCGATTCCGTGGCTTCGTCGGTCAGGCCCAGCGTCACCGTCGTCGGGTACGGCGTCTTGCCCGAGACGCGGTCGCGGTGGGCGTCGTGGAAGCAGTGGCCGGTCGTCAGGACCCACCCGGGCGCGATGAGCGCGCCCGTGCAGTAGCTGCTGTACGTCGAGCCGTCCGGGCGGGGGATCTTCGTCATCGCGAGCTTCGCGACGAACCCGTACTGCCCCGGCGGGACGTCGGAACCGTGGGCGACGGCCCAGGCGGCGGGAGCGGTGGAGACGGTCAAAACGGCAGCGGCGAGCAGGGCGCGCAGGCGCATTCTTCCCCTTCGTCGAATCGGTGGTCGGTATTCGACGTTAGGGCCGCCGCCGCGGGCGGGGAATTCCCTGGCCGGGCGTCACCCGGTGGACCATCGGGTGACGCCCGGCGCCGGGTCAGCCGGTGTGCGCGGCGATCCAGTCCGCGATGACGTCCACCCGGGACGTGGTCTCGAGCTGGTTGTGCGGGCAGTCCGGCCCGCTCGACTCGACCGACACCAGCTGCCCGCCGGAGCCGCCCGCGACGAAGTACGGCGCGCCCGAGTCGTACACGCAGGCGCTCGTCGTCGACGTCGGGGCGACATCCCGGACGCCGAGCGTCGCGGTGGCGACCTGGCCGACTTGCACCGTGCCCTGCTGCAGTTTCGTCGAGGGGGCCGGGTTGACCGAGGTGAGGCTGCCCCAGCCGGCGAGGGTCAGCAGCTGGCCGGCCGACGGCGTGACCCGGTTGACCGTCAGCGGTGTGATGCCGGTTACGTCCGCGTCGAGGGTGGCGATCGCGATGTCGTTGGCGCTCGCCTGGTAGACGGTGACGACGTTGCGCGTCACCCCGGGCGTGTTCTGGTCGACCGTGCCGAGCAGCACGGACGTCGGGTACGGCACCGGCCCGGAGACGCGGTTGCGGTTGGCGTCGTGGAAGCAGTGACCTGCGGTGATGATCCACTGCGCGGCGATCAGCGCGCCGGAGCACGCGCTGTTGTACTTCGTGCCGTTGGGCTTCGGGATGTCCGTCATGGTGAGTTTCGCGGCGAAGCCGAACTGGCCCGCCGGAACGTCGGCGCCGTTGGCCACGGCCGAAGCCGGTGGCGCGGTGGCGAGCCCGGCGGCCAACGTCAAAAGGGCAGCGGAAAGCACAGCGCGAACGCGCATCGGTGGATCCCCCTTGTCGCGCACCGGCGGTGGCTGCCGGTGATCACTTCCGAGCGTAGCGACGGCTCGAGGGCCCGAAAGGCGCTGCTTGGAGCAAAAACCGGCCCCGGCGCGACCGCGCCGGGGCCGGTTTGCCGGAAATGTGCGGAAGTCAGTTCACGCCGACGAGGTCGACGACGAAGATGAGGGTCTCGCCGGGCTTGATCACGCCGCCCGCGCCGCGGTCGCCGTAGCCCAGGTGCGGCGGGATCACGAGCTTGCGGCGGCCGCCGATCTTCATCCCCGCGACACCCTGGTCCCAGCCGGAGATGACCTGGCCGGCACCGAGGCCGAAGCGCAGCGGCTCGCCGCGGTTCCAGGACGCGTCGAACTCTTCGCCGGTCGAGTGGGCGACACCGACGTAGTGCACGGTGACGGACTTGCCCGTCGTGGCCTCCGCGCCGTCACCGACGGTGAGGTCGGTGATCTCGAGGTCGGCCGGCGGGGGTCCGTCCGGGGGGTCGATGAGGGGCTTTTCCAAGGTCATAGGGCTCACCGTACCGACGCCCCGGACGCTGCGCCGATCGGACTACGCCCAAGGAGGGGAAAAACGCGAAAAGTCTTCACACTTAGCCTACTGCTGGGTAGCGTGCGCTTCGTCACTTTTCTGGACTGAGGGGAGCCCGGCATGCGACGTCGCATCCGCGCCCTGACCGTAACGGCACTGGGGGCCCTCGTGGCCGGATTGACCCAGGTCGCCGTCACCGCGCCGGCCGCGCAAGCGGCCGTGTCGCCCGACGACTACTGCGGGGGGCAGTGCAGCGACATCCTGCCGCCCGGCGAACAGGGCAGCGCCACCCTCGCGGAAATCCTGGCGCACAAGCTGCTCGGCACCCGCCCGGCGCACTCCGCCGACCAGCTCGGGAAGTACGCCTCGCTGGCCGGCGGCTACAAGACGCTGACCACCAGCGCGATCAACCAGTACTTCAACGACTCCTCGTTCGGCGTCCCGGCCGACCAGGTGGCGAGCACGATGAAGCCGCGGGCGGACGTCACGATCGTGCGGGACAAGGCGCTCGGCGTCCCGCACATCACCGGGACCACCCGCGCCGGCACCGAGTTCGGCGCCGGGTACGCGGCCGGGCAGGACCGGCTGTGGCTGATGGACGTGCTGCGGCACGCCGCCCGCGGCCAGGTCACCTCGTTCGCCGGTGGCGCCGAAGCCAACCGCGAGCTCGAGCAGCAGTTCTTCGCGAACGCGCCGTACACCGAAGCCGAGCTGCAGGCGCAGATCGACCACACGGCCGCCAGCGGCCCGCGCGGTGCGCAGGGCCTCGCCGACGCGCAGGCCTACGTGGACGGCATCAACAAGTACATCAGCGACTCCTACAACGGCCGGTACTTCCCCGGCGAGTACGTGCTGACCGGGCACGTCGACTCGATCACCAACGCCGGGTCGATCGACCCGTTCAAGCTGACCGACCTGGTCGCGCTCGCCTCGCTGATCGGCGCCGAGTTCGGCGCCGGCGGCGGCGGCGAGGTCCAGAACGCCATCGCGAAGCTCGCGATGCAGGAGAAGTACGGCGTCGTGCAGGGCGAGAAGGTGTGGCAGAGCCTCCGCGCGGAGGACGACCCCGAGGCGGTCAAGACGCTGCACGACGGGCAGACCTTCCCGTACGGCAAGACGCCGGCCAACGCGGCCGGCCGTGCCCTGCCGGACAAGAACTCGGTGACCCCGCAGCCGCTGGTGTTCGACAAGACCGGCTCGGCGTCCACCGCGACGCCGTCCACCGTGGACGTCGCCGCGCCCGCCGAGCTGGAGCCCGCCCGCGGGATGTTCGAGAACGGCGTGCTGCCGGCGAACATGCTGAGCGAAAAGCACGGCATGTCCAACGCGCTGCTCGTTTCCGGTGCGAAGACCGCCAGCGGCCACCCCGTCGCGGTGTTCGGCCCGCAGACCGGGTACTTCGCCCCGCAGCTGCTGCTGCTGCAGGAGCTGCAGGGCCCGGGCATCAGCTCGCGCGGCGCGGCCTTCGCCGGGCTGAGCCTGTACACGCTCCTCGGCCGCGGCCAGGACTACTCGTGGAGCGCGACGACGTCGGCGCAGGACATCGTCGACACCTACGCGCTGCAGCTGTGCGACCCGAGTGGCAACGCGCCGACGAAGGACTCGAACTACTACACCTACCAGGGCAAGTGCGTCCCGATGGACACCGTGGAGGTCAAGAACACCTGGAAGCCGACCCTGGCCGACGGCACCGCGGCGGGTTCGTACACGTTGCGCAGCTACCGGACCAAGTACGGGCCGGTGCAGAGCCGGGCGACGGTCGGCGGCAAGCCGGTGGCGTACGCGGCGCTGCGGTCGTCCTACTTCCACGAAGTCGATTCGCTCATCGGCTTCCAGGAGCTGAACGACCCGACCTTCGTCAAGTCCGCGGCGGACTTCCAGCGGGCCGCGCAGGACATCAACTTCACGTTCAACTGGTTCTACGCCGATTCCAAGGACATCGCCTACTTCAACTCCGGGGCCAACCCGGCACGGCAGTCCGATGTGGACCCGAACATGCCGGTCTGGGGCGACCAGGGCCACGACTGGGTGGGCTGGAACCCGGCGGGCAACGTCGCGAACTACACGCCGGCGTCGCAGCACCCGCAGTCGATCAACCAGGACTACTACGTCAGCTGGAACAACGCCCAGGCCAACGGCTACGCGGCGGCCGGCGCGGACAAGTCGGCCGTGCACCGCGTCGACCTGCTCGACTCCCGGGTGAAGAAGCTCATCACCAGCGGCACCAAGGTCACCCGGGTCAACCTGACCCAGGCGATGTCGGAGGCCGCGCTGGCCGACCTGCGTGCCGAGCGCGTGCTGCCGCTGCTGCTGCAGGTGCTCGACAAGACACCGGCCACCGGGGCGGCGGCGGACGCCGAGGCGAAGCTCAAGACGTGGCTCTCCCACGGCCAGCTGCGCACGGAGACCTCGCCGGGCAGCAAGGCGTACGCGGACGCCGACGCGATCCGCATCTTCGACGCCTGGTGGCCGCTGCTGGTCCAGGCCGAGTTCAAGCCGGGCATGGGTGACGACGCCTACAACGCGATGACGAGCGTGCTCGGCATCAACGAAAGCCCGTCCGGCTGGCAGAACGGCAACGGCCAGCACACCGGACAGCCCCACAAGGGCTCGTCGTTCCAGTTCGGCTGGTGGGGTTACGTCAGCAAGGACATCCGCCAGCTGCTCGGCCAGCCGGTGGCGGGCCCGCTCGCCCAGACGTTCTGCGGCGGCGGCGACGTCACCGCGTGCCGCCAGGCGCTCGTCGACTCGCTGACCACGGCCGCCGGCCAGGCCGCGAACACCGTCTACCCCGGTGACGCGAACTGCTCGGCCGGTGACCAGTGGTGTGCCGACACGATCATCCAGAACCCGCTCGGCGGCATCACGCAGGACAAGATCAGCTGGCAGAACCGCCCGACGTTCCAGCAGGTCGTCGAGTACGCCGCGCACCGCGGGGACAACGTCGCGAACCTCGCGGCGACGAAGACGGTCAGCGCCACCAGCGCCGAGAGCGGCTTCTACAACTCGCCGGCGTCCAACGCGATCGACGGGAACGCCTCGACCCGCTGGGCCAGCGACTGGAGCGACGACCAGGCGATCACCGTCGACCTCGGTTCGGTCCAGCAGGTCTCGCGGGTGATGCTCAACTGGGAGTCCGCCTACGGCAAGGGCTACAAGATCCAGCTCTCGCCGGACGCGGTCGCCTGGACGGACGCGGCCGTGGTGACCGACGGCGACGGCGGGCAGGACAACATCGCGTTCGCCGCGACCCCGGCCCGGTTCGTCAAGCTGCAGGGCGTCCAGCGCGGCACCAAGTACGGCTACTCGCTGTACGAGTTCGAGGTGTACGCGCACTGAGGGACCAGGCCGGGGCACTCGCGGACGCGTGGGTGCCCCGGCCTCCCCTTATCGTGGGCGGATGGACGACTGGACGCCCCGCACCAAGGCCATCGCCGCCGGCCGGCCGCACGGTCCCGGTGAGCCGCTGAACACCCCGCTCGTCGCCACCAGCACCTACCAGGCCGGTGGCGATTTCGTGTACGCGCGCGGTGACGGGACGCCGACCTGGCACGCGCTCGAGGAAGCCGTCGGCGCGCTGGAAGGCGGCGAGGCGACGGCGTTCGCGTCCGGGGTCGCCACCCTGTCCGCGGTGCTGGACCTGCTGCCGGTCGGGTCGCGGGTCGCCGTTCCGACGTTCAGCTACGCCGTCACGCGCGGGGTGCTGGCCCACGCGCAGAAGCTCGGCAAGCTCGCCGTCACCGAGCTGGAGCCGACGGACACCGAGGCCTGGGTCGCCGAGGCCGCGACGGCCGACCTGGTCTGGCTGGAGTCGCCGACCAACCCGACCCTCGACTTGATGGCCATCCAGCCGATCGCGGCGGCCGCGCGCGGCCGGGTCGTCGTCGACAACACCTTCGCGACGCCGTTGCAGCAGCGGCCGCTCGAGCTGGGCGCGGACGTCGTCGTGCACAGCGCCACCAAGCTCATCGGCGGGCACAGCGACCTGCTGCTGGGCATCACCGTGGCCAAGGACCCGGAAGTCGCGGCCGAGCTGCGGGGCGCGCGGACGCGGGTCGGGTCGACGCCGGGCGCCCTCGAAGCCTGGCTCGCCCTCCGGGGGCTGCGGACCATGCCCGTCCGGCTCGCGGAGCAGTCTCGCACCGCCGCGCTGCTGGCGGAGCGGCTCGCCGGGCACCCCGCGGTGCGGCGGGTGCGCTACCCGGGCTTCGGGATGATGGTCTCCTTCGACCTGGCCGACGCCGAGGCGGCGGACCGGTTCTGCGCGTCGGTCCGGCTGATCCGGTCGGCGACGAGCCTCGGCGGCGTCGAGAGCCTGGTCGAGCGGCGGGCGTGGCTGGAGGGCGAGGAGCGCGTCCCGGCCGGGCTGATCCGGTTCAGCGTCGGCTTGGAGGACCCGGAGGACCTGTGGGACGACCTGGCGTTCGCCCTCCCGGAGTAACGCGGACGGGTGAACAGCCGATAGTCGCGACGTCGTAGGTCATCCGGCGTTGGGAGTCACCGTGGGTAGAACGTTGAGCCGGGTCGCGGGGATCGTGTCCGCCGGTGCGCTGATCACCTTCGCCGCCGCGCCCGCCGCGCTGGCACAGGACGAGACCAGCACGTCGCCCACGGAAACCACCCCGTCCACTTCGGAAACCTCGACCTCGACCTCGAGCAGCCCGGCGAGCACCACGGCTCCTTCGTCCACTTCGGTCACCTCGACGACGAAGCCGTCGCCGAGCACGAACGGTGACGTCAAGACCACCGAAAAGCGGATCGCGCCCAAGGTCGAGGCCGAAGCGGACAAGCCCGTCCAGGAAGCGCCCAAGGCCGACTACCAGGACAACACCGGGCACGGCTTCGTCGGCGTCGGCGGTGAGGGCGTCCTGGTCATCGTCTGCGCGGCCGGCCAGCCGGGCGAAGTCGCGACCCAGTACCTGAGCGTCACCAGCGGCCCGGACCAGGACGAGGCCAACGGCCTCTGGAACTACTCCGTCCGGGTGGTGGACGCCCCGGCCGGCACCACCAGCGCGAAGTTCAGCTGGACCTGCGGCGGTGTCGAAGGCAACGGCACGGCCGACTTCGAGCAGGAGCTGCAGCCGCCGACCTCGACCGTGACGGCCACGAGCACCACGACGAGCACCAGCACGAGCGCGCCCTCGTCCAGTGCCCCGGCGTCGAGCACCGCGCCGCTCACCACCGCGCCGATCACGACGTCGCCGATGACCACCGCGACCAGCACCACTCCTGCCGGCAACGCCGCTCCGAAGGCCCAGGTCAAGGTCGCGCCCAAGGGCGGGGTCGAGACGGGCTTCGGCGGCACGGCCTGGTGACGGCCCGCCGGGCGGGCGCGGCGCTCGCCCTGGTGCTGGCCCTGGCCGGGTGCGGCACCGCCGAGCCGCCGAAGGCCGCGGCGCCCGCTCCCGTGCCCGCGTCGATCCCGGTGACCGTGCCGTTCAAGGGGCTCCGGCCGACGTCGGTGAAGATCCCGAAGATCGGCGCGGAGTCCAGCCTGCTGGCCGTCGCCGTGAAGCCCGACGGTTCGATCTCCGTCCCGTCGGTGCGCACGCCGATGCAGGCGGCCTGGTACAAGCTTTCGCCGGTGCCGGGCGACGTCGGCCCGGCGATCGTGCTCGGCCACGTCGACGGCGACAAGAAGCCGGGCATCTTCTTCAAGCTCAAGGACCTCGCCCCCGGCGACGAGGTCGACATCGACCGCAGCGACGGCCGGAAGCTGAAGTTCGTCGTCGACCGCGTCACCCAGGTCCCGAAGGACACGTTCCCCCGCGACGCCGTCTACGGCAACAGCGCCAAACCCGAGCTGCGGCTGATCACGTGCGGTGGCGTGTTCGACCACGCCGAGCACAGCTACAAGGACAACATCGTCGTCTACGCGAACCTAGCCGACGCCTGAGGCCGGGTACGGGAACTCCGGCTTGAGCCCGGTTCCGGGGCAGACCCAGCGCCGCATGCCCGCGTCGCAGACCGCGTAACCCCAGTTGATCAGCTGGTCCTGCGTCGTCTCGGACATCCTGGTCAGCCGGGTCTTCGTCTCGGCGAGTTCCCGGGTCTGCGCGATCGGGGCCGGCAGGGCGTCCGGCAGCTCGAAGTGTTCGATGTCGCTGTAGGTCGCCCAGTACGTACCGGCGTACGTTTTGTCCTCATAGGACTTGAGCAGCGAGCCGGTGCGCAGTTCGCGGACCTGGTTGTCCATCACGGTCAGCACGCGCAGCAGCTGCATCGGCCAGTTGTGCCTCGGCCGGTCTTCGTGCTTCATCTTCTTGCCCGCGTCGCTGACCAGGACGGTCGCCCGCTGGTTCTCGATCGGGTCGAGGCCGAGGTTGTCGTACACGCCGGCGTCGCTGAGCACGATCTTGCGGCCGGGCCGGTGCGGATCGGGGATCACCACCGGCGAAAGCATCGGCGGGAACGCCGACGACGCCGCGACCGCGGTGGCCAGCGGGATCTGCCCGTGCGGGCCCGGCTGCCGGAAGAACCACCACAGCGAGCCGTCCTGCAGGCTGGTCGCGGTGAACACGAAGTGCGGCCCGGCCGGGTCGAGGTCCGCCAGGCAGCAGTCGCCGAAGAGGTGCTTCGCGTAGCGGCGCGCGAGTTCCTCGCCGGCACTGCGCCACGGCATCACCATCGCCTTCAGCGTGACCGGGACGTCGAGGTTCGTGCGGGCCAGCTTCCGGATCGGCTGCACGACCTCCTTGCCGAAGTTCTCCGCCACGCCGTCCGCGCCGAACCACAGCTTGCTCCACGCGTGCGCCAGCACGCCCGCCGCGATCGAACCGCCGGAGACGCTGGAGACGGTGGTCAGCTTCGGCAGCCAGCCGAGCTCGTTGAGCCGCCACAGCGCACCGGCGTGGAAGAGCATTGCGCGGTAGCCGCCGCCCGAGAGCGCGAGGCCGACGCCGTCCCGTTTCGCCGAATCCACGCGGCCGAGTTTAGGGCCGCAGCAACGGCGTGAGCAGCGGCCGTTGCCCGGCCGGGACGTATTCGGCGTAGTTGTCGTACAACGCCTGTTTGGCCAGGTGCGCCGCGCCGGCGCCGTCGGCCGCGCGGATCGCGTCGAGCACCTCGGCGTGGTGGGCGAGCCAGGTGCGCATCAGCGACGTCCGGTTGCTGGCGTGCTCGAGCTTGTCCTCGATCAGTTCCAGCACGACCCCGCGCACGACTTCCTCGCTGACCACCAGCAACGGATTGCGGGAGATGCGCGCGATCACCTCGTGGAAGGCGACGTCGGCGCGGCTGAACTCGGCGTAGCCGCGTGAAACGCCTTCGCGCATCGACTCCAGGGCCGCGTCGAGGCCGGTCAGGTCCTCTTCGGTGCGGAGCCCGGCCGCGAGCAGGTGCGCCGAGCCGTCGAGGATCATCCGGAACTGCAGCAGTTCGGCGAGCCCGACGTGGTCGGCGCGCGCGAGCCGGTGCATCGAGCGGTGCAGCGCGGCGGGCGAGGCGGCCAGCACCTCCGGGCCGCGCGGGTCCCCGGGCCGCGAGCGGATCATCTCGGCCGCCTGCAGCACGCGCAGGGCTTCGCGGATCGTCGAGCGGCCGACGCCGAACTGCGTCATCAGCTCCCGCTCGCTCGGCAGGCGTTCCCCCGGCTTGAGCGTGCCGCTGACCACGGCCTGCTCGATCTGCTCGACGACCCGCTCGTACGCGCGGACCGGAGCCACCGGTTCGAACCGCATCCCTTGACCTCGCCGTCCGCTCGGTGCAGGCTACTGGTCAGACCAGTGTACTTACCTGGAGGCCGAATGAAAGCCCGACTTCACGTGCTGGCAGCGGCGCTGCTGCTCGTGGTGTCCGGGTGCTCGGCCGGCTCGTCGGCCAGTGTTTCCGCTGGCCCGGACACGCTTTCCGTCGGCTTCACGGCGGAGCCCGCGAACTTCGACTTCACCCGCACCGACGGCGCCGCCATCCCGCAGGCGCTGCTCTACAACGTCTACGAAGGCCTGGTGAAGCTCGACGCGCAGGGCAAGGTCGTGCCCCTGCTCGCGAAGTCGTGGACGATCAGCCCGGACCGGAAGACCTACGACTTCCAGCTGCAGCCGGGCGTCAAGTTCAGCAACGGCGCCCCCTTCACCGCCGAGGACGTCAAGTTCTCGCTCCTGCGGGTGAAGACCGACTGGACGATCTCGATCAAGGCGAACATGGACGTCGTCGACCACGTCGACGTCGTGGCGCCGGACCACGCGCGGGTCGTGCTCTCGAAGCCGTCCAACGGCTGGCTGTTCAGCCTCACCAGCCGGCTCGGCGCGATGTTCAGCCCCACCGGCGTCGCCGACCTGGCGACCAAGCCGGTGGGCACCGGGCCGTACGTCGTGGCGGCGCGCAAGCGCGGCGACTCCGTGGTGCTGAAGGCGAATCCCGCGTACTGGGGCCGGAAACCGGCGTACGGCACGGTCGTCCTCAAGTACATCAAGGACCCGACCGCGCTGAACAACACCCTGTTCAGCAACGGCATCGACGTCATCGCCGCGATCACCGCGCCCGAATCGATCCCGCAGTTCCAGGCCGACGACCGGTTCCAGGTCGTCCAAGGCACCACGAACTCCGAGGTCACGCTGGCCATGAACAACGCGCGGCCGCCGTTGAACGACGTCCGCGTGCGCCAGGCCCTGACCTACGCGATCGACCGGAAGGCGCTGCTCGACACGGCGTGGGCGGGTCGCGGCACGTTGATCGGCAGCATGGTCCCGCCGACCGACCCCTGGTACGAGGACCTGGCGAACGTCCACCCGTTCGATCCCGCGCGGGCCCAGGCGCTGCTCTCCGAAGCCGGCGCGGCGAACCTGAACCTGCGGCTGCGGATCCCGAACCTGCCGTACGCGGTGTCGGCCGCGCAGGTCGTCCAGTCGCAGCTCGCCGACGTCGGCGTGCGGGCCACCATCGAGCCGCTCGACTTCCCGGCGGTGTGGCTCAAGCAGGTGTTCACCGACCACGACTACGACCTGTCGATCATCCAGCACGTCGAGGCCCGCGACATCACGACGTTCGGGAAGCCGAAGTACTACTGGGGTTACGACAGCAAGCGCGTCCAGCAGCTGCTCGCCGACGCCGACAGCGGGACGCCGGAGCAGCAGGTCGCGGACATGAAGCAGGTGGCGCGGCAGCTGAACACCGACGCGGCCGCGGACTGGCTGTTCCTGTTCCCCAACGTGATCGTGGCGAAGGCCAAGGTCGGGGGGTTCGTTCAGAACCAGGTGAGCGAGTCGTTCGACCTCACCGGATTGGCCCCGCGATGACCGCCAAGGTGCTGCGCCGGGTGGCGATCTTCGTGGTCAGCTTGCTGGTCGCGTCCATCGTGGTGTTCTTGTTCATGGCCGTGCTGCCGGGCGATCCGGCGCAGGTCTCGTTGGGCGTCAACGCGACGCCGGAGCTGCTGGCCAAGACGCGCGCGGAGTTCGGCATCGACCGCCCGCTGGTCACGCAGTACTTCGACTGGATCGGCGGCGTGCTGCACGGCGACTTCGGCCGGTCGTACGTGACCCGGGAGGCGATCGGCCCGCAGCTGCTCGACCGCCTCGGCGTCACGCTGTGGCTGGTCGGCGCCGGGATTCTGGTGGCGTTGGTGATCGCCGTGCCGGCCGGGACGTTCGCCGCGGTGAAGCACCGGAAGGCGTCCGGCGCCGGCGTTTCCGGTCTGTCGCAGATCGGTGTCGCGATCCCCGCGTTCCTCGCCGGGATCATCCTCGTGCAGATCTTCGCCGTGCAGCTGCGCTGGCTGCCGTCGGGCGGGTGGACGCCGCCGGACCAGGACGCGGGCGAGTTCGTCCGCGGGCTGATCCTCCCGGCGTTGTCGCTCGGCCTGGTGCAGGGCGCGGTGCTGACGCGCTACGTCCGGTCGGCCGTGCTCGACACGCTCGGCCAGGACTACCTGCGCACCGCGCGCTCGAAGGGGCTGCGGCCGGGGCAGGCGCTGGTCCGCCACGGGCTGCGCAATGCGTCGGTGCCCGTTGTCACCGTGCTCGGCCTGCAGCTGGCGACCTTGCTGATCGGCGCGGTCGTCGTCGAGCGCGTGTTCGTGCTGCCGGGACTCGGCTCGATGCTGCTGGACGCCGTCTCCGCGCGTGACCTGCTGACCGTGCAGGGAATCGTGCTTGTCCTGGTCGCCGGCGTGCTGCTGGTCAACTTCGTCGTCGACCTCCTCTACACCGTGCTCGACCCGAGATTGCGGGGTTCGTGATGCGCAATCTCCTCATCGGCGGGATCCTCGTCGGCCTGGTGGTGCTGGCCGCGCTGCTGTCGTTCGCGTGGACGCCGTTCGACCCGGTGAAGGTCGACGCGACCCACCGGCTGCTCGGCTTCACCGGCTCGCACTGGTTCGGCACCGACAAGTTCGGCCGCGACCTGCTGAGCCAGCTCATGGTCGGCGCGCGGACCACGTTGTACGTCGGGGTCGTCGCCGTCGGCATCGCCGCGGTGATCGGCACGCCCCTGGGGGTCCTGGCCGGGATGTCTGAGACGACGCAGCTCGGCGAGTTCGTCATGCGGGTCAACGACCTCGTGCTCGCGTTTCCCGCGCTGCTGCTGGCCATCATGTTCGGCGCGGTGTTCGGGGCGGACACGCTGACCGCGATGGTCGCCATCGGCATCGCCACCATCCCGTCGTTCGCGCGGATCGCCCGCTCCGGGACGCTGCAGGTGATGAGCACCGAGTTCGTGCTCGCGGCCCGGGCCGGCGGGCGGTCGCGGCTGAACATCGCGCTGCGGCACGTGCTGCCGAACATCTCCGGCCTGCTGATCGTGCAGGCGTCGGTGTCGTTCGCGATCGCCGTGCTCGCCGAAGCGGCGTTGTCGTTCCTCGGGTTCGGCACGCGGCCGCCGACGCCGTCGTGGGGCCGGATGCTGCAGGAATCGCAGGAACTGCTGACCGTGCAGCCGCGGCTGGCGCTGGTGCCGGGCATCGCGATCGCCGTCGCCGTCCTCGGCTTCAACCTCCTCGGCGACGGCCTCCGCGACCGCCTCGATCCCCGATTGGCGGCCCGCGTATGACCCTATCGGTGCATGGCCTCAGCGTCTCGGCGCTGGTTCGTGACGTCTCCTTCGAGATCGGCGCCGGCGAGCGCGTCGGCCTGATCGGCGAGTCCGGGTCCGGGAAGTCGCTGACGGCGCTGGCGATCATGGGCCTGCTGCCCGAGGAACTGCCCGCGTCCGGATCGGTCCGCCTGCACGACCGTGAGCTGCTGGGAATGTCCGAAAAGGACTTGTCGCGGCTGCGCGGCGACGAGCTGGCCATGGTGTTCCAGGAGCCGATGACGGCGCTGAACCCGGCCATGCGCGTCGGCCGCCAGGTCACCGAGCCCGGGCGCCTGCGCGGACGCCGTCATCGCGCCGAAGACCTGCTGTCCGCGGTGGGCCTCCCGGGCACCGCCCGCGCGTACCCGCACCAGCTGTCGGGCGGGCAGCGGCAGCGGGTCGTGCTCGCGATGGCGCTGGCGAACGAGCCGTCGCTGCTGATCTGCGACGAGCCGACCACCGCCCTCGACGTCACCGTGCAGGCCCAGATCCTGTCGCTGATCAAGACGTCGCTGCCCGCCGAAAGCGCGTTGCTGTTCATCACGCACGACCTCGCCGTCGTGGCTTCGGTGTGCGAGCGCGTCCTCGTGATGCTGGACGGCGAGATCGTCGAAGCGGGCTCGACGCGCGAAGTGCTGACGCAGCCAAAGCACGAGTACACGCGGAAGCTCCTGGACGCCTCGGATCTGGAGGCCCGGCGATGACCGTCATCGAAGTCCGTGACCTCGAACGCCGCTACGCCCGGCGGGACGTCCACGCGCTGCGCGGTGTCAGCTTCGACGTCGAGGCGGGGCAGCGGTTCGGCATCGTGGGGGAGTCCGGTTCGGGCAAGTCGACGCTGGTCCGGCTGCTGGCGGCGCTCGACAAGCCGACCGCGGGCACGGTCTCGTTCCAGGGCAAGCGCATCGACAACCTGCCCGAACGCCGCCTCGGCTTCCTGCGGTCGGAACTGCAGATCGTGTTCCAGGACCCGATGGGCTCGCTCGACCCGCGGATGCGCGTGCGCGACATCGTTTCCGAGCCGATGGGCCGCCGGGAACCCGACCGCGTGGCCGAACTGCTCGCCGCCGTCGGCCTGCCCGCCGACGCCGCCCAGCGCTATCCGCACCAGTTCTCCGGCGGCCAGCGGCAGCGGATCTCGATCGCCCGCGCGCTGGCGCCGAACCCGAGCGTGCTCATCGCCGACGAGCCGGTCAGCGCCCTCGACGTCTCCGTGCGCGGCCAGATCCTGGACCTGCTCGGCTCGCTGGTGGAGCAGTTCGCGCTGACGCTGATCTTCGTGTCCCACGACCTCGGCGTCGTCCGGCACGTCTGCGACCGCGTCGCGGTGATGCGCCGCGGCGAGATCGTCGAACTCGGCGACGTGGCGCAGGTCTACGACGCACCCCGGCACGAATACACGCGGGAACTTCTCGAAGCCGCGCCGAACCTGCGCGCGGAACTGGCCCGGCTGCGCGGAGGTGACGATGCCTGAGTACCCGGACGGCCTGCCGATCGGCGGCGGCTGGGTGTCCACTGTGGATTCCGAAGAAATCGTTTTCCCTTACGACGGGAGTGTCGTCGGCCTGGCGCCCGTCGGTACGCCTGAGCTGGCGACTCGCGCGGTGGACGAAGCTGTCGCCGTCGCGCGCGAAGTGGCTTCGCTGCCTTCGCGAGTTCGACGTTCACTGCTCAACGACGTCGCCGCGGCGATCCGGGCTCATCGAGAGGAGTTCGAGAACCGCCTCGTCCTCGAGACCGGGAAGCCCCTGGTCGACTGCCGCGTCGAGGTCGCGCGCACGATCGTCACCTGGGAAGCCGCCGCCGAAGAGGTGTCACGGCTGCACGGCGAGACCGTCCCGCTGGACCTCCTGCCCTCGGGCGACGGGCTGGTCGGGTTCTGGAAGCGCAAGCCGATCGGCGTCGTCGTCGGCATCGCGGGCTTCAACTACCCGTTGCTGCTGGCGTCGCACAAGATCGCGCCCGCGATCGCCGCCGGCTGCCCGGTGATCGTCAAGCCCGCGCCCCAGACGCCGATGGCCACGCTGTGGCTGGTGCACCTGGTCCGGTCGGTCGCGCCGGTCGCCGCGATGGTGCAGCTGGTCACCGGTGACGCGGCCGTGGGCGCGGCGCTGACCACCGACCGTCGCATCGGGGCGGTCTCCTTCACCGGCTCGGCCGCGGTCGGCCACCGCATCGCCCGCGACGCGGCCCCGACGAAGACGTTGCTGGAACTGGGGTCGAACGCGGCGCTCGTGGTGGCCGAAGACGCGGATCTGGAAGCCGCCGCGGACGCCGTGCTGCGCGGCGGGTTCTACGCGTCCGGCCAGGCGTGCATCTCGGTCCAGCGGGTGCTGGTCGTCGCTTCGGTTGCCGAAGAGTTCACCGACCGCCTGCTGGCCCGGCTCGACGAGGTCGTCATCGGCGATCCGCGGGATGAGAAGACGCGGGTGTCGGCGCTGATCGACCCCGCTTCCACCGACCGGGTCGCCGCGTGGATCGAGAAGTCCGGCGCACGCCAGGTGGGCGGCGGGGTGGACGGCACGGTGCTGCGCCCGACCGTCCTCCTCGACGTCCCGGACGGCGTCGAAGCCTGGGACGAAGAGATCTTCGGCCCGGTCGTCTGCGTGCGCACGGTGTCCGATGTGGACGAGGCCTTCGCCGCGGTGAACGCCTCCCGCTACGGCCTCCACGCCAGCGTCTACAGCAAGTCCCTGAAAACGGCGTTTCGCGCACTGGACGAGCTGGAGGTCGGCGGGGTCGTGGTCAACGAGGTGCCCGGCTTCCGCTCGGACACCATGCCCTACGGCGGGGTGAAGGACTCCGGCATCGGCCGTGAGGGACCGAGGTTCGCCGTCGAGGAACTGACCGTGACGAGGATGGCGGTGCTGCGCCCGTGAACTATTCGACGTTGTTCCGGCTGGACGGGCGGCGGGCCGTCGTGCTCGGCGCGGGCGGCATCGGCCGCGAAGCCGCGCGGGCGCTGGCCGCGCACGGCGCCGACGTCGTGTGCGCCGATCGCGACCTCGAAGCCGCGCGCGAGGCGGGCGTGGGGGAGCCGTACGAGCTCGACATGCTCGAACCGGGTGCTCTGGACAAGGCCGCGGCCGACCTCGGCCCCCAGGACATCGTCGTGCTGACCGCCGCGACGAACGTCCGCAAACGCTTGCTCGACTACACGCGCCAGGAGTTCGACCGCGTCATCGCGTTGAACCTCGGCGTGACGTTCGAGGTCGTCCGCGTCTTCGGCGCCGACATGGTCGCGCGCGGGCGCGGCAGCATCATCGGCTTCTCGTCGATCCGCGGCACGACCGTCGAGCCGGGCCAGGGCCCGTACGCGGCGACGAAAGCGGGCCTGGTCCAGCTGTTCCGCACCGCCGCCGCGGAGTTCGGCCCGGCCGGTGTCCGGGTGAACGCGATCGCGCCCGGCGTCGTCGAGACCCCGCTGACCGCGCAGATCAAGGCGAACCCCGAGTGGTACGCCGCGTACGCGGCGAAGGGCGCGCTGGGCCGCTGGGCGCGTCCGGACGAGCTCGCCGGCGCCGTCGTGTACCTCGCTTCGGATGCTTCGTCGTTCGTGACGGGCTCCGTGCTGGCCGTGGACGGTGGCTGGACCGCCGTCGACGGCCGCTTCGACCCGCCTGCCTCGTGAGGAGCGCCCATGACCGAGCTGCCTGACCTGACCGCCGTCGAGCTCGTCGCGCAGTACCGCGCGAAGACGCTCTCGCCGGTCGAGGTGACCGAAGCCGTTCTCGCGCGCATCGAAGCGCGAGAGCCTGAGCTCCACGCGTTGTACGCCTACGACCCTTCAGGCGCTCGCGACGAAGCGAAGGCGTCCGAAGCACGCTGGGCGTCCGGTGAACCGCTGGGCCCGATCGACGGCGTCCCGCTGACGCTCAAGGAGAACATCGCGACCCGTGGCACGCCGGTGCCGCTGGGCACGGCGGCGACCGCGTTGGTCCCGGCCGCCGAGGACGCCCCGGCGGCCGCGCGGGTCCGGGAATCCGGTGGCGTCCTGCTGGCCAAGACGACCATGCCGGACTACGGGATGCTGACGTCCGGCTTGTCGAGTTTCCACACCACGGCCCGCAACCCGTGGCAGCTCTCGGCCACCCCCGGCGGGTCCAGCGCGGGTGCCGGGGCCGCGGCCGCCGCGGGGTACGGCCCGCTGCACGTCGGGACCGACATCGGCGGCTCGATCCGGCTGCCCGCGGGCTGGTGCGGCCTGACCGGGCTGAAGCCGAGCTTCGGCCGGGTGCCGGTCGACCCGCCGTTCCTCGGCCGCGTCGCCGGCCCGATGACCCGCACGGTCGCCGACACGGCGTTGCTGATGAGCGTGCTGTCGCGCCCGGACCCGCGTGACCACCTGTGCCTGCCACCGTCGGAGCTCGACTGGTCCGCGCCGGCTCGCCCGGTCGGCGGCCTGCGCGTCGGCCTGCAGCTCGAGTCCGGCCCCGGACTCCCGGTGGACCCGGCGATCCGCGACGCCGTCACCGCGGCGGCCCGGGCCTTCGAAGCCGCGGGCGCCGTCGTCGAGCCGGTCGAGCCGTTCCTCACCCGCGAAATGCTCGACGGCCTCGACGTCTTCTGGCGCACGCGGGCCTGGTCGGACCTGGCGGCCCTGCCGCCGGACCGCCGCGCGAAGGTCCTGCCGTACATCGCCGAGTGGGCGGCGGGCGGTGCGGAGGTGTCCGGAGTGGACGTCTACCGCGGCTTCGCCCAGATCGACGTCATGAGCGTGGCGGCCCTGCGGGCGACCTCGGAGTTCGACGTCGTGCTGTCTCCGGTCTGCCCGGTCGCGGCGCCGCCGGCCGAGTGGGCGTCGCCGACGAACGACCCGGCCCGGCCGTTCGAGCACATCGCGTTCACCTTGCCGTACAACATGTCCGGCCAGCCCGCGGTCTCGCTGAACTGCGGTTACACCGACGACGGCCGGCCGATCGGACTCCAGCTCGCCGGCCGCCGCTTCGACGACCTCGGCGTCCTCCGCGCCGCGGCGGCGTACGAAGGGCTCCGGCCGCCGCAGCGGCCCTGGCCGGTGGGGTAGGGAAGAAGTTCCGGACCTTCGGCGAAGTGGGGGTGAAGCTGTCGCCGACGGGAAGGAACCCCATGACAGAGGCAGCCCCATGACGGCGGCCCCGGTGCTGGACAGCGAGCACTTCACGGAAGTGCACGACCGCTATTTCGCGGACATCCACCGGTACGTCGCCGGGCGCCTCGGTGCCCAGGTCGCGGAAGACGTCGCCGCCGAGACGTTCCTCGTCGCCTTCGACCGGCGGAAGACGTTCGACGCCGCCCGAGGCGACCTGCGGGCCTGGCTGTTCGGCATCGCGACGAACCTGGTTTCGCGGCACCGCCGCAAGGAGGCCCGCCACTACCGCGCGCTCTCGCGGCTCGACCCGCGCGAGACCGCCGAAGGGCACGAAAGCCGCGTTGTCGCTTCGGTGACGGTGGCGCGGCTGGGAACGGCGTTGGCCCGGCTCTCCGCCGGGGAACGCGATGTCCTGCTGCTCGTCGCGCTCGGCGACCTCGGCTACGCCGAAGTGGCCGAAGCGCTCGGCATCTCCCCGGGCACGGTCGGCTCCCGGCTGACGCGCGCCCGCAAGAAACTCGCCCCCGCTCTCGCCCAGGAGGCTTTCGATGAATGACCTGCAGACCCTGCGAGCCGCGCTGGCGCCCCGCGAAGTTCCCCAGGACGTCGTGGACCGGAGCCGGCACCGGCTGCAGAACCGGATGCTCACCGGCCGCCGCCGCCGGGTGCGTCCACTGGCGCTCGGCGCCGGTCTCGTGGTGGTGACCCTGCCCGGCGCCCCGGCGCCCACTCCGGTGCCCGCTCCGCGGCCCCAGGCCGTGGCCCCGGTCGTCACCGGCACGCAGGTCCTGCTGGCGGCGGCCACGGTGGCCGAGCACGCCTCGGCGGACAGCGGCAAGTACTGGCACGTCAAGACCGCCTCGGAAAAGCAGGCCTACGAGAACTGGTACTCCGCCGACGGCCACATGTGGTTCCGCGGCGCGAAGTCCAGTGGCCGGCTCCTGGCACTGGGGTCGTCCCCGTTGCGGCTGGCCGGCACCACCGTGACCTTCGAGCAGCTCCGGACCCTGCCCACCGACCCGGCGGCGCTGCGGGACTGGCTCGTGAACGCGATCGCGCACAGCGGCGCCCGGACGAGTGCGGGCCCGCTGACCGCGGAGGACCGGGAGCGGGAGCTGCTGCTGTCCATGGTTTCGCTGGTGTCGACGCTGCCGGCCCCACCGGCCGTGCGCGCGGCGGCCTTCCGCGCGATCGCGGCGTACCCCGGCGTCCAGGACCTCGGCGCCGTCCCGGGTGGCCGCGGCTTCATGCTGCCCGGCAACTACCGCCTGGTCGTCGACCCGGCCACCGGCCGCGTCAACCGCACGTCGATGTACGTGACCGCGGACGGCGCCATCTACGTGGTCGCCAGCCCGCAGGGCGCGGAGGTCAGTGCCGAGTGGACGGACTCGCTGCCGAAGTGAACCGCACCGGTGGCCGGGCTAGCGGCCCGGCCACCGGGGTTCAGTTCTTGACGGCCTCGGCCAGTGCCAGCACCCGCCGCGCGTTGTCGACGTGCAGGTTCTCGATCATCCGGCCGTCCACGGTCACGACCCCGCGGCCTTCCTTCTGCGCTTCCTCGAAGGCTTCGATGATCCGCCGCGACTTGTCGACCTCCGCTTCGGACGGTGCGAAGATCCGGTTGCACGGCTCCACCTGGGCCGGGTGGATCAGCGTCTTGCCGTCGAAGCCGTACTGACGGCCCTGCTCGCACTCGGCCTCGAAGCCCTCGAGGTCCTTCACGTCGTTGTAGACGCCGTCGAGGATCACCTTGCCGGTCGCCCGCGCGGCCAGCAGGCACAGCGAGAGCCCGCCGAGCAGCGGGCCGCGGCCGGGGACGAACTCGGCGTGCAGTTCCTTGGCCAGGTCGTTCGTGCCCATCACCAGCACGGTCAGCCGCTCCGACGCCGCCGCGATCTCCTCCGCGTGCAGCATCGCGACCGGTGTCTCGACCATCGCCCAGATCTTCGTGTGGGCCGGCGCCCCGCCCAGCTCCAGCGCGCGCTCGATGTTGTGCACCTCGGCGGCGGAGTTCACCTTCGGCACGACCACCGCGGCCGGCCCGGCCGAGGCCGCCGCGCGCAGGTCGGCGTCGTGCCACTCGGTGTCGAGGCCGTTGACCCGGATGGTCACTTCGCGCTCGCCGTAGTCGCCCGAAGAAGCCGCCGCGCAGACGCGTTCCCGCGCGGCTTCCTTGGCGTCCGGCGCGACGGCGTCCTCGAGGTCGAGGATCAGCGCGTCCGCCGGGATCGTCTTGGCCTTCTCCAGCGCGCGTTCGTTCGCGCCGGGCATGTAGAGAACAGAGCGTCTCGGCTTCAGCTCGGTCATCCGAGGGCCTCCTTGGTGGCGGCGTCGTAGGCGGCCGCGAGTTCGGGGTCGTCCGCCGCGAGGGCGTCGGCCAGTTCGGCGACCACGCGGCACTGCTTCACCGACGCGTCGTCCTGCATCTTCCCGTCGATCATCACCGCGCCCGTGCCGTCACCCATCTCGGCGATCACCCGGCGCGCCCAGGCCACATCGGACGGCGACGGCGAGAACACCTTCTTCGCGATGTCGATCTGCACCGGGTGCAGGCTCCACGCGCCGACGCAGCCGAGCAGGAACGCGTTGCGGAACTGGTCCTCGCACGCGACGACGTCGCGGATGTCCCCGAACGGCCCGTAGTACGGCAGGATCCCGTGCATCGCGCACGCGTCGACCATCCGCGCCACCGTGTAGTGCCACAGGTCCTGCTGGTAGGTCGTCCGGCCTTCGGTCAAGTCCTCGCCGGTCGGGTCGGTGCGCACCAGGTAGCCGGGGTGCCCGCCGCCCACCCGGGTCGTCTTCATGCGACGACTCGCGGCCAGGTCGGCCGGGCCGAGCGAGATGCCCTGCATGCGCGGGCTCGCCCCGGCGATCTCCTCGACGTTGGCCACGCCGCTCGCCGTCTCGAGGATGGCGTGCACCAGCAGCGGCTTCGTCAGCCCGGCGCGCGCCTCGAGCTGGGCCAGCAGCCGGTCGACGTAGTGGATGTCCTGCGCGCCCTCGACCTTCGGCACCATGATGACGTCGAGCTTGTCGCCGATCTCGGTGACCAGCGTGACCAGGTCGTCGAGCACCCACGGCGAGTCCAGGCTGTTGACCCGCGTCCACAGCTGCGTCTTCCCGAAGTCGTTCGCCTTGGCGATCGCGACCAGGCCGGCGCGCGCGGCCTCCTTGCGGTCGGCGCGGACGGCGTCCTCGAGGTTCCCGAGCAGGACGTCGACCTTCTTCGCGATGTCCGGCACCTTCGCCGCCATCTTCTCGTTGCCCGGGTCGAAGAAGTGGATCATCCGGGACGGCGTCACCGGGATCTCCCGCACGGGCGCGGGCGCGCCCAGGGCGAGCGGGGCGAAGAAGTCCTTCGGGGAGCGCATCGGTCCTCCACGGCGGGGGCTAAGTGACTGGTGGGTAACTTTAGTCCCGCGCGCCCGGAACCGCTGCGGTCCAAGTCACCGCCATGTGGGTGACGGCGGACATCCGCAGCTCAGGGACCCGCGTCCACTGTGGATTTGCCGGGGTTGCGCCGAACGGCCCAGCCTGGCCGGGTTTGGCCGATCCTGCCCCGGGTAATCGCCCGTAGCCGGACCGTAATGCCACTCACCCCCGCGATCACTCGGTTGGCCGCACCGTTCGACCGAAGTCCGATGACCGCCTACCGACCGGTCATCGACCGCTGGGCGCCGCCGATCGCAGCCACTCGCACTACCCGGCGACGCCGCGCCGCCGCGCTGTTAGACAAGTGAGGTGCCGGTTTCCCCCGGTCACGAAGCGGTGCAGGTTAGAAGGAGGCGGACTCGTGGCGGCTACACCTCAGAACACCGAGCGCTCGACGGTCGCCGGTGGCGCGAAGCGCAGCCGGTCGATGCCGAGCCGCGTGGTGCCGCCGATCGAGCTCCCCGCGAGCGTCGACGAGCTCGCCCGCGCCGCCGCCGCCCAGCTGGGCTGGAACGGCGTCGTCCTCCCCGAGACCACGATCCTCGGCCGCAAGGTCTGCGTGGTCGCCAAGCTCCGCACCGACGTGCACGCCGAACGCATCGCGATGGGTGCCGGCCCGGTGGCCGACCGTGCCACCGTCGACACCTGGACCTGGCCGGAGCTGGCCGGAACCGCCCCCGCCCCGGCCGCCGAGATCGTCGGCGTCCTGGCCGTCGCGCGCCACTGGCGCACCGCGATGGCCTCCGCGGTTCCGTTCGCCCGCTACGGCGAGGCCGCGATGGTCCTCCCGTCCCCGGTCGTGCTGACCGAGGACTACGTCGGCAACTGCCTGCCGCGCGCCCGCGCGTACGGCCTCGCCGTCGTGACCGCCGACCCGAACGCGGTCGTCGACCTCGACCTCGAGGGCCGCACCGAGCGCGTCGTGCTGGCCGAGGACCCGGTCTCCCGCCTGGTCAACGAGCTGGTTTACGACCACCTGCTCCGCACCGCCGAAGTCCCCGCTTCCCTCGACTGACGGGCCCGCTCAAACGCCTATAGGGTCGGCTCATGCGAGTCGTCATTGCAGGTGGACACGGTCAGATCGCGCTGCGGCTCGAGCGGCTGCTCGCCGCGCGCGGTGACGAAGCGATCGGCATCATCCGGAATCCGGCCCACGCGGCGGACCTCGAGGCCGTCGGCGCCCAGGGCGTCGTCCTGGACCTCGAGAACTCCGATGTGGACGCCGTCGCCGAGGCCCTGAAGGGTGCCGACGCCGCGGTGTTTTCGGCCGGCGCCGGGCCGGGCAGCGGCACCGCCCGCAAGGACACTGTGGACCGTGGCGCCGCGGCGCTGTTCGCCGAAGCGGCCGAGCGGGCTGGCGTCCGCCGGCACATCCAGGTGGGCTCGATCGGAGCCGACAACCCGGATAACCCCGACGTCAGCGAGGAATTCCGGCACTACCTGCGTGCCAAGCGCGCGGCGGAAGACGACCTCAAGGCCCGTGACCTCGACTGGACGATCCTCCGGCCGGGGCAGCTGACCAACGACCCGGGCACCGGCCTGGTCCTGCTGGCCGAGAACACCGGACGCGGCCCGATCCCGCGCGACGACGTCGCCGCGGTGCTCGCCGGCCTGCTCGGGGCGCCCGCTTCGGTGCACCGCACCCTGACGCTGATCTCGGGCGAGACTCCCATCGACGAGGCGATCTCGGCGCTGTGATCACCCAGGCATCGAGAGAAATCGCCGTCTTCAGCGGCAGCGCGCACCCCGAGCTGGCCGAAGAGATCTGCAGCAACCTCGGCGTGCCGCTGCGGCCGGTCGAGATCCAGCGGTTCGCCAACGACTGCCTCGAGGTGCAGCTGCAGGCGAACTGCCGCGAGCGGGACGTCTTCATCATCCAGCCGCTGGTGAAGCCGGTGCAGGAGCACCTCGTCGAGCTGCTGCTGATGCTCGACGCGGCCCGCGGCGCCTCGGCGTCCCGCATCACCGCCGTGATGCCGCACTACTCGTACGCGCGCTCGGACAAGAAGGACGCGCCCCGCATCTCCATCGGCGGCCGGCTGGTCGCCGACCTGCTGGTGACCGCGGGAGCGAGCCGCGTGCTCGCGATGACCCTGCACTCACCGCAGGTCCACGGCTTCTTCAGCGTCCCGGTGGATCACCTGCACGCGCTGCAGGAGCTGGCCAAGCACTTCCGTCAGTACGACCTTTCACGCGCCACCGTCGTCTCGCCCGACCTGGGCAACGCGAAGGAGGCGTCGCACTTCGCGCGGCTCCTCGGCGTCCAGGTCGCGGCCGGGGCGAAGGAACGCTTCCCCGACGACCGCGTCCAGATCACTTCGGTGATCGGCGAGGTCACCGGCCGGGACGTGATCGTGCTCGACGACGAGATCGCCAAGGGCAGCACGGTGCTCGAACTCCTGGACAAGCTGGCCGAGCTGGAGCCCCGCTCGATCCGCGTCGCCTGCACGCACGGGCTGTTCGCGGCAAAGGCCATCGAGCGCATCGGCAGCCGGCCGGAGGTGCTGGAGATCGTCTGCACGAACACGGTCCCGGTACCGGAGGAGGAACGCACCGAGAAGCTGAAGATCCTCTCGATCGCCCCGGCGATGGCCGAGGCGATCCGCCGGATCCACAACGGCGAATCGGTGTCGGCGCTCTTCTAGCGAACCGGATCACTGCTCCGGCTCGAGCCGGCCTCGACAGCGGCTTGGCCTTGGCATGCCATCTTGCGCGCCTGCGGGGTTGGACTGCGGGGGCTTCAGCTGCCCATCCGATAGGTCGCCGTCAGCCGAAGTTCTGGTGCTCTCCCCGGTACGTCGGGACCGTTCGTTCCACCCGGTCGCCGAGCACCAGGTGGTAGTGGGTGAACCGCTCGGCCAGCTCGCCCGCCTTGGCGTGGCGCAGCCACACCCGGTCACCGAGCTTCAACGTTCGGGCGGCTCGGCCCGTCACCGGTGTCTGGACCTCGCCCGCTCCCTCGAAGCCGAGGAACTTCAAGCCCCTCGGCAAGTACGGCTTCGGCTGGCGGGAAGGGCCTGTCGGGCCCGAAGCGATGTAGCCGCCCGAGAAGAGCGTCGCGATGTTGCGGGTGGGGCGGCGGACCACCGGCAGGGCGAACAGCGCCGCCGGGCGGGGCTTGAAGCGGGAGTAACCGTCGAAGAGCGTGGGGCCGATCAAGCCCGAGCCCGCCGCTATTTCCGTGACCACCGCGTCGGCGCCCGTCGACTCGAGGCTGCCCGTTCCGCCTCCGTTGACGAACTCCAGGGGCGTCACCGCCTGGACCGCCCGGACCGCTTCGCCGCGGCGGCGGGCCAGCTCGGCCGCCGACCGGCGTTGCATCCAGCCCACGACCGCCCGGTTCAGGCGGTGGCCGGCCGCGTCGCCGAGACCGGCGATCTGGCCTTCGTACGCCATCACCCCCACCAGGCGGAAGCCCGGGCGGGCGGCGATCTGGCGGGCGAACGTCGAGGCCTGCTTCGGGGTGAACACCGGCGAACGCCGCGTGCCGACGTGGATGCCCGGGAACGGGCGCCAGGACGCGTCCAGTTCCAGGCACACGCGGATCTCCGGGTGGCCGTGGCCGAGGGCCGCGTCCACCAGATCCAGGTGGTCGGGGGAATCCACCATGATCGCGATCGCCGCGCGGGCGCCCTCGGACGCGGCCAGGCGGCGAAGGGCTTCGTGGTCCGCCGTCGGGTACGCGACGACGATGTCATCGGTCGTGCCCTGCTCGATGTGCCAGACCGCTTCCGCCAGCGAGTAGCACATCAGGCCCTCGAAGCCCGGCATCGTCAGCGCCCGCTCCAGCAGTGCGCGGCAGCGGACCGACTTGCTGACGACGCGGATCGGCTTGCCGGCCGCGCGGCGGCGGAGGTCGGCCGCGTTCGCGTCGAACGCCGCCAAGTCGACCACGGCCAAGGGCGGATCGAGGTCCTTGGTCGCCAAGTCGTACACCGTCGCACTGGTCACGAGGTCTAAAGTACGACAACAAGCCTTGAAACGCGAATACTATTCACTTACTGTTTCGGGCACTCCTGGATGAAGGGTGCACGCGCATGACCCGGTGGACCAACTGGGCGGGCACGGTTTCCGCCTCGCCGCAACACGTTCACCAGCCGCGCGACACGGCGGAGATCGCGGCGACGGTCGCGAGCATCGCCGCGGCCGGCCGCACCGTGCGCCCCTGGGGCAGCGGGCACTCCTTCACCGCCATCGCCGCCGCCGACTCCGACGCGCTCGACCTGCGCCACTGGACCGGCATCGACCGGGTGGACCTGGCGACGGGGCACGTCACCGTCCGCTCCGGCACCACGCTCCGAGAGCTCAACGCCGCCCTCGACACGCTCGGGCTGGCCATGACCAACCTCGGTGACATCGACGCGCAGACCATCGCCGGCGCGATTTCCACCGGCACCCACGGCACCGGCGCGAAGATCGGCGGCCTCGCCACCCAGATCGTCGCGCTCGAACTCGTCCTCGCGGACGGCTCGGTCGTCACCTGCTCGGCCGGGGAAAGGCCCGACCTCTTCGCCGCCGCCCGTGTCGGGCTCGGCGCGCTCGGCGTGATCACCACGGTGACGCTCGCGTGCGAACCGTCGTTCGTGCTGCGCGCGCAGGAACGACCGGAGCCGCTGGAGCAGGTCCTCGAGGGCTTCCACGACTTCGCCGACGAAAACGAGCACTTCGAGTTCTACTGGTTCCCCTACGGCAAGAACGCCCTGGTCAAGCGCAACAACCGGACCGAGACGCCGCAGCCGCTCGGCAAGGTCCGCGAGTTCGTCGACTACCGGATCATGGAGAACGTCGCCTTCGGCGGCCTCTGCCGGACCGGACGGCTGATGCCGAAGCTCGTGCCGTCGCTCGGCAGCTTCGCCTCCAA
Source organism: Amycolatopsis sp. NPDC051716 (assembly GCF_040681595.1). Classification (NCBI taxonomy): domain Bacteria; kingdom Bacillati; phylum Actinomycetota; class Actinomycetes; order Pseudonocardiales; family Pseudonocardiaceae; genus Amycolatopsis; species Amycolatopsis sp. NPDC051716. The sequence goes on along the minus strand of NZ_JBFAZA010000001.1, from coordinate 221,976 downwards.
CGTCTTGAGCGCGCGCGACTACAGCGACCTCTCGCACCGGGTCTTCGTCACCGCGCGCAACGTCCGTTTCACCGAAACGGAATACGCTGTTCCACGTGAATCAGTGCTCGACGTGCTCGCCGAACTACGCGCCGTGGTGCCGACGCTGAAGGACCCGGTGATGTTCCCGGTCGAGGTGCGGGTCGCCGCCGCCGACGACATCTGGCTGTCGACCGCGCAAGGCCGCGACTCCGCCTACATCGCCATCCACCAGTTCACCGGCATGCCCTATCGCGAATACTTCAGCGCGTTCGAGAAGATCGCCGGCGCCGTCGGCGGCCGCCCGCACTGGGGCAAGATGCACGACCTCGACGCCGGCGTCCTCCGCACGCGCTACCCGCACTTCGACGACTTCCTGCGCGTGCGCAAGGAAACCGACCCGAGCGGCATCTTCAGCAACACCTACCTGGACCGGGTGCTCGGACCGGCCGGGTAACGGGCTCGGCTGTCACAACCACCACGTTGTCCACAGCTGTGCATACCTGTGGACAACTTTCTGTGGACAGCTACGACCGCTCCCCGAACCGAGCCGCGAGGTACCCCTTCACCACGTACTTCGCCTCGGCCACGATCTTCTCGTCCCCGCTGGGCTCCTTCCGGAACGCCAGCTTCAGCAGCGCGTCCGCCACCTCGTTCGCGATCCCGATCGCGAACCGCAGGTCCTCCACCGGCCGGTCCACCTGGGTCGCAACCACCTCGGTCAGCGAATCCACGAGCACCGCGTTGTTGTCGCGCGTCTCGTCGAGCAGCTGGCGGTCGATGATGTCGCCGAAGTGGACCTTCGAAAATCCCGGGACCGTCCGGTGCATCTCGAGGTAGATGTCGAGGATCGAGTCCACGACGTCCCACCAGTGCTCCGGCCCCAGCTGCTTCAGCCGCTCGTTCACCGCGCCCACGAAACGTTCCAGATTCCGTGCGGTGAGCGCTTGGACGACCGCGCGCTTGTCCGGGAAGAACTGGTACAGCGAACCGACCGCCACCCCCGCTCGTTTGGCGATCAACGTCGTCGTCAGCGCGTCGTAACCGAGCTCGTCGATCAACGCCGCGCTCGCGTCGAGCATCTGCTCGACCCGTTTGGCGCTTCGCTGCTGGACCGGCTGGCGGCGTAAGGGGGTGGCTTCTGCCGGCACCTTCGCGGCCTGGATGTCGGACACGGCACTCCTCCTCGTCTGATCTGGGACTTTATCGTGCCGACGGGCTTCCCCACGGACGAGTGAAGACCTAGTATATGAGAACTTTTCATGTTCACCCTTATGGGTGCCCTGACGAAGGGGTCAGCAGCCGGTGCAGAACCCGATCTTCCCGCCCGACTTCCTCTGGGGTGTTTCGACATCGGCGTTCCAGATCGAAGGTGCCACCAGCGAAGGTGGGCGCGGACCGTCCATCTGGGACACGTTCACCGCGACCGAGGGCAAGATCGCCCGCGGTGAACAAGCCAACGTAGCCGCCGACCACTACCACCGCTACCCCGAAGACATCGCGCTGATGGCGGAACTCGGCGTCGGCGCCTACCGGATGTCCATCGCCTGGCCCCGCATCCAGCCCGGCGGCAAGGGCGCGCCCAACCCCGAAGGTCTCGGCTTCTACGACAAGCTCATCGACGCCGTCTGCGAGGCGGGCATCGCTCCCGCCGTCACGCTTTACCACTGGGACACCCCCCAAGCCATCGAAGACGAGGGCGGCTGGCTCTCCCGGGCGACCGCTGAGCGCTTCGCCGAGTACGCCCAGATCCTCGGAGACCGCTTCGCCGATCGGGTGAAGCTGTGGATTCCGCTCAACGAACCGATGGTCATGTCCATCTTCGGGTACGGCATCGGGGAGTACGCGCCCGGCAAGGTGCTGCTGCTCGACGCCATCCCGACCGCGCACCACCAGAACCTCGCGCACGGGCTCGCCGTCCAGGCCCTCCGCGCGGCCGGCGCCACGAACATCGGCACGGCCAACAACCACTCGCCCATCTGGCCCGCGGACGACGACGCCCGAGACGCGGCGGAATACCTCGACGCGCTGCTCAACCGGCTCTACGCCGACCCCATGCTGCTCGGCAGCTACCCCGAGCAGCTCCACCCGCACCTGCCCGCCGGGTTCGCCGACGACCTGCCCACCATCGCGCAGCCCCTCGACTTCTACGGCGTCAACTACTACGAGCCGCAGGGGGTCGCGATGCCCGGGCCGGGCAACCCGCTGCCCTTCGAGCTGCGCGACATCGAGGGCTACCCGATGACGACCAACGACTCGCCGATCGTCCCGCACGCCCTCCGCGAGCTGCTCCTGGACTTCCACCACCGCTACCAGGACAAGCTCCCCCCGATCCAGATCACCGAAAACGGCTGCAGCTTCGCCGACGAAGTCGCCGAAGACGGCGGTGTGCACGACCCCGAACGCATCGACTTCCTGCACAGTCACCTCGTCGCGCTGCGCGAGGCGATGGACGCCGGTGTCGACGTCCGTGGCTACTTCTGCTGGTCCCTGATGGACAATTTCGAGTGGTCCAAGGGTTACGCGCCGCGCTTCGGCCTGGTGCACGTCGACTACGAGAGCCTGCGGCGGACGCCGAAGGACTCGTTCCACTGGTACCGGAAGCTGGTGCGGAATGAGTAGTGAGACGACCGAGGCCACCGGCGTGCCGGAAGCGCTCGCCGAGCCCGTCGTGCGGGTGCGGCCCGGCTGGATGAGCCTGCTGTTCTTCGCGAACATCGCGCTCTGGCTGGGCGTCTACGCGCCGATCCAGGTGCTGCTGCCGAAGCAGTCCGAACTGCTCGACCAGGTGAACAAGGAGTTCGTCCTCAGCCTGGTGATGGGCGTCGGCGCGCTCGTGGCGCTGGTCGTCAACCCGACGGTCGGGCTGCTGTCGGACCGGACGTGCTCGCGGTTCGGCCGCCGCCACCCGTGGACGGTGATCGGCGCGGCGGTCGCCGCCGTCGGGCTGATGGTGCTGGCGTTCGCGCCGAACGTGGCGCTGCTGATCACCGGCTGGTGCCTGGTGCAGGCCGGGCTCAACGGGATGCTCGCGACGCTGATGTCCGCCATCGCCGACCGGGTGCCGGTCGGGCAGCGTGCGCAGGTCGGCGGGCTCGTCGGCATCGCGCAGATGCTCGGCACCGTGCTGGGCGCGATCGTGGTCGTCCTCGTGGCCGACTTCGCCGGATTGGCGCCGGCCTACGCGGTCTGCGCCGGGATCGTCGTGGCCGGAGCCGCGTTCTTCGTCCTCCGCACGCCGGACGCGCGCCTGCCGGTGGAGTTCCGGCCGTCGTCCAAAGCCGGTGAGGTGCTCCGCAACCTCTGGGTCTCGCCGCGGCGGTTCCCGGACTTCGCGTGGGCGTGGTCGTGCCACTTCATGATCAACCTCGGCAACGCGTTCGGGACGCTGTACCTGTGGTTCTTCCTCAAGGACGCCGTGCACTACCCGGACCCGGACACCGGGCTGATCATCATGATGGCGCTCTACGGGGTCGCGCTGGTGGCCGGCGCCGTGCTCGCAGGGCACTTCTCCGACAGATCCGGACGGCGCAAGCCGTACGTCCTGATGGCCTCCGGCGTGATGGCCTTGGCCGCTTTGCTCCTGGTCGTCTGGCAGAGCTGGCCGGTCGCGCTCGTGGCGTCCCCGCTGCTCGGCGTCGGGTTCGGGGCGTACATGGCGGTCGCGCTGGCGATGCTGACGCAGGTGCTCCCGACGGCGCAGGACCGCGCGAAGGACCTCGGCGTCATCAACATCGCGAACTCGCTGCCGCAGGTGCTGGCCCCGCTGGTGACGCCGCTGGTGCTCACCTACCTCGGCGGCTACTCGGGACTCTTCGCGGCTTCGGCGGTCGCGACACTCCTGGCCTCGGTGCTCGTCTTGCGCGTGAAGGCGGTCCGCTAAGCCCAACCGAAACAGTGAAGGCCGCACTCGGGGAGTGCGGCCTTCACTGTTTCACGGGTATGGAACCGCGGGCCGGTGCCGGTCGGGGGAGGGGAGTGCAACGGCACCGGCCCGCGGAATTCGGGGGCCGCTCAGAGGCGGGGTGACGGCAGGACCAGACCCATGGTCCAACGCCGTCTTCGATGATCAATCTAGCGGGGGATTACCGCCTGGGCTAGGCCTAACGCGTATTTTTTTCGATTAATCGCGGTGGGGACCGGGTGGTGGCCGAGGACCGGTTCGCGCTGCTCGGGGGTGCGGGCGAAACAGTCCTCGGCCGAGGCGAGTGCCGACGCGGGTCCGATGGGGCGATCGGCCGGCCGTGGCTCGCCTGTCAGGGGGTCAGGCCGTGACCGCTCGGCGCGGGTTCACCAGCGCGTGGCGACCGGTGGTCTCGGCGGCGGTGGGCGGTGCGGGGTGCGCCGTGACCGGGCTCTTGCGGCGGCCCTGGAGCCGGCTGTCGGCCGACTGCTGCTGCGGGGCCAGCCCGCCGGCTACCAAGTGTTCGTGCGCGACCTGCCAGACCGAGCACGGCGCCTTGCAGCGGTGCCACCGGGTCGAGCAGGTCGGGCAGTCGCCGCGCTCGTCGGGCTCGTGCATCTTCAGCATCGCGCGCCACGCCTCGGTCAACCGGGGCAGTTCGGAGCGCGCGACCGAGACGAGCGACTGGGCGTCGGCGCGGTTCGCCAGGTCGGTCAGCATGTCGAGGCGCTCCCAGACCGCATTGCGGAGGACCTGCCCGAGTACCTGATCCATGTCAGCTCACCGTTACCTTTCCGCCATCTTGGCGGCTTCGTTGAGCGCGGCGCGCAGCTGTCCGAGCTGGCCGGACGTCAACCGCGCGGTCTCACCGGGAGGCGAGACCAGTACCACCTGGTTGTCCTCGACGAACACCGTCACCGCCCGCTCGCGGCTGATGAGGTCGCCGCACTGCACCCGCCATACGAGCTGACCGCCCTCGTAGTGGCGGACGCTCGCGGTGCGGGGGTCGACCGCGGCGGCGGGGGTGACGGGGCGGACGGCGGAGACGGGAGGGACCGTCGCCGGCCGCACGGCGCGGGTGGCCGTGCCGGCATGTCCCCCTGCGAACGAGTCCACGAACTCCACGCCCTTCTCCGCTCTGTCGAAAGTCTCCGAAGATGCCTTCTGCAACATCGCACTTGCGCAACGCTGCGGTTTTCGTAGCTCTCCGTGATCGCTACCGGTGTGCGGCCGGTGACGGAGATCTGACAACTACAGTGAGGTGAAACCGGGTGCGATAGAAGGTGGAACCGGCGTCATAGCGGTGACTGGGCTCGGTTCCACGGTAAGCGGTCAACGGACTTCGCCCGGACCGATCAGGGCACCAGTTCGGCTGTTCACACGGTTCACCAGGTTTGCCTACGCTGTTTTACAGACGCCCGACCGGACAGTGGAGGGGGCGCGATGGACGCCAGTAACGGTGGCAGTGCCGAAGCCCGGCAGAGCCACGCAGTTCCCGCTGACGCGTGGGAGCAGCCGGAGATGAGAACGGCTCTCGCGTCTCGCGAGATCAGCGCCGTGTACCGGCTCCTGCGCAAGCACGGTGTCTCGCAGCGCCAGATCGCCGCGATGACCGGCCAATCCCAGTCCGAGGTGTCGGAGATCCTCAAGGGTCGCCAGGTCATGGCCTACGACGTGCTCACGCGGATCGCCGACGGCCTGGGCGTCCCCCGTGGATACATGGGCCTCGCCTACGACGAGGCCACGGCGATACGCGTCGTCGGCTCCGCCGACGGCCAGCAGGCTGAGGAGGACGAGTCCGTGAAGCGACGGAGGTTCCTCGCGCACGCTGCCCAGGTCACGATGGGCGCGGCAGTGTTCGGTCCCGAATCGGGCACCTGGGCGGCCGGGCCGGCCAGGACACCGGCGCCGGGGCGCATCGGCATGACCGACGTCCGCCAGGTCGAAGCCGCGACGCGGGCGCTGCGGGCGCTCGACTACCAGTACGGCGGCGGGTTCTGCCGCGACGCCGTCGTGGCCCAGCTGTCCTGGGGCCAGCAGATGCTCGAGGCGCACGGCACCGACCTGGTGAAGAACCGGCTGTACGTGGCGCTCGCCGACCTCCACTCGCTGGCCGGCTGGACCTCCTTCGACACCGGGCTGATGGACTCCGCCCGCGGCCACTTCGCGAACGCGCTGGACCTGGCCAAGCAGGGCGAGAACCACCCGCTGGTGGCCAACGTGCTCTACCGGATGGGCCGCGTCTACCTGCACCAGGACGCCCCGAACGACGCGCTGAAGCTGTTCCAGCTGGGCCAGATCGCCGCCCAGGAAAGCGGTTCCGAGCTGGCCGTCTCCGTGCTGTGCGCGAACGAGGCCTGGGCCTACGCGATGATGGGCAACGAAGAGCAGGCGGTGAAGCTGCTCGGCCGGAGCAAGGACGAGTTCGAGCGCGCCAACCTGGCCGAAGCCGAGTCGTGGGTGAAGTTCTTCACCGAGACCGACGTCTACGCCATGGTCGGCACCGTCCACACGGTCCTCGCGCAGAAGAACGCCGAGCACACCAAGTACGCGATCCCGGCGCTGACCAAGGCCGTGGAGACCTACGACGACGAAATGGCCCGCTCCAAGACGTTCATGCTGAGCGCGCTCGCCACCAACCACCTGCTGGACGGCGACCTCGACCACGGCGCCAAGGTCGGCGGCAAGGCCATTGACTGCGCCGAGGGCATCAAGTCCGAGCGGGTCAAGGACCGGATGCGGCCCTTGCAGGAAGAGGCCGAGCGCCGCCGCAACAACGCCGACGCCCGTGACCTCGCCGACCGGCTCCACGCTTTCTACGCCGCATAACGCCGAAGGCGCCGGCGCGGTTTTGGACGGCCGGTTCACCTCCGGGAAGCTGCGTGGCGTGCTGGCCGAGACCTGCGCGCTGCTGGACCTCGACCCGGCGGGCGCGCGGTTGCTGCGGTTCACCAACAACGCGGTGTACGCGCTGGTCACGGCCCCGTTCGTGGTCCGGATCGTCGGCTCGACGCAGCTGCGGCACCGGGTCGGCACGGTCGTCCGCGTGGCCCGGCACTTCGAAGACCACGGCGTCCCCGCGATCCGGCTGCTCGCCGACGTCGAACAGCCCTTGGCGGTCGGCGGGCACCTGGTGACCGTGTGGCACCAGGTGCCGAGCATCGGCCGGGCCGCGACGTCCGTCGACCTGGCTCGCCTCCTGCGCCAGGTGCACGCCCTGCCCCCGCCGCCCGGCCTCGCCGAGTGGGCGCCGTTCGCCGCGGTGCGGGCCCGGGTGTCCGACGCCGAAGAGCTCGGCGACGCCGACCGGGAGTTCCTGCTCGACCGCTGCGCCGAACTCGAAGCCGAGCTCGCCGAGCTGGAGTTTCCGCTGCCCAGGGGGCTGGTCCACGGCGACGCGTACCCCGGCAACGTCATCCCCGGCCCGGACGGCCCGGTGCTCTGCGACTTCGATTCCTCGTGCGTCGGGCCGCCGGAATGGGACCTGACGCCGCTGGCGGTCGGCCGCGAGCGGTTCGGCGACCCGCCGGTGCGCTACCGGACGTTCGCCGCGGCGTACGGCTTCGACGTGACGTCGTGGCCCGGCTTCACGGTCCTCCGGGGCATCCGCGAGCTGAAGCTGACGACCAGCGTGCTGCCGATCCTGCGCAGCCGGCCGCAGGTCCGGCCGGAGCTGTACCGGCGCCTGGACGACTTCCGCAACGCGCGGACCGACACACGGTGGACGCGTTACCGATGATCGTCATCTGTCACTTGGTGTGATCGACACCACAGTCTGCACGTGCATTCGACGACGGCAAATGACCGTTCGTCGCATCCAAAAGGCGGCCCGCTCTGGGTAGAAAGTTCTGCCCGACCGGTCAACCCCAATGGGTCACCGGTCATCCCAATGCGCAAGTTGCAGCTACTCGCCGTGACGTCACACCGGCTCCTACCTGCGATGACGAGGTCAGGAAGCGACGACCGGCGCCCGCGTCAGCACGACGGCGAACCCGAAGGCGAGTCCCATCACGGTCAGCTCGAGCGTCGCCCACGCGGCGAGCGCCGTGCGGTCGTGGCGGACGATCCGGGGCATCAGGCGCCAGCGGACGTGAGCCCCCAGCACCGCGATGACGCCGGTGCACGCCAGCTTGAGGACGAGCAGCCGCCCGTACGGCGTCGTGAAGATCGCGGCCCAGAACCCGATGGTCGGGTTGAGCGAGAGCTCGATCAGGCCGTTGAACAGCCCGGTGGCGGCGGAGATGACCAGGCAGAGCGTCGCGAGCTTCGAGAACCGGGGCAGCGCGTGCGCGAGCAGCGTCCGGTTCGCCACCAGGAGCACGGTCATCGCGCCGAGGCCGCCGGTCCAGGCGACGGCGCTCATCACGTGCAGCTCCATCGAGATCATCGTGTAGTCGTGGTAGCTCCAGTTCGACGCGTGCCCGGTGACCGGCAGCGGCAGCAGCGCGAACAGGCCGAGCCCGACGCGGACCTCGGCGGGCACCTTCTCCCCGAAGCGCAGCGCCAGCGCGCCGATCCCGGCGTGGACCAGCGCGAGCACGGCGACGATGACGAGCGCCTTCCCGGCGCCGACGTCGGCGATGTACCGGCCGATGTCGGACGGCGAGAGCGTCGACGAACCCGGCTTGTACTCCGCGGTCTGCAGGATCAGCGCGACCACCGCGGCCGTGGCCCAGACGAGCGCGGCCGCGACGCCGGCCGGGCGGGCCAGCCGCATGATCGGCTCGGTGAGCTTCGGCCGGTCGTAGCCGACGAGGACCGAGAGCAGCGCGAGGCCGATCGTGGTGACCGCGGCGAGGTCGAGCAGGACCCGGACGACCGGGATGCCGGCCGAGACCACCGCGCTGGGCTCCACCACACCGGGAACCGGGGCGGTGGACATGAGCGCGACGCCGATCAAGGCGCCGAGCAGGGCCGCCGTCACGACGCAGAGCAGCGTCGAATAGCGGACCTTCGTGGTGGCCTCGGCCTGGGTCATCAGTTCTTCTCTTCCACCGACCGGCCGGACCGCAGGGCCACGGTCAGCCCGATCGCCAGCAGCACGACCGCACCGGCGATCCAGACCCAGATCGGCACCCCGGTCGACGACGACGACTGCGGCGCCGCCGACGAGGAGCCGCCCGGCGACCTCGCCGCGTCGACGGTCGCCGGCGTGCCGGTGCCGGCGGTCGTCAGGGTGAAGGAGAGCTCGCCGGTCACCGGGTGGCCGTCCGCGGACAGCACCCGGTAGCCGACGGTGTACTTCCCGGCCGGTCCGAGCGGCCGCAGGGGCGCGGTGATGACGTTGTTCACCACGCCGATCGGGCCCTCGGCCCACTGGCCGCCGCCGGGTCCGGTCACCGCGATCTGGTTGACGTCGGCGCCCTGCACGTACTGGTCGAAGGTCAGGCTGATCTTCGCCGGGCCGGCGGCGACGGACGAGCCGTTCGCCGGGTCCGAGGAGATCAGCACGTTGTGCGCCAGCGCCGGGGTGGCCGTGCCGAGCACGGCCACCGCGGTCAACGCCAGCGCGACGAGCGCCTTACCAATCCGGCCGAAAGCAGGCGGACGCGGTCCGCGGCCGATCCGCGCCAGGCGAGGGTTTCCGCCGTGACTGCCGGTCGGATCGGTAACGATAGGCACACCGCGCATCTAGCTGTTGCCTCCCGACTTGACCGTGGCCTTGCGGGCCCGGATGGTCGCACCGGCTCCGACGCCGAGGCCGATGGCGCCGACGAGCAGGCCGGCCCCGCCGAGCCAACGGGCCGTATTGTCCGACGTCGCCGCCGCGGCCTCAGTGTGCTCCCCGGTCGTGGCCGCCGTGCCCGGGGCCATCGCGGCGTGGTCGCCGTCGCCCGTGGCCTTGGCGGCCAGCTTGACGGACGGCGCCGGGTGCTCCGGCTCCTCGCCGTTCGCCGGGGTCGGCTGGTTCCAGTCGACGACCTTGCCGTCGCTGTAGGTCTGGTGCGCCGGGAACTCCACTTCGTCCACGTTGGTCGGTAGCGGGCCGAAGGAGACCGAGAACTCCTGGTAGTCGGTGGCCTTGAGCTCGCTGCCCGGCTGCGCGGTCCAGGTGACCGCGGTGACGGCCTCGGTGATCTGGGTGCCGTTGTCCTTGGTGATCGGCGCGGGCAGCTTCGACTTCGTCACCTCGGCGGTCCAGCCGGGCAGCGGCTTGGTCCGCACCGAGCCGATGCCGTAGTCCGCCTTGAACTCGACGGCGACCTTCGTGGTGGTGAGGGGGTCCTTCTCCTCGCTGGGCACGCGGAAGACGATCGCCGCGTAGCCGCCCTTCGTGGGCTGCGGGCCGTAGACGTTGGCGGTGACGTGCGCGGACGCGACGCCGGTGCCGAGGAGACCGGCGACACCGACGGTGGCGACGAGGAAACCGGCGCGCTTGAAGACGTGCTGGGACATGGGTTCACTCCTGATGAACTCAAGAACGGGACGGCTCGGTTCGGGGACCGGCCGGTGTGGGGATGAGCTGGGGTTTCAGGAGTGGCCGGGCGGGCCGCGCCGCCCGCGGATCCGGCGCAGGTCGACGCCGACGAGGTGGTCCGGACCGGCCGTGCGGGCCGGGACGAGCGCGGGCGCCGCGGACGGCACCGGCAGCGGGGTCAGCAGCCGCGGCAGGATCGCGCGCAGCACGGCCAGCACCGTGAGGAGCATCGTGTCCGCGCGGGCGAGCAGCAGGGCGGTGAGCACGGTCGCGATCGCGTGCGCGAAGACCATGCCGGGCCCGGTGGTGCCGGGCATCGCGGCCATGTCGTGCGCGTGGTGCTCGGCGAGCGTGGTGAGCAGCAGGTGCATCACCAGCTGGGCGGCACCCAGCAGGACGACCGTGGCGACCGGCCCGCGTGCCTTGCGGGCGAGCGCGGCCGCGGTCCAGCCGAACAGGCCGGTGAGCAGGACGGTCATCGCCGGATCCGGCAGGCCGCCGTCGGCGAGCCGGTGTGCGGTGACGGAAAGTGCTCCGGCGCTCACGGCGAGCAACACGCCACGGGTAGCACCCAGCACGGCGGGACGCCGTGCCGGATCGCTCATGAGGAGCAGCCTAAGGGACCTGCTTCGCCGTGAGCGTGTGATCCCGTGAAGTGAGCACACATCGAGTTCACGTCCCGGATTGCGCTCCGGTTCAGGTGATTTGTTGCCGATCTCCGGCCGGTAGGCCACGGTGGGCCGATGACCGGGGTTTGGACCGGTCTTGCCGTGGGTACTGAGCCGTCGGTCAGGAACTAGCCCATTCGGGTGAAGGCCGGCGCGAAGGGCGGGAGAGCGGACACGGATGAACCTCTTCGACTACATCTCCGACCGGGCGAGCAAGCTGTGGCTTGAGGCCTATTTGCACACGAGCATGGTGGTGCAGTGCACCATCCTCGCCGCGGTCCTCGGCGTGCTGATCGGGGTCGCGGTGTACCGCAGCCCGATCGGTTCGGCGGTGGCCACGGCGCTGGCGAGCACGATCCTGACGGTCCCGTCGTTCGCCCTGCTGGGCCTGCTGATCCCGCTTTCGGGGCTCGGTCCGACGACGGCGGTGATCGCGCTGGTGCTCTACGGCCTGCTGCCGATCGTCCGGAACACCATCGTCGGGCTCGACGGCGTCGACCCGGCGGTCACCGACGCCGCCCGCGGCATCGGGATGAGCCGCTTCGGCGTGCTCACCCGGGTCGAGCTGCGGCTGGCCTGGCCGGCGATCCTCACCGGCATGCGGGTGGCCACGCAGATGCTGATGGGCATCGCCGTGATCGCCGCCTACGCGAAGGGTCCCGGCTTCGGTGCCGAGGTCTTCTCCGGGCTCACGAACGCGGGGAGCACCAACTCCCTGAACCAAGCCGTCACCGGCACGGTCGGGGTCGTCATCCTCGCCCTGCTCCTCGACGGCATCTACGTCCTGATCAAGCGTTTCACCATTTCTAGGGGTGTCCGTGGCTGAGAACGAGGAAGTCTCCGGTGTCGAGATCGAGCTGGAGCACGTGACCAAGCGGTACCCCGGCACGCGCGAAGCGGCGGTCGACGACTTCTCCATGGTCGTGCCCGCCGGCAAGATCGTGGTCTTCGTCGGCCCGTCCGGCTGCGGCAAGACCACGACGATGCGGATGATCAACCGGCTGATCGAGCCGACGTCCGGCCGGATCACCATCGGCGGCGACGACGCGCTGAAGCTCGACGTCGACACGCTGCGCCGCCGGATCGGCTACGCGATCCAGCAGGCCGGGCTGTTCCCGCACTTCACCGTCGCGCAGAACATCGGCGTGGTGCCCGGCCTGCTCGGCTGGGACAAGAAGAAGGTCAGCGACCGGGTCGAGGAGATGATGGACCTGGTCGGGCTGGACCCGGCCGACTTCCGCGACCGCTTCCCGCGCCAGCTGTCGGGCGGGCAGCAGCAGCGCGTCGGCGTGGCGCGGGCGCTCGCCGCCGACCCGCCGGTGCTGCTGATGGACGAGCCGTTCGGCGCGGTCGACCCGATCACCCGCGGCAACCTGCAGGACGAGCTGCTGCGGCTGCAGAGCGAGCTGCAGAAGACGATCGTGTTCGTCACGCACGACTTCGACGAAGCCGTGAAGCTGGGCGACAAGATCGCCGTGCTCGGCAACCAGTCGAAGATCCTGCAGTACGACACCCCCGAAGCGATCCTGGCGAACCCGGCGGACGACACGGTCGCCGGCTTCGTGGGCGCGGGCGCGTCGCTGAAGCAACTGACCCTGCTGCGCGTCCGGGACGTCGAACTCCAGCAGGACGCGCTCACCGTGACCGTCGACGAGTCGCCCGCCTCGGTGCGGGAGAAGCTCGACAAGTCGCGCCGGCACTTCGCGCTCGTGCTGGACGCGCGCCGCCGTCCGACGCGGTGGGTGCACGCGCGCGAGCTCACCTCGGCGACTTCGCTGGCCAACCTCGGCAAGCCGCTGCGCGACCTCGTCAGCCTGCAGTCGACGCTGCAGGACGCGCTCGAGGCGATGCTCGCCGAGGGCGGGTCGGTGCCGGTCACCGGCGCGCGCGGCGAGTACGCGGGCACCATCCAGCTGGACACCGTGATCGCGACGATCCAGCAGCTGCGCGAGGAGCACACGAACGACGAAGAGGTGCCGGCATGACGGCCGTCGTCGACACCGGCTTCAGCACCGAGTCCGGCTCGAAACGCGCGGAACGCGTCCGGCTGTTCGCGCAGCCGGTCGTGGTGCTGGTGATCGTCGCGGTGACGCTGGTTTCGGTGTTCTCCAGCGGCCTGAACGCGACGGAGAAGGAGACGCTCAACGCGCCCACCTTGTTCACGGCGCTGTGGGACCACCTGCTGATGACGCTCGTGGTGACCGCCATCGTCGTCCTGGTCGCCGTCCCGCTCGGGGTGATCGTGACGAGGCCGTGGGCGCGCTTCCTGGCCCCGGTCTTCCTGGCGATCGCGAACATCGGCCAGGCCGCGCCCGCGCTGGGCGTGCTGGTGCTGTGGTTCATCGTCACCGGCGCGACCGGCGGGATCTGGGTGGCGGCGCTGCCGCTGGCGTTCTACTCGCTGCTGCCGGTGCTGCGGAACACTATGGTCGGCATCCAGCAGGTCGACCCGGCGCTGATCGACGCGGGCCGCGGCATCGGGATGTCGGCGACGGCGGTGCTCTGGCGGGTCGAGCTCCCGCTGGCCGTCCCGCTGATCCTGGCCGGCCTGCGCACCTCGCTGGTCCTGGCGGTCGGCACGGCGACGTTCGGCATGTTCGTCAACGCCGGCGGCTTCGGGCTGCTCATCGACACCGGCTACAAGCTGAACCTGACGTCGGTGCTGGTCACCGGCTCGGTGCTGGCTGTCGCGCTGGCACTGCTGGTCGACTGGGTGGGCGCGGTCGCCGAACAGTTCTTCGGACCGAAGGGGCTGCGATGAAACTCCGGAGGCTGTTCGCCGTGGCGCTGCTGGGGGTGACGCTGTCGTCCTGCGGGCTGACGGTCAACCAGGCGGTCCCGTACGACATCAAGCCGGGCTCGATCCAGCCGATCCCGTCGCTGCAGGGGTTGAAGGTGACGGTGGGGTCGAAGGACTTCACCGAGAACATCATCCTGGCGTACATGGCCGAGATGGCCCTGACGGCGGCCGGCGCGGAGGTCGTCGACCTGTCCGACATCAAGGGGTCTAACTCGTCTCGCCAGGCGCTGCTGTCCGGCCAGACCGACGTCACGTGGGAGTACACGGGCACGGGCTGGATCAACTACCAGGGCAACGAGCTCCCGGTCCCGGGCGGCGAGAAGGCCCAGTACGAGGCGACGGCCAAGGCGGACGAGGAGAAGTTCGGCGTCACCTGGCTGAACTATTCGCCGCTGAACGACCAGTACGCCTTCGCCGTGACCGAGGAGTACGGCGCGAAGAACAACCTGAAGACGACGTCCGACCTGGCGGCCTTCATCAAGCAGAAACCGGACCAGGCGGTGTTCTGCCTGGAGACGGAGTTCACCAGCCGCCAGGACGGTTTCCCGGCGGCGGTCAAGGCGTACGGCTTCCAGAAGCCGACGGTGAAGAACTTCGGCATCGGCACGATCTATTCGGCGGTGGCGAGCGGAACCTGCCCGGTGGGCGAGGTCTTCACCACGGACGGCCGCATTTCGGGGTTGAACCTGCGGGTACTGGAGGACGACAAGAAAGCGTTCCCCCAGTACAACGCGGTGGCGACGCTGCGCACGGAGTGGCTGAAGCAGCACCCGGAGGTCCGCGGCCCGCTGGAGAAGATCAGCGCGGCGATCGACAACGAGCAGATGGTGGAGCTCTGCAAGCAGGTCGACGTCGACGGCCAGGACGCGGGCAAGGTGGCCCACGACTGGATGGTCAAGAAGGGCTTCGTGAAGTAGCCCGCGGGGGCGCCCCCCGTTTTCGACTCTACCGGCCGGCACCGACAGTTTCGGGGTGCCGGCCGGTGCCGACAGGGGCCCTCCGGCTCGCACTCGTTGACCCACCACCCCGAAGCCCGATTGTCACTACGGACGGCAGCACCGCGTCAAGGCGGGAAAGCGTGCCTTGACCCGGCCCTACCGTCCGCGTGCCGGCTTCGGATCGGGGTGGTGGGGGAGGGCTGGGTGGGGTGCCGGTCCTGCCGTCAGCTTGCTGTTCACAGCGTTAGGGCACCTGCGGCGCTGCGACTCTGCCGGGATAGGGCCGGTGCCGTCAGATGCCCAGCCGGTGCAGCAGCTGCCCTTCCAGCCGTTCCAGTTCGCCGGCCACCGCGCGGTGCACCGACTTGCGCCGCGCCGCCGGCATCCGCTCCGCCGCGCGCACCGAAGCCGACAGCTGCTCCAGCGTCCCGAGTGCCCCCTGGGCGAACTCCTGGTCCGCCTTCGAGGCCTTCTCCGACTTCCGCAGGTCCTGGCAGCCCTCGGCCACCCCCGCGATCCGGGCGTGCAGGGCCGCGCCGCGGCCGGTGTACTCGCCCAGCCGGTCGATCGAGACCCCCAGCTTGCGTGCCTGGTAGCGGTCGTACGCCTCGCGGGCCGCACCCGCCGCGCGCACCGCCAGCGGCGCCACCACCGGGAGCACCGCCGGGCCGAGCACCTTCGCCACCGCGACCGCGTTCTTCGCCCTCTTTGGGGTGAACCTGGCTTCACCCTCGACCTTGGCCTTGCGCGCCATGGCACCTCCTGCGACGTGTCGAGGTCGAACTTACTGGTCGCCCGGGTGGCGGGCATGTCGGCTCGGCGGTGGGAATCTAGAGTGATCTCCATGAACACCGAGGTGGTACTCGACGCGGGCGCGGTCAGCCGCTGCCGTCGCCGCGTGCACCTCGAGCACGACCCCGCCATGCGCGAGGTACCGCTTTCCCCGCCGGACCCCACCGCGCAGCAGCGGATCGACGACGCCACCGCGCACCGCGAGGACATCGTCGGCCGGCTGATGGCCGCCAACGACGACCACTGGGTGAAGATCGGCCGCGACCTGCCCGCCCACGAGCGCGTCGAGCAGACGCTGCAGGCCTTCGCCGACGGGGCGCGCTACATCTGGGGTGCGCTGCTGCCGGTCGACGCGGCCGGGCACCGGCGTGGCGGCATCGACCTGCTCGTCCGCACCGGCCACGGCTACGTCCCGGTGCTCGTCGTGCGCCACCGCATCACCGACCGCGGCGCCGGCGCGATCGTCACCGGGCTGACCGACCTCGACCCGGCCCACCGCGCGGCCGACGAGGGCCGCAAGGTCCGGTCGCAGCCGCGTGACCAGCTCCGGCTCGTGCACATCCGCCGCATGCTGCAGACGCTCGGGCGCGCCGACGAGAGCCTCGCGCTCGGTGGCGTCATCGGCCTCGACGCCGACGTCGTCGTCTGGCACGACCTCACCGCGGGCACCTGGCCGGGCGGGCGCACCGCGCTCACCGAGTACCAGGCCCGCTTCGCCGATCGGCTCGCCATCGCCACCGCCGCCGCGAACGGCGAGGAGCCCCTCGCCGAGCCGTCGCGCGTGCTGGAGTGCCGCCGCTGCCCGTGGTGGCCGACGTGCGAGGTCGTGCTCACCGACACCCGCGACGTCAGCCTCGTCGTCCGGGGAGAGGACGCGGTCGAGCTGCGCCGCGCCGGTGTGTCCACTGTGGACCAGCTGGCCGCGCTCGACCCGGCGGGCGAGCCGCCGGCGGTGAACTGGACCGGCGTCACCTTCCCGGACGCCGTCGTGCTCGCCCGGGCCTGGCTGGCCGACCTGACGCTGGTGCGCCGCGTCGGCCGGGTCGAGGTGCCGCGCGCCGACGTCGAGGTCGACGTCGACATGGAGAGCTTCGGCGACGCCGGCGCGTACCTTTGGGGCTGCCTGCTCAGCGGCGCCGACATCGGCGTCCCGCCGGGCTACCGCGCCTTCGCGACGTGGGACCCGCTGCCCACCGACGACGAGGCCCGCTCCTTCGCCGAGTTCTGGGCCTGGCTCACCGACGTCCGCGAGCGCACCGAAGCGGCGGGCCTGACCTTCCGCGCCTACTGCTACAACGCGCTCGCCGAGAACCGCTGGCTCTTCGGCTCCGTCGAGCGCTTCGGCGACCACCCCGGCGTGCCCACGAAGAAGGACATCCAGTCCTTTGTGGATTCCGAGCAGTGGGTGGACCTCTTCCGCAGCGTCACCGACCAGTTCCTGTGCTCCCACGGCAAGGGCCTGAAGGTGATCGCCCCGGTGGCCGGCTTCTCCTGGCGAGACCCGGAGGCGGGCGGCGAGGCCTCGATGCGCTGGTACCGCGACGCCGTCGGCATGGACGGCGAGAAGCCGGATGACGACCAGCGCGAACGGCTCCTGCGCTACAACGAGGACGACGTCCTCGCGACCCGGGCGCTGCGCGAGTGGATCGACGCGCGGGCGCAGGACGAGGTCCCGTACATGTTCGACCTCTGAGTAGTTCACCGACTAAGACACTTGCCTGCTGGCATGTTCTGCGTAATACTCGTCTGCGAGTACTCGTAGACGAGGAGTTGCGATGAAACGGCGGAAGGTCGCCAACGTCCTGGGGCTGGCCGTCCTTTCCGTCGTACAGGAACGCCCCATGCACCCGTATGAGATGGCGGCCGTGCTCAAGCAGCGCGGCAAGGACGCCGACATGCCGATCAAGTGGGGCTCGCTCTACACGGTTGTCGCGAACCTGGAGAAACACCGCTTCATCGAGGCCGTCGAGAGCGTGAAGGACGGTGGGCGGCCCGAACGGACCGTCTACCGCATCACGCCGGCCGGGCGCGAGGAGTTCGAGGACTGGGTCCGCGAGCTCGTCGGCACGGTCGACCGGGAACCGCCGCGGTTCAAGGCCGGGCTGTCGATGATCGGCGTCCTGGGTCCGGACCAGGCGATCAGCCGGCTGCGGGAGCGGCTGGAGCAGCTCGGCGAACGCGCGGAGGCGCACCGCGCGGTGCTCGAACAGCTGCGGCCGCTGATGCCGCGGCTGTTCCTGGTGGAGGTCGAATACGACCTCGCGATGACGGAAGCCGAGGCGCGCTGGGTGCGCGGCTTCCTCGAAGAACTGACCACCGGCGCCCTGCCGGGCCTCGACGCCTGGCGGCGCTACCACGAAACCGGCGAATTCCCGGACGACCTGGGGGAGTTCGTGGAGAGGTAGGAACCGATGGAAACGACCCGCAAGCACAGAGTGCCCGAGATGGAGGGCTTCCAGGCCCGCTGGTACGCCAAGAACCGGGGCACCGAGGCCCAGCTGGCGCAGTACCGGCGGCAGGCGGCCGAGGTCACCGCGGGGCTGGCCGACGGCGCCGAGATCCTGGAAGTGGCGCCCGGTCCGGGCTTTTTCGCCGTCGAGCTGGCCAAGCGCGGCTACCGCGTCACCGGCCTCGACATCAGCCACACCATGGTCGAGATCGCGCGGGAAAACCGGGCGGGGCTCGACATCGACTTCCGGCAAGGCGACATCACGCAGGCGCCCTTCGCGGACGAGTCGTTCGACTTCGTGGTCTGCCAGGCCGCGTTCAAGAACTTCCGCAAGCCGGTGACGGCGCTGAACGAGATGCACCGGGTGCTGCGCCCGGGCGGGTTCGCGGTGATCCACGACCTCAACCACGAGGCCACCGCCGCGGACATCGACCGCGAGGTAGCCGGGATGGACGTCGGCGTGGTCGGCGGCTTCACCGTCCGGCAGACGCTCGGGTGGCTGCGGCGCCGCGCGTTCACCGCCGCGCAGTTCGAGACGCTGGCCGCGGAAAGCGCGTTCGGCGGCTGCTCGGTCACCCCCGACGGCGTCGGCCTGGAAGTCCGGCTGACCCGCTGATCGCCGGGCGGCACTTTCGCGGGGAAAGTGCCGCCCCCGGCGTCAGCGCGGCGCCATCCGCAGCGAACCGTCCATCCGGACGACCTCGCCGTTCAGGTAGTCGTGGTCGATGAGCGACAGCGCGAGCTGCGCGTACTCGTCCGGCCGCGCGAGCCGCTTCGGGAACGGGATGCCGGCGGCGAGCGACGCGCGGAACTCGTCGCTGACCGTGGCGAGCATCGGGGTGTCGACGATGCCCGGCGCGATGGTCAGCACGCGGATGCCGTGCGAAGCCAAGTCCCGCGCGGCCGGCAACGTCATGCCGACGACGCCGCCCTTGGACGACGCGTAGGCGACCTGCCCGATCTGGCCGTCGAACGCGGCGATGGAGGCGGTGTTGATGATGACGCCGCGGGCGTCGTCCTCGAGGGGCTCGGTCTTGGCGATCGCCTCGGACGCGACGGTCAGCACGTTGAAGGTGCCGACGAGGTTGATCTGGATGACCTTCGCGTACAGCGCGAGGTCGTGCCGGCCCTTCTTGGACAGGATCCGCGCGGACGGCCCGATGCCGGCGCAGTTCACCACGGTCCGCAGCGGCACGCCGGAGCCGGCCGCGGTCGCGACGGCGGCCTCGACCTGCTCGACGTCGGTGACGTCGGCCTCGACGTAGGTGATGCCGTCGACCTGCTCGGCCTTCTCGATCGAAGCCGCCAGGTCCAGCGCGAACACCCGCGCGCCCTTGGCCGCGAGGGCCTTCGCCGTGGCTCCGCCGAGGCCGGACGCGCCCCCGGTGACGAGCGCCGCGGTGCCGTTGATCTGCATCTCTGCCGTTCCCTTCGCTGCTCCGATTCGCCGACCCAGGTTAACGCTCGTTCGCATCGGTGGTTCGTGTCTTCGCTCACCGCTCTTTGGAGCGACCTTTCCCGTTAGCGTCGTGGTCAACTCCGGGTGTCACCTTCAGCAGCATGACGCCAGCTCGGATCGTGGTGGTAGGAACCGGATACGTCGGCTTGACCACGGGGGCCTGCCTGGCCGGCCTGGGTCATTTCGTCACGTGCGTGGACGTCGACCGCGCGAAGGTCTCGCGGCTGGCCGCGGGCCGCGTCGACATCCTCGAACCCGGGCTCGCCGACCTGGTGCACCGCGGGATCGCCGCCGGGCGCCTCCAGTTCGTCGTCGGCGCGCGGGACGCGGTCCGCCACGCGCAGGCGGTGTTCCTCTGCGTGCCGACGCCGATGGAGGCCGGGGGCTCCGCCGACCTGCGCGCGGTCGAGGCGGTGACGGCCGAGATCGGGGACGTCCTGCCCGCCGGCTGCGCGCTCGTCACGAAGTCGACCGTGCCGGTCGGGACGTCGAAGCGGATCCAGGCGCTGGTCGGCCGGACCGACGTGCCGGTGGTGTCGAACCCCGAGTTCCTCCGCGAAGGCACCGCGGTCGCCGACTTCCTGGGCCCGGACCGGATCGTCGTCGGCTCGGACGACCTCGCCGCCGCGCGCTGGGTCGGCGAGCTGTACGCCGAGCTGGACGCGCCGGTCGTCGTCGCCGACGCGGCGAGCGCGGAGCTGGTGAAGTACGCCGCGAACTGCTACCTCGCGCTGAAGCTCTCCTACGTCAACTCGATCGCCGAGCTGTGCGAGCGGCTCGGCGCGGACATCGACCTCGTCACCGAGGGCATGGGGTACGACCGGCGGATCGGGCGGACCTTTCTCAAGCCGGGCCCCGGCTGGGGCGGCTCCTGCCTGCCGAAGGACACCAGCGCGCTGGTCAAGGTGGCCGAGTCGGTGAACTACGACTTCACCATGCTGACCTCCGCCATCGACGAGAACCTGGCCCAGCGCGACCGGATCGTCGCGAAGATCGCCGGCGCGGTCGGCGGGACGCTCGCCGGCGCCCGGATCGGCGTGCTGGGCCTGGCGTTCAAGGCGGGCACCAACGACCTGCGCGACTCGCCCGCGCTCGCCGTCTCGTCGGTGCTGTGCGCGCTGGGCGCCGAGCTGATCGCCTACGACCCGGCCATCGACGGCGAGATCGCCGGGATGACCGTCGTCGACGACCCCTACCAGGTCGCCAAGGACGCGGACGCCGTCGTCGTGCTGACCGAGTGGGCCGAGTTCAAGCACCTCGACTGGGCGGCGATGGCCGAGCTGATGGAGGGCATCGACGTCGTCGACACGCGCAACCTGCTCGACCCGCGGGTGATCGTCGACGCGGGGCTGTCCTGGCAGGGCGTCGGCCGGCCGCGGGCGGCGGCGCGAATCAAGGTTTCTTGAGAACGGGATCTTGGTTAGGCTGGCCGCACGGCATCGCGTGTCGGTCACCGGCTGGGTGAGGCATGGAGGTGGCGGGAGTGCCCCGGAGGCATTTCAACCGTGTCAGTATCCGTTTCCGTTGAATTGAACCATTTGATCGTCCCGTCCCGGAACAACCGGGAATCCGCCGAATTCCTGGCGAACCTGCTCGGCCTCGAAGCCGGGGAGGAATGGGGCCCGTTCATCCCCGTCGAGACGCGCAACGGCGTCCGGCTGGACTTCGCGAGCGTCCCCGAAGAGGACCTGCGCCTGCAGCACTACTGCTTCCTGATCCCGGAGGACGACTTCGACGCCGTCTTCGCGCGGCTCGTCGAAACCGGCGTGACCTACCACGCCGACCCGATGGGGAGGCAGGTCGGCGAAATCAACCACAACCACGGCGGCCGTGGCGTCTATTTCCTCGATCCCGGCGGCAACGGGATGGAAATCATCACGCAGCCGTACGAGCCGGAGCGGAAGCGCCCGTCGTCCTGGTGACAGTTCCTTAGCAATGCGTACTATCGGGGCATGTTCACGACGAGGCCGGAGCTGACCGGCACCTTCGGGATGGTGGCATCGACGCACTGGCTGGCTTCGGCCACCGGGATGGCGGTGCTGGAGGACGGCGGCAACGCCTTCGACGCGGCGGTCGCCGCCGGTTTCGTCCTCCAGGTCGCCGAGCCGCACCTGTGCGGCCCGGCCGGCCAGGTGCCCGGCCTCTTCGTGACGGCGGACGACCCGACCCCGCGGGCACTGGCCGGCCAAGGCCCGTCGCCCGCGGGGGCCACCGCTTCGCACTTCGAGTCGCTGGGCCTGGACCTGATCCCGGGCAGCGGGCTGCTCCCGGCGACCGTCCCGGGTGCGTGGGACGGCTGGCTCATGCTGCTTCGCGACTACGGCACGAAGCCGCTTCGCGACGTGCTCAAGTACGCGATCGGGTACGCGCGCAACGGCGTCCCGCTGGTGTCGCGGGTCAGCGACACGATCAGCGCCGTGTCTCGCCTGTTCACCGAGCACTGGCCGACGTCCGCCGCGCTCTGGATGCCGGACGGCAAGCCCGCCACCGGCCTGCACCGGAACCCGGCGCTGGCTGACACGTGGGAGCGGCTGCTGCGCGAGGCGGAGTCCGTCCCGGGGCGGGAGGCGCAGCTCGACGCGGGACGTCGTGCCTGGTCACAGGGCTTCGTCGCGGAGGCGATCGAGTCCTTCAGCCGCACGGCCTTCCGCGACGATTCGGGCCGCGACCACGCGGGCCTGCTGACGGGCGAGGACCTGGCGTCGTGGTCGGCGTCGTACGAAGACCCGGCCTTCGTGGACGTCGGCGACTGGCGCCTGGTCAAGATGGGTGGCTGGACGCAGGGACCGGCGCTGCTGCAACAGGCCCTGCTCCTGCACGGCTTCCGCGACGAGCTGTCCTATGTGGACGGCATCCCGTCGGAGCGCACGGTGCACCTGGCGACCGAAGCGGCGAAGCTGGCCTTCGCCGACCGCGAGGCCTGGTACGGCGACACCGACGTGCCCTTGGACGTGCTCCTTTCGCCGTCCTACACCGACGCCCGGCGCGCGCTGATCACCGACACGGCGTCCCCCGAGCTTCGCCCCGGAGACGCTCGCGGCCCGGCCCGGCTTCCGGCGATCCTTGACTCCCTCCAGGGCGTGCAGTCGGAGGGCGGCGCCACGGGCGAGCCGACGGTCGGCCCCCAAGGCCAGACCCGCGGCGACACGGTCCACCTCGACGTCGTCGACGCGGCGGGCAACCTCGTCTCGCTGACGCCGTCCGGCGGCTGGCTGCAGTCGAGCCCGACGATCCCCGATCTGGGCTTCTGCCTGGATTCCCGTGGCCAGATGTTCTGGCTGGAGCAGGGCCTGCCCAACTCGCTGGCCCCCCGCAAGCGGCCGCGCATCACGCTGTCGCCGTCCCTGGCCCTGCGGGACGGAGTCCCGACGCTGGCCTTCGGCACTCCCGGCGGCGACCAGCAGGACCAGTGGCAGCTGTGCTTCTGGCTGGCCCACGTCTACGGCGGCCTCAACCTGCAGGAGTCGATCGACTCGCCGGCGTGGCACACGACGGCGTTCCCGAGCTCGTTCTACCCGCGCTCGTGGAACCCCCGCGAGCTGGTGGTGGAGTCCCGGCTGGGTTCGTCCACTTTGGACGCTCTGCGCGAGCGTGGTCACGCCGTGATCGACGCCGGCGACTGGGCCTTGGGCCGCCTCTCCGCGGTTTCCCGCTCCGGCGGGTTGGTGCGAGCGGCGGCGAACGCACGCGGGATGCAGGGGTACGCGGCCGGCCGTTAGAGCGTCAGCGAGCCCCAGCCCCCGCCCTCGGCGAGCAAGGTACGCACGCCGAGGGCGTGCTCGGCAAACCCAGCGAGATCGCCGTGCAGCAGCGCAAGCCGTTCCCCGTCGAGCGGCGTGGTGTCGCCCGCCCACAGTTCCCGGATCCACCCGGCGGCCGGATGCAGCGACCACACGAGCCCGGCAACCTCCGCCTCGGCCGACCCACCCGCGGCCAGGTACTCAGCGAGGACGTCGTCGCAGGCCTGAAGCAGTTCCCGAAGCCCTCGCACGGCTTCATCGGGACTGCCATCCCAGTCCGGCCGGGGCCACACCGACGAGCCGAGCTCGAGCCACAACCGCCAACCCGCGGTCAGCTCATCCTGGTCACGCGGCACCCATTGCCCGGCCATGCTTCCGAGTGTGCGCCCGAAAGCCCGGCCGGGCGGATGGGATTCCTCACTTCCCGGGCTGCTCCCACAGCCAGAACTCGATCCCCTGGTTGTCCGTGCAGTCCGCGGTGTTCCCGTACGGGTGGTGCTCGACCTCCCCGGCCTGCCCACCCTGTTCCCGCACCCGCGCCATCGCCGACTCGAGGTCGTCGACCGCGTACATCAGCTTCCAGCCCACCTGACGGTCCCCGGCCCATAACCCGCCCTCGAGACCCGGCCCCGAGAAACCCCACGAGTCCACCGTCGAGCCCGGCGTGAACTGCCACCCCAGCACCGCGCCGTAGAAGGCCTTCGCCGGCGAAGCCTCCGGGACCTGGAACGTGAAGTACATGGCCTCGCCGTGGCGGGCCGGGCGAGGGCCCGCGGCCGGGGTCGCCGCCTGGGACACCAGCCAGCGCTGGCCGTACGGGTCGCGGAACGATCCGCCCCTCCCGTACGGCGAATCGCTCACCGCGCGGATCAGCGTCGCGCCCAGCTCCAGTGCGCGAGCCACCGAACCGTCCACGTCCGGGACCTCGACCCGCACCGACGCGCCCCCCTCGCGCGGGGCGATGTGGCCGATCTCCGGGTACTCCTCGGCGAGCATCAGCACGGCGTCGCCGATGGCCAGTTCCGCGTGCCCGATGCGGCCGTCGTCCATCAGGATCGGCTCGCCGCGGCGGACGGCGCCGAACACCTCGACGTAGAAGTCGAGTGCCGCGCGGGCGTCGGAAACGGCGAGGTAGGGCGTCAGTGAGCGCAGGGCGGCGTGGCCGGCCGGCGCTTCCGAAGTGGTCGTCATATCGGCTCCGTTCAAGATCGCGCGACGCAGGTTGTCGCGTAGTTCGGCGGCGAAGTCCGGGTCGGGGGCGACCCGCTCGGAGGGACGGCGAAGCGCGTCGAAAGGCTCAGGCATCGCGACCCTCCTTCTCCTCGTAAGCGCGCCGGAACGCGGCACGGGCCCGGACGAGCAACGCCTCGGTGGCGTGCACGCTGCGCCCCAGGTGGCCGGCGACCTCGGGGACGCCGAGGCCGTCGACGTAACGCAGGGTCAGTGCCACCCGGTGGTGCGACCCCAGCGACTCGAGCACCTGTCTCGCGCGCAGGGCGTCGAGCCGCTCGTCCCACGGGTCCTCGACGTCCGGCTCGCTGTCGTGCACGAGCCGCAGTCCACGTTCCTCACGCTCTTTGCGCCGCCAGTGGTCGGCGAGCTTGTGCCGGGCGACGCCGATCAGCCACCCGGTGCTCACTGGAGGTGCGTACTCCTTGCGACAGGCGGCGACCGCCCCGAGGAACGTCTCGGACGTCAGCTCCTCGGCGAGCGTGCGGTCGCCGCACCGGGACAGCAGGTACCCGTAGACCTCCGGCAGGGCCGTCTCGTACAGCCCGAGCAGCGCGAAGGCCGGGTCCGGTCGTACCCGAGGTTCCGTCACACCTTCATAGTCGTCCGGCAGCCGGTTTTTCCGACGGGTGAACTTCCGGTTTTTTCCGGCGGCCAGTTCACCCGGATGGTGACAACGTGGTCCCGCCGCTCCGGGAAGAGCCGGTAGACGCTGACGACGAACGTCCCGGGCCGCGCCCGCTTCCGGGACAGGTAGTCGTGCGCGCACGCGGTCCCGTACCGGACGGTCCAGCCCTGGTACCGATGACTGCGGTGCTCGAGGACGAACCCCATGTCGTCGACGAGCTCGGTGTATTCGTGCACCCGTTCGCCGGGCGTGACTTCACGCAGGTATTCGAGTTCGTGCGGGTAGCCATAACTGTCCATGCGCAGGAGGTTCTCGACGCAAATCAGCGTGCCACCGCCTGCATGCGGGAATCCCAGATCGGGCTGCCCGCCTTACGATTCGTGCTTGACCGACAGCGGGGGGGGGTCCATGGACCGGCCGGCCAAGCCGAACTACCGGCGACGTCAGCTCGGACGCACCCTGCGCAAGCTGCGCGAGGCGGCCGGGCTCAGCCAAGAAGACGCGGGCCGGCCGCTGCGGTTCTCGACGTCGAAGATGAGCCGCATCGAGCAGGGGTACATCCCGGGCTACAACGACTTCCTCGCGCTGCTCGACCGCTATGGCATCATCGCTGCGGACTACGACGAGTACGTGCGGAT
This sequence comes from Amycolatopsis sp. NPDC051716, assembly GCF_040681595.1. Taxonomy (NCBI): domain Bacteria; kingdom Bacillati; phylum Actinomycetota; class Actinomycetes; order Pseudonocardiales; family Pseudonocardiaceae; genus Amycolatopsis; species Amycolatopsis sp. NPDC051716. Next base: position 196,294 of record NZ_JBFAZA010000001.1, on the reverse strand, counting down.
GTTCGACTACGCGAAGGAAAACGGCTGGTGGCACGCTTTCGGGTTGAGTGATCGCGGCTTCGTGAGTGTGGAGGCCGAGGCGTCGCGCATCCGCAACTACCAGCTCGGGTTCATTCCCGGCCTGCTCCAGACCGAGCCGTACATGCGCGCGACGTTCGCCGGAGCGCGAGATCCGTTCGAGGGCCGCAAGCTGGAGACCGAGATCAAGGTCCGGCTTCGCCGCCAGCTTCGGCTGATCGAGTCCCCGCGGCTGGAACTGCACGCGGTGATCGACGAGTCGGTGATCCGGCGCGAGCCGTGCGACGCCGCGCAGCTGCGTCACCTGCTCAAGGCGGGGGAGCTGCCGAACGTCCACCTGCGGGTTCTTCCTCTGTCGACGGGGTCGCATGACGGTCTGTACAGCAACTTCGTCATCGCGAGCTTCCCCGACCGGGCGGAGCCCGACCTGGCCTACGTCTCCTACGGGTTCGGTGCGCTGCAGATAGAGAAAGACGCGGAAGTGCGCGCTGCCGGCCTGATGTTCGATCATCTGGCCGAGCTGGCATTGGACCAGGAAGACTCGCGTACGTTCATCACTAGGATCCTCGCCGAGATGCAAGACCGACAGAGAGGCGACCGTGGACTGGCGTAAGAGCAGTTACAGCGGGTCCGGCGGCAGCGACGACTGCGTCGAGGTTGCCTTCACCGGTGCCACCATCGCCACCCGGGACTCGAAGGCCCCCGCGGCCGGGGCACTCGAGGTGCCGCCGGCCGCGTGGTCCGCCTTTCTCTCCGCTGTCACGCCCGCGGGTCCGGCAGCCGCCGCCCGGTGATCGCGACGATCGCCGCCAGCACGGCCACCAGGCCGATCACCAGCGCGAACGCGTCCCGGCTCCCGAGCGAACCCGAGAGCGCCGCGTACAGGCTCCCGAGCGTCGCGACGCCGAGCGCCAGCGACGTCTGCTGGTTGGTCGTCATCACGCCTGAGCCGACGCCGGCCAGGTCGGTCGGCACGTGGGACAGCACGATCCGGAACAGCGTCGTCATCGCCAGGGCGTTCCCGACGCCGATCGCCACCATCGACGGTGCCAGGTCGAGGATCGTCACGTGCGGCCACGTGGACAGCGTCGTGCACAGCAGCGCCACCATGCCCACCGCCGTGATCGCGCCTCCGACCGGGACGACTTTCTGGCCGTAGCGGGTCACCAGGCGGCTGCTCAGCATCGACACCGTGAAGTACGCGACCGCCAGCGGCGTCAGTGCGAGGCCCGCGCCGAGTGGCCCGAAGTGCAGGCCCTCCTGCAGCGTCATCGCGTAGACGAACATGAACGAGCCGAACGCGCCGAAGAACGGGATCGCCACCATCAGCCCGCGCCGGACGCTCGGCAGGCGCAGCACCGACGGCGGCAGCAGCGGCGTGCCGCCGGTCCGCTCCAGGCGCCGTTCGACGTGGACCAGGGCCGCGGCGGAAAACGGGAACAGGGCCAGCAGCGCGATCGTCCACGCCGGCCACCCCAGCGCCCGGCCCTCCATCAGCGGGACCAGCAGCGACAGCAGCGTGACCGCCAGGAGCAGCGTGCCGAGGCGGTCGACGCCCAGCGGGTTGTGCGCGCGGCTCTCCGGCAGGCGGCGGGCCAGCAGGAGCACCACCAGGCCGATGGGCACGTTCACCAGGAAGATGGGCCGCCAGCCGGTGCCGAACAGGTCCGCCGCCACCAGGCCGCCGCCGAGGAGCTGGCCGACCACCGTCGAGAGGCCGCCGGTCGCACCGAACAACCCCAGGGCGCGCGAACGCTCTTCGCCGGACGTCGTCGCCTGGATGATCGAGAGCACCTGCGGCAGCAGCATCGCCGACGCCGCCCCCTGCGCGGCGCGGGCCACCACCAGCGTGCCCGCCGTCGGGGCGAGTCCGCAGGCCAGGGACGTCAAGGTGAACAGCCAGAGGCCCCAGAAGAACAGCCGCCGCCTGCCGAACGAGTCGCCGAGGCGGCCGCCGACCACCAGCAGCACCGCGTACGCGATGCCGTAGGCGGCGACCACCAGCTCCAAGGTGGCGGTGGACGCGTGGAGGTCGGCGTTGATGGTCGGCAGCGCGACGTTGACGATGAAGAAGTCGATGATCGGCAGTGCCGCCCCCAGCAGCACCGTGACCAGGCCGGCGGGGGTCAGTCCCGGCCGGAGTCCGGCTCCGGCCGCGCTCGGCGCGAGTTCAGTCGTGGTCATGAGTACTACGATCGACCCGTTCTTAAACTGGTACCAGGTGTTGTTTATCCGGGTACTGCCACTACCTGGTACCAGTTTCGGAGGCGTGGCATCCTGGCACCATGACCACCGCCGTCGAATCCGAACTCCGCCGCCAGGAGCTGGCGAGGTTCCTGCGGAGCCGGCGTGAGCGGATCACGCCCGAGCAGGTCGGCCTCCCGATCATGGGGCGCCGCCGGACGCCGGGGCTGCGCCGCGAAGAGGTCGCGCAGCTCGCCGGCGTGGGGGTCACCTGGTACACGTGGCTCGAGCAGGGCCGCGACATCAACGCGTCCGAGCAGGTCCTGCAGGCGATCGCCCGCACGCTGCGGCTCGACCCGCACGAGCACACCCACCTCTTCCGGCTGGCCGGTGCGCCCGAACCGGAGAACGACAAGGACTGCCAGGTCATCACTCCGGCGATGGAGCTGATGCTGAAGAAGCTCGAGCCGTACCCGGTCGCGGTCCGCAACGCCCGCTGCGACCTGCTGGCCTACAACCGCGGCTACACCTGGCTGATGGGTGACGTCGACGCCATCCCGTTCGGCGACCGGAACACCCTGGTCCAGTGCCTGCTCAACCCCGAGTGGCGCAAGCGGATGCTCGACTGGGAGGCGAACATCCCCCGCGTGATCGCGTCCTTCCGCGCGGCGATGGCCGACCACGTCGCGGAGCCGGCGTGGAAGCAGCTGGTGAAGCGGCTCAAGGCCGAATCGCCGCTGTTCGCCGAGCTGTGGCCGCACCACGACGTCAACTCGGAGCCGATCCGCACCAAGCGGTACCTGCACCCGGACGTCGGGCTGCTCCAGTTCAACTTCACCTACCTCTACTACGGCCGCCGGTCGGAGATCACCGTGTCGACCTACACCCCGGCCGACGAGGAAACGGCGGCGAAGCTGCCGTTGCTGTTCGACTGACGGCGTACGTCCGCAGTGCGCTTCGAGACGGACGCGCAGCCTGGCCGCGGCAGGTAGTTTCGCGGCATGAGAAGGCCTCCGTGGGCAGGACGCGTGGCGCGCGCCGTCGTCGTCGGGGTTTTCGTGATCGGGGCGACCAGTGCGTCGTCGCGGTGGCAGCCCGGGGCGTCGCCGCTGACGCCGATCGGTTTCGCGTGGCTCGCCGCGACCGTCCTCACGCTGCTGCTCGTCCACCGCTTCCCGCTGACGCTCTTCCTGGTCGCGTCCGCCTCCGCGTTCGGCTACTACACCTCCGGCCTGCCCGGCGGCCCGGTCATCGTGGTCCCGACCATCGCGTTGTTCGTGCTGACCCGGCAGCGCGGACCCCTCACCGCGGGCATCACCGGTGCCTCGGCGCTCGCCGCCGCCTACGTCGTGCACGTCATCACGACCAGGTCGTTCGCGCTGGAAACCGGGGCCGCGTTCCTCGTCGTCTGGCTGACCGCCGTGATCGGGGTCGGGACCGCCGTCCGGTACCAGCTCGACGCGCTCGCCGCCCGCCGCGGCCAGGCCGACGAGCACCGCCACCGGCTCGCCGAGCAGGAACGGCTGCGCATCGCCCGCGAGGTGCACGACGTCGTCGCGCACAGCCTGGCGATGATCAACGTCCAGGCCGGGGTCGCCGCGCACGTCGCCGACCGGCGGCCCGAGCAGGCGAAAGAGGCGCTGCTGAACATCAAGGCGGCGAGCGCGTCCGCGCTGAAGGACCTGCGCGCCACCCTGACCGTGCTGCGGTCCGGGGAGGACAAGGCGCCCGCCCCGAGCCTCGCCCAGGCCGGCGAGCTGCTGGACCACGCCCGCGACGCCGGCCTCACGGTCGACGTCCACGGCGAACCCGGCGACCTCCCGGCCCCGGTCGACGCCGCCGCCTACCGGATCCTGCAGGAGTCGCTGACCAACGTCGTCCGGCACGCCGACCAGCCGGGCCACGTCGACGTCCGGTTCGAACGCCGGGCCGGGGCCCTCACGATGAAGGTGCGCGACGACGGCCGCGGTACCGCGCAGCCGGCGCCGGGCCACGGTCTGCGCGGGATGGGCGAACGCGCCGCGGCGCTCGGCGGCCGGTGCACCGCCGGGCCGGTCGGCGGCGGTTTCGAAGTGTGCGTCGAGCTACCGATCGAGGGGGAAGCATGATCCGCGTCCTGCTGGCCGACGACCAGGTCCTGGTCCGCGCCGGGTTCCGCGTGCTGCTGGAGACCGAAGACGGCTTCGAGGTCGTCGGCGAGGCGGGCGACGGCGAGCAAGCGGTTTCCGGAGCGATCGAGCACCACCCCGACATCGTGGTGATGGACGTCCGGATGCCCGGCGTCGACGGTCTCGAAGCCACCCGCCGGATCACCGCGAACCCGGACCTCGCCGCGACGAAGGTGCTGGTGCTGACCACTTTCGACGTCGACGAGTACGTCTACGAGGCGCTGCGCGCGGGCGCCAGCGGGTTTCTCCTGAAGGACACCGAGCCGGTCGAGCTGCTGCGCGCGCTGCGGGTCGTCGCGAGCGGCGAAGCGCTGCTGGCGCCGACCGTCACGCGCCGGCTGATCCAGGAGTTCGTCGGCCGCCCCGAAAACCGGCGCATCGACACCAGCGCCGTCCGGGAGATCACCGACCGCGAGCGCGAGGTGCTCGGCCTGGTCGCGGGCGGGATGTCGAACGACGAAATCGCCGCCCACCTGGTGATCTCGACGGCGACGGCGCGCACCCACGTCAGCCGCATCATGACGAAGATCGGCGCGCGCGACCGCGCCCAGCTGGTGGTGCTGGCCTACGAGTCCGGGCTCGTCACACCGCGCCGTCCCGCCTGACCCGGCGCACCACGCGGACCGCCCGCACCAGGAACACCACGGCGAGGACGCCGACCAGGCAAATCCAGAGCACGGCGCCTCCTCTCCCGGCCGATGCTTCGCTCAGAAGGCGTCCGGGAGGGGGACGGCGTGCACCGACACGGCCGACGTCACACTTCCGGGGGACCGGAACCCGATGCCGAGAACGCCCGGATGACCCTCCACAAAGGCCACGTTCTCCGCTACGTTGCGGATCAACCACAAACCGCAACCTCGCAGGTCGGCCCTCCGTGCCAGACTGTTGCCCCGAACGCCGGATGGGGGTCGAAGATGAGCTGGCAGGATGATCTGCGCCGACTCGACGCGGACCTGGCGGCCGGACGGATCGAGCCTTCGGTGCACCGCAAGCAGCGTGACGAGCTGCTGGCCGCCGCCTCGGGCTCGACGGTTCCCTCGCCCGTGCCTTCACCGCTCCGCCGGCCGGGCAACCGGTCCTGGCAGAGCGCCAACCCGGCGTACGACCGGCCGGCCGGACCGACGCCGGCCCCGGTCGTGCCGCCGCAGGCCACCGGTCCGCGGCCGCCGACTCCCCAGGACCGGCCGTGGATGCGCAGCGCGCCGTCGGCGGCCAAGCCGGGCGGCATCCCCGGCATCCCCGAACTGCCCGACCACATGACCACCGCGCCGAGCCCGGCCGACATCGTGCCGACGCGCTACCTGCGCGTCGACGGCCCGAACCAGCAGCACGCGACGCCCAGCCGGTTCCCGCCGGTCGCCGGCGGGGCCGGCCCGGCGGAGCCGCCGCTCCCGGAGCCGGAAGGTGCCGGGCGGCACCGGTGGCAGACCGACCCGGCCGGTGAAGAGGAGCCGAGCCGGGGCGTCCCGGCCTGGTTGTTCATCACCCTCGCCGTGGTGCTGGTGGTCGGCCTCGTCGCCGGCGGCATCTATTGGTTCGGCAAGAAGGACGCCGCGCCCTCCGACGTGGCCTCGCCGCCGCCGGCGTCATCGAGCGCGCCGCCGCAGACGAACGGTGTCGTCGACCCGTCGCTGACGCTCGAGCAGCGCCTGCCCGCCCTGCCCGGCAAGGCGAACCCCGCCGATTCGACGATGTCGATCGACAAGGCGCTGGAAGCCAAGGTGATCACCGAGGCCGACGCGAAGCAGATCCGGGCCAACAACGGCAAGGAAGTCGTCTTCCGCGCGTCGTCGGATCCGGCGAAGCCCCGCGACGGCAACCTGCTGATGGCGATCCCGACGCTGTCGGTCTACGACGCCAAGCACCTGGTGACGGGCCTGCGGCAGAACCTCTCCGGCGCGCGGCTGGCGGCGACCCGGCTCGGCCCGACCGAAGACGACCTCATGTACACCCAGCGCGGGACCGACGGCTGGGTCGGGATCCTCTGGTACGCCTCCGGCGCGGTGGTCGTCGGCATCGGCGTGTCCCAGTCGGGCACCGCCGACTCGGCTCCGCTGCGGTCCCGGCTCGAGGCGATCCGCAACACCGTGACGACCGTCTTGCCCCCCGGCTGAGCGGATGCCCGCGAAGGCCGGGTGACAAGCCGACCCGAGGGGTGGTCGAACCACCTCGAAGTGCACAATGTGCATGTCGTTGAACAGGCGAAGTGTGTCGGCCGGCCGTGGCCGGCCGATCGGACCGGAATAAGGGGGCTCCTGGTGTCCTGGCAGGAGGAGCTGCGACGGCTGGACGAGGAGCTCGCGGCAGGTCAGCTGTCCGCCGACGAGTACCGGGCACGCCGTGACCAGGTGCTTTCCTCAGCCGTGGGAGTGCAGGACCAGCAACCGCAGCCGCCGGCGTCTTCGAGCGCCGACGCGACCCAGGTGATCGCTCCGATCAGCCCGCCCGGCGGGACACCGCAGCCGAACGCCGGTGACGCCGAACGCACGCAGGCGGTGGCCTGGCAGCCGCAGCAGCCGCCACGCCCGCCGCGGCCCGGTGACCCCGACGCGACCGCCTACGTGCCGCCCGTGCCGTCGCAGCCGTTCTCGCCGCCCGGTGGGTTCGCGCCGCCGCCGCAGGGTACCGACGACAACCCCGAACGCACGCAGGTCGTCCGCAACACCGGCGAGTACCAGCCGAGCTACCAGGGTTATTCGCAGCAGCCGCCCGCCCAGCCGGGCTGGAACCAGGTGCCGCCCGGGTCCGCCGCGCCGCCGTGGGGCACCGACGACAGCGGGCCCGCGCACAACCCGAACGACCTGAGCTGGATGCGCCAGGGTCCGGAGTCCTACTTCGAGACCAAGAGCGGGTCCGGCAAGAAGAAGGTCATCAGCATCGTCGCGGCGGTGGTGGTCCTGCTGCTCGCCGGGTTCGCCATCTGGTGGTTCGGGCTCCGCAGCGATTCGACGCCGGTCGCCGGCCAGACGGGCACCCCGACGACGACCGCGCCGAGCACCACCCCGCCGCCGCCGAGCGTCGCACCCACCCGGGTCCCGCCGATGCCCGGCAAGGCGAGCGACAAGAACGGCACGATGAGTGTCGACGAAGCCGTGCAGAAGGAGTTCCTGAACCCGGCCGAGGCGAGCTCGATCAAGGTGGCCGGTGCCGCGTACGTCAGCTGCCAGGCGTCCACCAACAACCCGTTCGACTACACGGTCCTGCTGGTGAACACCAAGAGCGTCGCGGACGCCGAGCGGCTGGCGCAGACGCTGCAGCGGCCGGGTTCCGGCACCGGGCTCCAGCCGGTCGGCGACCGCGCCGGGCTCCCGCAGTCGGTCGGGGTGTTCAAGGCGGTCCTGCCGGACCACACGACCTACCGTGCCGTGTACGTCTCGGGTGCCGCGGTGATCCGGGTGGACGTCAACCAGGCTCCGGCCACCGACACGGCCGTGACCAAGGAGTTCCAAGGCGTCATGAAGGCGATGCTGGAGAACGTTCCGAACTCGTGACCGGTGCGCAGGTGACCACGCCGCTCCGGGCCGGTGCCGAGCCGGACGAGTTCGGCTGCCGGGTGTTGTCCACCGGCGTCTCGGACTACTCCGACGGGGCCGAAGATCTGGTCACCGCCCTGCTGGAGAACGCGCAGGACCGCGGTTCGCTCAGTGACGAGCTGACCCTGGCCGCGCGGACCTGGCCGGAGCGCTACCACCTCGACCACGGCCGCGCGAACGTGTTGCGGGCGCTGGACTTGCCGTCCGGCGCCGCGGTGCTGGAGATCGGCTGCGGCACCGGTGCGGTGACCAGCTACCTGGCGGAACGGTGCCGGCTCGTGGACGCCGTCGAACCGGTGCCGAGCCGGGCCCGCGGGGCGCGCGCCCGGACCCGGGACTTCGGCGACGTCGAAGTGTTCGTCGGCGGGATCGACGACGTCCCGGCCGTCGAGGCGTACGACATCGTGGTGGTCATCGGCGTGCTCGAATACGTCGGCGCGGGCAGCAACGACGACGACCGCTACACGGCTTTCCTGCGTGCGGCGCACGCGCGGCTCCGGCCGGGCGGGACGCTGGTGCTCGCGATCGAGAACCAGTTCGGCGTCAAGTACCTCTGCGGCGCCCCCGAGGACCACACCGGACTCCCGTGGGACGGGGTGGCCGGCTATCCGGCGGGCGGCGTGGCCCGGACGTTCTCCCGCGCCCGGCTCACCGGCCTCGTCGAACGATCCGGGTTCACCGGGACCACCGTGCTCGGCGCCTTCCCGGACTACAAGCTGACGCGGGCTCTGCTCACCGACGAACTCATTGCCACGCATCCGCGGCTCGCCAAGCAGCTGCCCGGTTTTCCCAGTCCCGACTGGGCGGGCACCGGGGAGCGCGTCGCGGGCGAGGAGCGCGTCTGGGCCGAGCTCGTCGATGCCGGACTGGCCGCGCACCACGGCAATTCCTTCCTCGTGCTGGCCGGCAAGGACGCGGAACCGCGGGTCTGGCCGCGCGAAACGCCGGCGGCGTTCTTCAGCACCGACCGGGCCGCGGACTTCTGCACCCGGTCGGTCGTCGAGCGCGGCGGCGGCACGCTGAGGGTGCGCCGGACGCCGCTGGCCGACCGGCCCGGCTCGGCGCACGGCGTCCGGGTTGTGTCCACAGTGGACGAAGTGATCGACGCCCCGACCGTGCTCGACGTCGTGCGCGCGGAAGCCGGCCGGCTGACGGACCTGCTCGGCCGGTGGCGCGAATGCGTGCTCGCCCGGGCCGGCGAGCTGGGCCCGCGGCTGTGGGACCTGACCCCGCAGAACCTGCTCGTGACGGACTCGGGGCTCGTCCCGATCGACCTCGAATGGTCGGTCGACGGCTGCTCGGCCGAAGACGTCCTCGCCCGCGGGATCCTCATCACCGCCGACGAACTGGCCCGGTCCGGGCACGCCGAGGGGCCGACCGTGGGCGACGTCGTGCGCGACCTCTGCGAGCGGCTCGGCCTGGCCGAAGCGGTCGTGCTCGGTGTCGTGCCGGCGGAGGCGCGGTTCCAGGCCGTCCGGCAGGCGGGCCGGTGCGATCCGGAGTACCTGGCCGCGCGGACCGAAGAACTGACGCGGGCCTGGACGGTCCGGCTCGCCGAACCGTCCGGCCGCTGACGCTCACTGGCGGACGTTGGCCGATGCCCTGCGCACCGACGGCGGTCGCGGGGCCCCCCAGGCGCGAATGCCTGGGCCCACGACACCTACCACCAAGCCCGCCAACGCGGGTGCCGCCACCCCGCGCAGCACGGATCCTGACCCAGGATCCTCTGGCGCTGCCGGCACGACCACCAGCCCTGCAACCCCGATCTGCACGGCCGACTCAACACCATCCGCCGACAAGCCGCTTGGCATAAGGGCTCTCAGGCGCGCATCGACTCCGGCAGCATCCGCCGCATCGCGCGCCGCGTCGGTTCCTCGAAGAAGCGGTGCAGGACATGGGCGATGACGATCGTCAGCGCGAGGAAGCCCAGCACGATCAGCCGGTACTCCCAGCTGGTCGGCACGTCCGTGAGCTTCAGCTTGATCTGGATGACGTGCCGCATCACGTCGACCACCAGCCAGTGCACCAGGTACAGCGCGAACGAGACCTTGCCGCCCCAGACGAGCAGCCTGGTCCGCAGCAGCCACGCCATCGGCTCGCGGTTGCCGATCGCCAGCCCGCCGATCAGCAGCAGGAACAGCGGCACCACGACGACCGTTTCGGCCGAGCCCCACATGATGTGGCCGTTGATCCGCCAGTCGAGGCCCATGTTGAAGCGGCGGAACGAGTCGAAGTGGTGCACCAGGAAGATGATGGCGACGATCACCACGAACACGACCGTCGGCCGCAGGAACCACGGCAGCCGCGCGGAGCGGCCGTACCGCAGCACGATCAACGCGGTGAACGCGCCGCCGAAGAACTCCGTGAGCACGCGCAGCGGGATCATCCCCGGCACCAGCGCGTTGTGGAACAGCAGCAGGTCGCTGCCGTCCTCCATGGTGACGCCGATCGCGACGATCGGGACCACCGACACCAGCGCGCACAGCACGAGCGAGCGGACGCGCACGGTCTTCAGCATCTTGGCCAGCACGGCGACCGCGACGCTGAACACCAGGTACGCCAGCCACTCCGCGCTCAGCGACCAGTCGATCGGGTTCCACTGGTCCGGCTCGATGAACCAGCCCTGGATCAGCAGGACGTGCTCGAGGAACCGGGCCGGGCTGGCGGCCGCCTGGAGGCTGGCGTCGTTGTTCATCTGCAGCGAGTAGGCGCGGTAAAGCGCCCAGCCGAGCAGCACGAGGAACATCACCGGCCAGATCCGGCTCAGCCGCAGCCAGAGGAAACCGAGCGCCTTGCGCGGCGTCCACGGTCCGCTCATCCGGTCGAGGTGGGTGTAGGTCATGATGAAGCCGCTGAGCACGAAGAACAGGTCCACGCCGAGGTAGCCGGAGTCGAACAGCGGGGCCAGCCGGCCCAGGAACGGGAACGAGGAGACCAGTTCGGGGCGGAAGTGGAACGCCAGCACCCACAGCGCGGCCAGTGCGCGCACCCCGGTCAGCTGCGGGATGAACGCCGGGAGCGGACCCTGCTCCGGGTCGGCCTTCGTGGCGGCCGGCGCCGGTTCGGCACGGGGCTCGCCGGTGATCACCGGCAGCACGTCCGTGGTCTCGGTTGCGTCCATTTCCTACCGTTTCGCTTTCGTCGCGGCCCAGGCGCGCTGGGGATCGAGGTCGACCGGCCGGGCCGGCGGATCGGGCGCCACCCGGGACAGTAGGACCTGCTGCACGAGCACCGTGCGGGTGTTCCGGGCGGCGGCTTCCCGCCAGAGGCCGTGGTGTTCGAGCCCCTCCAGCCACGGGTCGTCCGGCCAGCCACCCAGCCGGTCGAGCACGGTCCGCCGCACCAGGTACCCGCTGCCCAGGTAGGGCAGCCGGGCCAGCCGCCGCGCTTCCGGCGGAAGCGCCCCGACCAGGCCGGACACCGGGTCCGCGACCGGGCCGTGGGCCAGGTCCGCGTCCCCGCGCACCGCGGCCAGCAAGCGGGCCACGAGGTGCGGTGAGCATCGCATGCCCGCGTCCAGGACCAGCACGAGGTCGGCTCGCGAGCCCGCCAGCAGCCGGTTGTACGCGTAGCCCGCGCCGCGGGCGATCGGGTGGTGGAGCAGGTCGTAGGGCTTCGGCCCGGCGGGTTCGGCGGTGCCGTCCTGGCACACGAGGACCCGGGACGGCACCACGGTTCCGCGGGCCAGGTCGTCGACCAGCGCCATGACACCGGGGTCGCCCGCGCGTCGCACGATCAGCACGTCGAGGTCGTCGGCGCGGTTCCCGGCGCTCGGCGCGAGCGGCAAGGCGGCCGGCGTGCCGAGCACGCCGTCGGTGCGCCGGGCGGCTTCCGTGCGTTCCACGAGGAGCCGCGCCGCGAGCTGCCGGTCCGGCCCGGGCTCGGCGCCGACAGACGCTTCGCCGTGGAACCGGGGATCCCAGCTCGGGGTGTCGACGGCCAGCGGCGTCTCGGACGGCGGCCGCACCACCGGTGCCGTTCGCGGCGGCCGGTCCGAGCGGGCCGGTGCCGGATGCCGTTCCGCCAGGTCCGCCGCCAGTTCGAGCAGCCGCCGGGCCGACGGGCCCATGTCCAGCTCTTCGCGGACGAAGCGGTAGGCCTCGGTGCGGATCGACCGCTCCAGGCCGCGTTCGTGCAGCAGCGCCGCGGTGGCCGCGCCGACCACCGTCTCCCTGGCGACCACCAGGTGCTGTCCCGCGGTGAACGGCGCCAGGTCGCGGCTCGGCTCGGTGACCGTGACGCAGCCGTTGCACGCCGCTTCCAGCACGCGCACCCACTCCAGCGCGCGCGACGCTTCCCGGTGCAGGTTCAGCAGCACGCGGCTGCGCGCGAGGTGTTCGTGCTTCGCGCGGTTCATCAGGAAGTCCGGCCGCGGCTTGACCATCGGTTCGTGCGGCGGGGTCAGCAGCCGCACTTCGAGGCCGTCCAGATCGCGCGCGGCGCGGGCCAGCAGGGCCGAGCGCCGGTGTTCGGCGGTGCCCAGGTAGGTGACGTCGATGTCACGCGGGCTGTCCGGGTCGCCGCCCCACCGGTCCCACAGCGGGGTGTAGCCGAGCTGGAACCGCCGGACGTCGTGCCCGCGGCGCACGAGTTCGTCCGTCGAGTCGGCGTTGATGTCCACCGCGCCGCCGAACTGCGGCAGCAGGCCGGCGCTGGTGTCGAAGGTGCGCGTGCCGGGGTGTTCGACGCAGAACGCGATCGTCCGCCGCAGCTGGTCCGGCCGCGGGCGCTGGTGCTCGGGCAGCACCACCAGGTACTCGTGCGGGACGACGACGAACACCGTGTCGTCGTCTTCTTCGGGCAGCGGCCCGACGTGGGTTTCGGCCCGGCCGCCCACCGAGCGCACGGCGTCGGCGACGACCTCGAGGAGCTCCTCCATGAACGAGCTGCCGCCCGGCGCGGACGCCAGCACGAGTCGGGGATCGGCCACCGTCAGAGGGTCTTCCGGCGCACGGTGCGCAGCGGCGCGGTCACCCGCCAGCTGAGCGTGTGGCGGTGCGCTTCGAGCTCCCGCGTGAGCTCGGCGACCCGGCGGCGCAGCTGCTCGGCTTCCCGCTCGTCGTGGTGGACGACCTCGGGCAGGTCGGCGCCGTGCAGGGCGAGCTCGGCCTGCAGCAGGTCCATCCGGAGCTGGTCGCGCTCGGTCCGGGTCCGCTCCAGCTCCTGCCGGGCGAGGTCGCGGTCGCGGCGCAGGGCGTCCAGCTCGACGCGGGCCTCCGAACTTTCGTCGACCTGACGGCGGAGGTCGTCGTTGGTGCGGGCTTCTTCGGCGAGCCGTTCCTGCACGCGGAGGGATTCGCGCAGGTCCGCGTCGGCGCCACGGAGCCTGCCGAGCAGGCGCTCGCGCTCGGCCATCAGCACCGAGCGCTCCGCGCGCAGCTGCAGCAGCTCGGCGCGCACGGACGCGGGAACGGCGTACTCGATCGGTTCGTCGGCGGCCGGGGTGATCGGGCCTTCTTCGGAGCTCATGCGCACACCTCGCTGACGCTCGGTGCGGCCTGAGCGGCCAGCGCAGTGTTGAATGATTCGCTCGCAAGCTCGCTCATGCGTGCCGTTCCTCGGTACCGGTGCCTCGGGCGAGGCCGTTCAGGATGGTGGAGAACTCTTGACCGTAGTGCGCGGAGTCCAGGAAGGAACCGACGCCGGCCAGCGCGCGCTCGGCGATCCGCTCGCGGGCCGCGGGCGGGGTGTCCAGCGCCCGCAACAGCCCCACGGTGAGCGCGTTGAGGTCGTTGGGCAGGAAGAGCCAGCCGCTCTCGCCGTCGCTGACGATCTCCCGGGTGCCGAACACGTCGGCGGCGACGACCGGCACCCGGAACGCCATGGCCTCGAGAATCGAGCGCGGCAGCGACTCGATGTCGGAGCTGTTGACGAACAGGTCCGCCGCGCGCAGCCACGGCAGCGGATCGCGGACGATCGGCACCAGGCTGACCGAGCCGCCCAGCCCGGCCGCTTCGACGTAGTCCGCCAGCGCGTCGCAGTACGGCGATTCGTGGGTACCGACGATCACCAGGTGCGCGTCCGGGTGCGTGGTCCGGACCTGCTCGAACGCCAGCAGCAGCGGGGCGTGCCCCTTGCGCGGTTCGCTCACGCCGATGTTGACCAGGACGGTCGCCCGCTCCGGCAGCCCGAGCTCCCGCCGGACCTCTTCCTTCGTCGTGTACAGCGCCTGCTTGGCCGGGGCGAGGTCGATGCCGTACCGGACGGTGATGCAGCGGCGCGGCCGCGACCACGGCAGGAACATCTCGCGCGTGGCGTCGGCGACGAAGAGCAGCGCGTCGGCGTCCGACAGGCAGTGTTCCCAGCGTGCGCGGACCAGCGGGTCGAGCGCGTCCATGCCCCAGTTCAGGTACGCGAAGTCCTCGAGGCTGAAGCTCTCGTGGATGACCCACGCGACGGGCAGGCCCGCGCGCATCGCCGCGTCGACCCCGGCGAACATCCCGAGCGTGTTGACCAGGACGACGCCCGCCCCGGACGCAGTGGCCAGCATGGCCAGCTCGCCGACGTACGCGGTGTAGGTGACCGCGTCCTGGACGCGGTGGTGACCGGTGACGTGCACCGTGACGCCCAGTTCTTCCAGCTCGGTGCGCAGGGGACCGTCTTCCGGCGAAACCAGCGTGATCTTGTGCTCGTGCGGGCCCGCCAGGTGGCGCAGCAGTTCGCTGAGCCAGAACTGGCCACCACCGACGCGCAGGCTGTGGGTCACGACCAGGACGTGGTCGGTGTCGACCGCCGCCTTGACCCGGCCGAGGAGCTCTTCGGTGAACGCCGTCGAGCGCTCGACGGCCTCGGCGTCACGCCGGCTGACGGGCCGCCTGCGCAGCGTCGCGTACCGGGTGGGTGAGGTCCATTCGCGGCCGTCGCGGGTCCACGCACGCACCCGGTAGGCCACCTTGCGGCTTTCGCCGGGGGCCTGGGGCAGGGCGATGCGGGCTTCGTAGCCGCTCAACCCGGCCTGCCGGATCTGCCCGGGCAGGGCGCTGGTGACGTCCGGCCGGGGCAGCATCAGCCGCGCCCGCTGCGGTGCGGCGCCTTCGACGTCGACTTCCACGTGGCTGGGCAGCTTGCCGTCGAGCAGCAGCCAGCCCGAGACGACCATGAGGTCGCCGGCGATCTCGGCGTCGGCGGCCGGGAAGTCGATCTCGCCGAGCGGCGCGGGCTCGCGGTAGCTGCTCTCCGGCCAGACGGTCGTGTGGCTCAGCTCGGTGCCGTCGGGCGCGGTGACCGTCGTTTCCGCGCCGACCGGCTGGTCGCACTCGGCCTCCGCCCGCCACGTCCAGACCGGCCAGTCCGCGGGGACGCCCGGCACCGCGTCGGTGCCGCGCTCCCAGTGCACCGTGGCGACCCGGCCGCCGATCCGGACGGTGCTGCCGTCCGGGCCGGCCGGAGAGACCAGCCAGCCGCCGACCGAGATCCGGTCGGCGGTCACCGAGGCACCGGCGGCGTCCACGCCGGCGAGCCACGGCAGCTCCCGCTCGATCATCTTGTTCCTTCGTCCGTGCGCGGTGCCGCGCTCATCGCCGGGGGTGGTTCGCGAGCTGTTCGCTCAGCGTCTGGACCACGGCGGGGGCCAGGATAGGGCTTTGCCCGCCGATGAGGTTGCGTTCGGCGATTTCGATCACCACGACGTCGCTGTCGACGAGCTTCGCCGCGGCCGCCGAGGCGTCCTGCTGGACGTAGTCGGAGTGCATGATCGTCAGGTCCGTGAACGCGGCCGCGAGGTACATGTTGGCGAAGCCGGTGAACGAGTCGCTGATCATCGCGACCTTGTCGGAGATGGTCCCGGTGGCCGGCCGGCCGTGCAGCTCGATCGGGCTCGTGTTCGGCTGGCCGAAGAACGTGCGGGTCCGGTCCACGCCGCCGTCCGGGGCCAGCGACTCCAGCACGGCGGGCTCGCTGCCGCCGCGGCCGATCAGCGGCGGCAGGTCGGTCTGCTTGTCGAACGTCTCCTTGGGCGCGGTCCGCCAGGTGCGCGTCACCCCCGGCCGGAGGTTCTCGGCCAGCGCCCGGACCATGGTCAGCCCGCCGTGGAACTGCCAGTGGGTGTCCTGCTTGAAGTAGATCGGGGCACCCCGGCGCTGCGACTCGGCGAGCAGGGGCTGCCGCAGGTCCAGGTAGCCGACCTCGGTGTCCAGCCGCTGCCACATCGTCCGGGCGGCGACCGGCGCGCAGTCCTTGCCGGCGTACTGGTCGGGCAGGAACTGGGGGAAGATGTCCGACTTGTCCGGCGGGACGATCAGCACGAGCCGCCGTCCCGACGCCTCGACGGCCCGGCGGAGCCCGATCAGCTCGCCGATCACGTCGGCGGACGGGATGATCGGGTTGCACTTGGCGTACATGTCGTTGCCCAGGTACAGCCAGCCGTCCCGGCCTTCGACCACCGGCGGGTAGTTGCTGTTCGTCTGGCCCTGCACCGGGCCGGTCTCCGGCCGGGCGGGCGGCTGGTTCGCGACCGGGCCGACGCCGGGCTGGGTGCCCTGCGAGCCGAGTGACGGCGGTTCCCCGAACACGGACCGGCTGATCGCGTCCTCCGCCTGCACGGCGGCCTGGCGGCCGGGCAGCCAGTCGGTGGCCCACGCGCTGAGCCCGCTGAAGAACCCCCAGCCGTCCGACGGGCTCGGGAAGTCGTGGAGCTGGTGGTTTTCGAACGCCGCCGGCCTGCCGAACACGCCGAGCGACACCATCGGGGCCAGGAAGAAGACGAGCGCGCAGATCAGGGCCGTCTGCTGACGGCCGTGGCGCGGCCGGTACATCGAGTGGTCCTTCGGCAGCCATGCCTCGTGGACGCTCAGCGGCCGGACCCGCTTATCCGGCTTTCCGCCTTCCAAGTGCACCGACACGCTTCAACCATAGTCCGGGCCGAGCGGGCGCCGGGTTCCCGCCCGCCGTCACCCGTCAGGACCCCGAAAACTGTCGTACATATGTTCTAAAATGGGCGTTGTCCAGGGGAGATGCCGCCCGCGTCCGCGGGTGGCGTGATGGAGGAAGGCAGGGCCATGGCCTACATCACCCTGTCCACGTTCGTGGGCTACAGCGCGAGTTCCGGGCCGTCGCGGTCGTCGTTCGTCCGGCGGCAGCGCCGCCAGTACGAAGATCCGGCGCGAGCGGCGTTCAACTACTACCGGCGGGCGGCCAACGCGGTGCGCTCCGGCCGGGCGGCGAACCAGGACGAGGTCGCGTTGCGCGCCCTCGTCAACGCCGCCGACGAGCGGACGAAACCGCACTACGCGGCGATCGCCGAGGGCTGGCTGCGGTACCTCGGCCGCAAGTCGCCGAGGCTGGTCGAAGTGGGTCGCGGCCGGTGCCGCATCGGCGAGCTCGAGATCGGCGTCAGCCCGCAGATGGGGCTGCGCAAGAGCGACGGGCGCCGGTACGCGACCTGGCTCTACTTCAAGGAGGAGCCGTTGGCGAAGGCGTCGGCGCAGCTCGCGCTGTGGGTGCTGGAGGAGGCGATGCCCGACATCCTGCCCGGCGGCGAGGCGCTGGTGATCGACGTCCGCCGGGGGAAGGAGTACCAGCTCTCCGCCCGGGACCGGGCCCGGCTGCAGCCCTGGGCGCGCAGCGAGGCCTCGGCGTTCCTCACCCTGTGGGACGTGGCCTGAGCAGCACCCCGGCCACCAGGTCCGGCCGGGTGACGAAGGGGTGGTGCGCCACCGGCAGTTCGACGACGTCGGTGGCGCGCGCCGCCTGGGCCCGCTGGGTTTCGGGCAGCGTCGCGCGGTCCTCGCCGCAGACGACGTAGGTCGACGGGACTTCCCGCCACGCCGCCCGGGTCGCCGGCTGGCCGAACACCGCCTCGTTCTGGCGGTTGAGGCGGCCGGCGGCCGCGGCGTACGTGCGGTCGTCGAAGTCCTGGGCGAACCGCGGCCGCACCAGTTCCTCCCGGACGCTCGCGGTGCCGTCTCCGTGGCTGATGTGCACCGGTCCGCCGGTCCCGAGGTCCGCGAGCGCCTCGCCGACGTCCGGCAGGAACGACGTCACGTAGACGAGCCGGTGGATCGCGGGGTGGTCGCCGAGTGTGGTGATCACCATGCCGCCGTAGGAGTGTCCGACGAGCAGCGCGGGCTCGTCGGAGGCGTCGAGCAGGGCGCGGACGGCTTCCGCGTCGGCGTGCAGGTCGCCGCGCGGCTCGCTCTCGCAGCTGGGCAGCACCGCCGCTGAGCTGCGCAGACCGTGCCGGGCGAGTACCTCGGCCGTCGGTTGCCACCACCACGCGCCGTCGCGGACGAACGCGCCGTGGACGAAGACGATCCGCATGGTGACAACTTGGCAGAACCCACCCGGATGAGTGACACAGTTCGCGGCGGGCGGACGGGGACTGGACAAACCGGAGGCCGAACACGAAGCTTTCGCGTGTTCTTCCGCGCCTGGCCGACTCGAGGTCTCAAACCGTGAATGCTGCTTGGGAAGCCGTCTCCCGCGTCGTCGACGAGCCGGCCTGGTACTGGGTGTACGACAAGCTGGCGTTCTGGCCGAGCACCTACGCGCACGCCTGGCCGGGGTTCCGGGAGCCGGTGCCGTCGCGGACGTGGGACCTTTCGCCCGGGAACCTGGACCGCGCTTCGGCGGAGTTCCGCCTCGGCCCGTACGCGGTCGAGGAGCACCAGGTCGCGACGATCGCGCTGGCCGCGTTCCGGGAGGTCTGCGGCCCGGACGACTGGATGTGGGCGCTGCACTGGCAGCACCAGTCCTACCGCGTCCGCCCGCACCTGATGTCCGGGAGCGCCCGGTGGCCGGTGCCGGTGTTCCCGCGTGCGGACTACCACCTGTTCCTGGCGGCGGATTTCTCCTACGGCACGCTCGGGCACCCGTGGGAGCGGACGTTGTGCGTGTTCGGCGAGAAGCTGGTGCCGGCGTTCGAGCGGCTGGGCGACGGCGTGCTGTCGAACGTGCTGCGCCGTGATGGGAAGCCGGCTGAGACAACCGGGGCTTCGCCCCGGGCCGGGGGCTCCGCCACCCGGACCCCCGCAGAGCCGTCCGAGCTGGCCCGCTGAGCCGCCGGCCGGTCTCTTGCTACCGTTCTGCGGGTGTTCGAATATCACGGCTGGGTGACCATCCAGGCGACCGCGAGCGGCGATGACGACGCGGCGCTCCTGGAGCGCCTGGTCGACCGCGTGCACCGCGCGATCCGCGACGCGGGCGACTTCGACCTGGTCGACCTCCGCTGGAGCGCGGGGATGCCCATGCTCCACTTCGGCGGTTTCGACAAGCACGGCGGCCCGCTGGCTCCCGAGCTCCTCGACTTGTTCACCCGCACGGGCGAATTGGCCCCGGGCTCGTACGGCCTCTTGCACACGTGGGACGACCAGGACATGGAGAACGACAACAACTTCCGCGTCTACCGAATGGCCCGAGGCCAGGTAACCGAGCGAGAAGACGCCCACCTGACCCCGGTGGCCCCCACAATCCTCGACACCTACGAACTCTGACCCAACCCCCGACGCCCCCGAAAATCAGCGAGGGCCAGCCTCCATCGTCTGATTCGGGCAGAGCCGGGGCACACCCCAAAAGTCCGGCCAGAGCAGGGCGGGGAACCCTCCGAAGGTCTGGCAAAGGCACCGCGGGGGGTCCGGGGGGCTCGGCCCCCCGAGTGAAATGGCGAGAGGGCTGTATCGGCGCTTTCTGCCGATACAGCCCTCTACCCGCGAGCGGATGACGGGATTCGAACCCGCGACCCTCACCTTGGCAAGGTGATGCGCTACCAGCTGCGCTACATCCGCGTTGTCTTGCTGATGGGAGAAACTTTATACCCATGCCTGAGGGGTCCGGTCACCGGGTCCCCCTGTGCCGGGACCGGTGCTTCGGTGTCACAGCTGGCGTACAAGGGGTGACGACGGCTGATTCCCTCCGTATGGTGTCTCCATTCGACCGAATGGGGAGACCTTCGGGGAGGAGGTGCCGGGCCGGATGACCGAGCTGGGCACGGTGCCGCCACCAGCGGCCTCGGAATCCGATGAGCAGGCACTGCTGCAACGGCTCCGCAACGGCGAGGACGCCGCGTTCGGGGAGCTGTTCGAGCGGCACGCCGCCGCGGTCCGCCGGCTCGCGCAGAGCCTGGCGGCCGATCGGTCCGAGGCCGAGGACATCACCGCGGAGACGTTCTTCCGCGTGTTGCAGGCTCTCCGCCGGGGTGCCGGTCCCCGTGACTACGTTCGCGCTTACCTGCTGACCGTCGCCCGCCGGGTGTCGTGGGAGTGGCACGGTGCGCGCCGGGACGTTCCGGTGTCCGACGACGAACTGACTTTCCGCGCCGGGGCGGGGGCCGACACGCACGCCCGCACGGCCGAGCACACGTTGATCACGACGGCGTTCACGAGCTTGCCGGAGCGCTGGCGGACGGTGTTGTGGCAGACCGAGGTCGAGGGTGAGCAGCCCGCGATGGTCGCTCCCCACTTCGGGTTGAGCGCGAACGCGACCGCGGCGCTGGCCCGCCGGGCCCGGCAGGGGCTGCGGGCGGCGTACCTGCAAGCGCACCTTTCGGTGAATCGCGGGCCGGATTCGTGCCGGGCGGTCGTCGAGAAGCTGGGCGGGTTCACCGCGGGCAGCGTCACCGGCGCCGAAGCCGAGCGGATCAAGGCGCACCTGCACGGCTGCCCGTCTTGCCGGGCGACGCAGGACGAGCTGCGTGACGTCTGCTCGTCGCTGCGGGCGCACGCCGGGGTGCTGGTGCTGCTGGTGCCGGCCGCCGCGTCGCTGGGCGGTGGCGGGGTGCTGGCCGGGCTGGGCGCGACGGTCAAGGGCGTCCTGGTCGGTTCGAAGGTGAAGATCGGGCTGGCGCTGGCGTCGACCGCCGCGGTGGGTGCCGTCGGTGTCGCGGCCGGGCCGGTGTTGTTCGGGGCCGGGCCGGTGCGGGACATCGGGTTGCCCGGTGGGGCGCCCGAGCTCGTCGTGGTGCCGCCGTCCGAAACGCACCACCAGCCGCCGCCGCAGGCGCCGCCGGAGCCGCGGATCGGGATCGGCGTGCTCAACGGCCGTGGCAGCGGGGTCGCGGTGGCGGCCCGGGCGCGGGGCGGGGAGCAGCAGGCCGCCGCGAACGAAGTGCCCGCTCTGCCGGTCGCCGGGGACGTCCCGGTCGCGGCCGTGGGCGGCGGTGGCGCGGGTGACCAGCTCGTCCCGCGTGAAGACGTCCCTTCCTCGACCTTCGCCGCGTCCGACCACCCGGGGTCGTCGCCGCGGCTGGACTCGTCGAGGCCCGTCATGACGATGACGACCGAGTCCACCGACGCGCCCGTTCCGGAGGACGCCGAAGCGCCCGAGCTGTCGCCGACCGGCAAGCCGCGCCCGTCGTCGGACGAGCCGACGGACCAGCCGGAGAAGCCGGCGCCGAAGGACGACCAGGCCGGCGACCCGCAGGCCGGCGACCCGGAGACACCGACGGTCACGACGACTAACGACAACACGGCGACGGACACCACGAAGACGGAGCCGTCGACGACGGTGACGCCGACTTCGGGGAAGCCGTGCCCGAGCAGGGCGTCGTCCGTCACCGGGTCGGGCGAACCGGCCAGCCCGGCTCCGGCCCCGCCGTCGGGTTCTTGATCAGCGATGATCGGTTCCGCCGGGCGAGATGTCCGGTTCCTCCCTCGCGCGGGTGAGCCCGGGCACGGTACCGTTGAGGCGCTCACCCTGCGGGCGCCCCGGGAGGCAACTGAATGAACCGGCTGGTACGCGGCGAAGACGGCCGCGACTGGGTGGTCCGTGCCCAGATGGAATGGCGCGCACCGGCGACGGCCGACGACTTCGAGCACGACGTCGCGGGCAGCTACGGGCCCGGGATCGCGATGATCGTCGTCACCACGCTGCTGGCCGTGATCCTCGTCGTGTGGACGCCCGACCAGGTCAACGTGCCCGCGTGGGTGCTGCTGGCGCTGCTGCTCGTGGTGCTGTTCTTCCCGCTGCGGTGGATCCTGCGGCGCCCGTGGACCGTGGTCGCGGAGACCGAGGGCGACGTCACCGGTGACAGGCCGTCCGAGCGCTGGGTCGGCACCATCCGCGGCATGTTCACCGTGCAGGGCGAGGTCAAGAAGATCTCCAAGACCATCCAGCGGCATTCGCTGCCGGACTTCGACGGGCCACTCCACCCGGTCGAGTAGGACACTGGTGCCATGCCCGAGCTACCCGAGGTCGAAGCACTGGCTCACCACCTGCGCGAGAACGCCGTGGGCCGGACGATCTTCCGCATCGATGTCGCATCGCTGAGCGTCCTGAAGACGGCGACCCCGCCGTGGACCGAGCTGCACGGCCGCGAGATCACCGGCGCGACCCGGCACGGCAAGCACCTCGACGTCGTGGCCGGTGACCTGCACCTGGTCGTCCACCTGGCCCGCGCGGGCTGGCTGCGCTGGTCCGACGGCCTCGCCGCGGCCCCGCTGAAGCCGGGGAAGGGCCCGATCTCGCTGCGGGTGCACCTCGAGTCCGCCACCGGGCCGGGCTTCGACCTCACCGAAGCGGGCACGAAAAAGGGCTTGGCGGTCTGGGTCGTCAAGGACCCGCAGGAGATCGCGAGCGTGGCGCGGCTGGGCCCGGACGCGCTCGCCGTGGACGCCGCCCAGCTGCGTGAGCTGTTCGCCGGGAAGAACACCCGGCTGAAGTGGGCGCTCACCGACCAGTCGCTCATCGCCGGGATCGGCAACGCCTACTCCGACGAGATCATGCACCGCGCGAAGCTCTCGCCGTACGCCACGATCGGCAAGCTCGACGAGGGTGCGCTGGAGACGCTCGCCGAGGCGATCCACGACATCGAGACCGACGCCGTCGAGCGGTCGGTGGGGCAGAAGGCGGCCCGGCTGAAGGGCGAGAAGCGGTCGGGCCTGCGGGTCCACGCGCGGACCGGGCTGCCGTGCCCCGTCTGCGGCGACACGATCCGCGAAATATCCTTCGCCGACAAGTCGTTCCAGTACTGCCCGACCTGCCAGACCGGCGGCAAGCCGCTCGCCGATCGCCGGATGTCGCGGCTGCTGAAGTAGCCGCTTCCGGACGCTGGGTAGGGTCTCTTCAACTCTCGGTCATCGCTGTTGGACAGAAAGTGGGAACAGGCCTTGCACCCGGTCGGTCGAGCGCAGAGCATGGACGCCGTGTCCGGGTTTCCGCTTGCGCAGATCGTCCCGTGGGGTCTCGTGGTGCTGCTCGTCGCCGCGTTGATCGTGCTGCTGGTGCGGCAGCGCAAACCGGCCAGCGTGGTGGAGGACGCCATGCTGCAGGCGGTGCACCGGATGTCGAAGGCGGCACCGAACCTGCGCGCCGGCCTGGACGAGGACGCCGCCGACAAGATCACCACGCAGCTGCTGCAGATGCTCGACTGCGTCGCCGTGGGCATCACCGACAGCGAAGGCACGCTGCTGTCCTGGGACGGCGAGGCGAACGAGCACTACGTCGACCTCGTCGACGCGATCGGCAACGCGATCCGCAAGCACCGCCGCGAGGTCGTCGCGCACGACCGGATGCCGTGCAACCACCGCGGCACCTGCCGGATGAAGACCGCGGTCATCGTGCCGCTGCTGGTGGAGGGCGAGACCGAGGCGGCGCTGATCGTCGTCGGCCGCACCCGCGGGCGGCTGGTGCAGATGGCCGACGCCGTCGCCCAGTTCGTCTGCACCCAGTTCGAACTGTCCCGGCTCGACGAGTCGAAGCAGCAGCTCCAGCAGGCCGAGATCAAGGCGTTGCGCGCGCAGATCTCGCCACACTTCGTCTACAACGCGCTCAACACGATCTCCGCGCTCATCCGCACGGATCCCGAAGAGGCCCGAGAGCTGCTTCAGGACTTCGCCGACTTCACGCGCTACTCGTTCCGGACGTCGGGCATGTTCACCTCGCTCGCCGAGGAGTTGCGCAACATCGACCGCTACCTGACCATCGAGAACGCCCGCTTCGGCGGCCGGCTCGAGGTGCGCATGAAGATCGCGCCCGAGGTGCTCAGCGTCGTCGTGCCGTTCCTGATCATCCAGCCGCTGGTGGAGAACGCGGTCAAGCACGGCCTCGCCAGCAAGCCCAGCGGCGGCTGCGTCACGGTCATCGCGCAGGACTACGGCACCGAAGCGCTGATCAGCGTCGAGGACGACGGCATCGGCATGGACCCGCGGCGGCTGAAGGACGTCAAGAACGCGCACAGCACCGGCGCGCACGTCGGGCTCGGCAACATCAGCCAGCGCATGCAGCAGGTCTTCGGCAGCGACTACGCGGTGATGGTCGAGACCGCGCCCGGTGCCGGCATGAAGGTGACGCTGCGGGTGCCGAAGTTCGTCCCGGGCGTCCGGCCGAACATGCCGGACTACAGCTCCGAGACCGACTCCGGCGACGCCGACGTCCCGGCCCAGGGCGGTCCGGCGCAGCTGAACGGCGCCGAGGTGAACGGCGTCAACGGCACGCGCTCCGGCATCCTCCCCATGGGCTGAATCCGCTGTGACATCCGGGGCTTCGCCCCGGGGCCGGGGGCTTCGCCACCCGGACCCCCGAAAAATCCGGCTAGCCTGGCTTCATGAGCGTTACGGACAAACTGGCTTCGCGGATCCCGGTGCTGGCCGACCGCGTCGAGCGCAAGGACGTCGTGGCCGTGGTGAAGCTGCACGGCGTGATCACGCCGTCGCCGTCCCCGCTGGCCAGGGGCGCGATCAACCTCGCCGCCGTGGAAACGGCGCTGACCAGGGCGTTCGGGCACGATCGGCTCAAGGCGGTCGCGTTGCTGGTGAATTCGCCGGGTGGCGCGCCGACGCAGTCGGGGCTGGTCGCCGAGCGGATCCGGCAGCTGGCCGACGAGAAGGGCGTGCCCGTCCTGGCCTTCTGCGAGGACGTCGCCGCGTCGGGCGGGTACTGGCTGGCCTGCGCCGCCGACGAGATCTACGCGCACCGGACGTCGATGGTCGGCTCGATCGGCGTGATCAGCGGCGGCTTCGGGTTCACCGGCCTCCTGGAGCGCTTCGGCATCGAGCGCCGGCTGCACACGGCGGGCGCGAACAAGTCGCGGCTGGACCCGTTCTCGCCGGAGAAGCCCGAAGACGTCGAGTGGCTGAAGAAGATGCACACCCAGCTCCACGAGCTGTTCGTGAACTGGGTGAAGGAGCGCCGCGGCGATCGGCTGACCGACGCGGAGGACCTGTTCACCGGCGACGTCTGGCTCGGCGCGAAGGCGCTCGAGCTGGGCCTGATCGACGGCCTCGGCAGCCTCCGGCAGATCATCACCCAGCGCTACCCGGACGCCGAGATCTCGGTGGCCGAGCCGAAGAAACCGCTGCTCGCGCGCCTCGGCCTCGGCGCACCGGCGGCGGCCTCGGCGGTGCTGGACGCGGTGACGCAGAAGGCGGCTTGGTCGCGCTTCGGCCTCTGACGCCGATGTCCGGTTCGGGTACTTCCGGGCAGACTTTGTGACCTGGATCACTCTTCCTGTGTAACGCCTCTGGAACCGGGGGTGGAGCGTCGGGTTTCCTCGTCAACGGGCTTTGTTGCGAACGGCAACAAATCCGGACGACAAGGAGGTCGTACCCGATGCCCCACCTCCGGTTCACCATCGGCGCGGTGCTCGGCGCCGCACTGATCGCCATCCCGCTGACCATCCCTGCCGCCGCGTCGATCCCGCCGCCCGAGTCGGGCTGGACGACCGTGTTCGCCGACGACTTCACCGGCGGCGCCGGCTCGCTCCCCTCGAGCGCCAACTGGATCGTCGACACCGGCCACAGCTACCCCGGCGGCCCCGGCAACTGGGGGACCGGGGAGATCCAGAACTACACGGCGAGCAGCAGCAACCTGTCCCAAGACGGCAGCGGCAACCTGCGCATCACGCCGTTGCGCGACGGCGCGGGCAACTGGACGTCGGCCCGGATCGAGACCCAGCGCGCCGACTTCAAGCCCCCGGCGGGCGGCGTGATGCGGATCGAAAGCCGGATCCAGATGCCGAACGTCACCGGAGCGGCCGCGCTCGGCTACTGGCCCGCGTTCTGGGCCCTCGGCGGCCCCTACCGCGGCAACTGGTGGAACTGGCCCGCCATCGGCGAGTTCGACATCATGGAGAACGTCAACGGGATCAACTCCGTCTGGGGCGTCCTGCACTGCGGCGTCAACCCGGGCGGTCCGTGCAACGAGACCACCGGCCTGCCGAACAACCGGGCGTGCCCCGGGAGCAGCTGCCAGTCGGCCTTCCACACCTACCGCTTCGAATGGGACGCGAGCAGCAGCCCGCAGGTCCTCCGCTGGTTCGTCGATGGGCAGCAGTTCCACTCGGTGAGCCAGAACCAGCTCGACGCGACGACCTGGGCGAACATGACCACCCACCAGGGCTACTTCGTGCTGCTGAACCTGGCGATCGGCGGCGCGTTCCCCAACAACAACTCCGGCACGACCACGCCGGGGCCGGGGATCGTGCCGGGGCACCCGATGGTCGTCGACTACGTCACGGTGACCACCCGCGGCGGTGGTGGCGGCACCACGACCCCACCCACCACGACCACTCCGCCGTCCGGTGGCGGCAGCGCGTACAACGCCATCCAGGCGGAGTCGTACAGCCAGCAGTCCGGTCTGATCACCGAGACGACCACGGACACCGGCGGCGGCCAGAACATCGCCGCGGTGGCCAACGGCGACTGGGCGCTGTACCCGAACGTCGACTTCGGCGGCACCGCGGCGACGAACTTCCAGGCGCGCGTGGCGTCCGGGGCCGCCGGCGGGGTCAGCGGGCTGGTCGAGGTGCGGCTGGACAGCCGGTCCAACGCGCCCATCGGCAGCTTCGCGGTGGGGAACACCGGTGGCTGGCAGAGCTGGCGGACCGTCCCGGCGAACATCGGCGGGGTGACCGGCGTCCACAACGTGTACGTCACCTTCACCAGCGGCCAGCCGGCCGACTTCGTGAACCTCAACTGGTTCACGTTCGTGCATTGAGAGCAGGGGGCCCGCGGCTTCGGTCGCGGGTCTCCTCACTTAAGGCGGACGGGGGCTGGACATTGCACTCGGCAATGGGCAGGATGCGTTTCACTGTGAGTGCTCACGATGACACCCGGAAGCTCGTGGTCCTGGCTGTGGACGACGAGCCGAACGGTCTTGACGAACTCGTCCACTGCCTGCGCAACAGCCCGCACGTGGCGAAGGTGTTCCCGGCGATCGACGCCTCCGAGGCGCTGCGGTTGCTGTCCACCGACGACCCGCGGTTGCGCGAGCGCAAGGACCGCGGCCTGCCGATCGTCGACGCCGTCTTCGCGGACATCGACATGCCCGGGCTGTCCGGGATGGAGATGTCGCGCGTGTTCGCCGCCCTGCGGCCCTCGCCCGCGCTGGTGTTCGTCACCGGGCACGCCGAAGAGGCCGTCAACGCCTTCGACCTCGGCGCCCTCGACTACGTGCTCAAGCCGTACCAGCAGGATCGCCTCGACCGCGCCATCTCGCGCGTGCTGGACAAGCTGGCCGCCGCGGCGGCGCCCCCGCCCGGCGCGCTGGGCGGCGAGCCGGTCAAGAACGACGACGAGGTCATCCCGGTCGAGCTGGCCGGCACCACCAAGCTCATCCCGCGCTCCTCGGTCCGCTGGGTCGAGGCGCAGGGCGACTACGCGCGCCTGTTCACCACCGAAGGCAGCCACCTGGTCCGCATCCCGCTGGCCCAGCTCGAAGAGCGCTGGGAGAAGGCCGGCTTCGTCCGCATCCACCGGTCGTTCCTGGTCGCCCTGCCGCTGATCACCGAGCTGCGCATGGGCCAGGGTGGCTACCAGGTCGTCATCGGCAACGAGGAGAAGGTGCTGCCGGTGAGCCGGCGGCACACCCGCGCGCTGAAGGACCGGCTGGTCGGTTCGGGCCGGAACGGCTGAGCCGGGGCCGGCCATGACGGACGACTTCTACGAGCGCCGCTCGAACGGCGTCCGCGAACCGGATCCGACCCTCGGCCGGCGGGCCCGGCACCGGCCGCTGCCGCAGCCGGCCGACCGGGCCGTCGTCGAGTCCCTGCCGCCGGCGCCCGAGAACGAGCCGCCGCCGAAGCCGGAACACCACGCGAAACCCAAGCGGGAGCGTGTGATCCTCGCCGACCCGCGCCGCGGCGCCGGCACCCTGCGCGCCCGGGTCGAGCTGGAGGAGCAGACCAGCTGGGGAAAGCTGCTCGTCCGCGACCACCTGGTCAAGGTGCAGCTGCGGACGGCGTTGCTGCTCGCGCTGCTCGTCGTCGGCGTCTTCGGCGCGCTGCCCATGCTGTTCTACCTGGTGCCCGGGTTCTCGCAGGCCAGCCTGCTCGGCATTCCGGTGGCCTGGCTGATTCTCGGCGTGCTGCCGTTCCCATTCCTGTTCGGCGTCGGGATCTGGTACAACCGGCTCGCCGAACGCAACGAACGCGCGTTCGTGGACATGATCGAAAACTAGTTTCGCACCGAGTCGTGCGAGGATTCCTCCCGTGCAGTTGAACCCGTGGGCCTTGACCGGCATCGTGCTGGTCGCCGTGGTGACGCCCTACCTCGGTCACCGTTCCTCGCGGTCGGCGACGAGCACGCACGACTTCCTGGTCGCGCGGCGCACCGTGCGGTCCCGCCGCAACGCCGCCGCGATCTCCGGCGAATACCTGTCCGCGGCCTCGTTCCTCGGCATCGCCGGAATCGTGCTCAAGGACGGCGCCGACGCGCTGTGGTTCCCGATCGGGTTCACCGCGGGCTACCTCGCCCTGATGCTGTTCGTGGCCGCGCCGCTGCGCCGGTCCGGGGCCTACACGCTGCCCGACTTCGTCGAAATGCGGCTCGGCTCGCAGGGCCTGCGCCGGTTCTCCACGGCGTTCGTCGTGTTCATCGGGATCCTGTACATGGCCCCGCAGCTGCAGGGCGCCGGCCTGACCCTGGCGACGGTCGTGCCGGTGCCCGCGTGGGCGGGCGCCATCGTGGTCATGATCCTCGTCGCGTTCAACGTCATCTCCGGCGGGATGCGCGCGATCACCGTGGTCCAGGCGTTCCAGTACTGGCTCAAGCTGTTCGCGATCGCGGTGCCCGCGTTCGTGCTGTGCATGGTCTTCTTCACCGGCGGCGGCCCGGACGGGTTCCGGCCGCTCGGTTCGCCCGCGCCGCCGGTGTTCGTCAGCGACACCACGGTGGACGTGCAAACCGACGTCACGCTGCACGTCACCTCGGACACGTACCTCTGGGCCTACGGCCGCACCGACAACGGCCCGGCGGCCGGGCCGACGCACTGGACACCGCTGGCGCCGCACACGGTTTCCGAAGGCACCAAGCTGAAGTTCCTGGCCGGCACGCCGGTCCCGGTGGTCAGCGACTCGGTCGCGGACAACTCGGACTGGCTGCACCCGGCTTCGGGCAGCCTCACCGACCTGCTCCAGACGTACTCGCTGATGTTCGCGACGTTCCTCGGCACGATGGGCCTGCCGCACGTGCTGGTGCGCTTCTACACCAACCCCGACGGCAAGGCCGCGCGCCGCACGACCGTGCACGTCCTGCTGCTGCTGGGGCTGTTCTACCTGTTCCCGACGCTGCTGGGCGCGCTGTCGCGGATGTACGTCCCCGAGCTGCTGGTGACCGGCAAGACGGACGCGGCGATCCTGCAGCTGCCCTCGGCGATCCTGCCCGGCGTCGGCGGCCAGCTCCTCGGCGCGGTCACCGCCGCCGGCGCGTTCGCCGCGTTCCTGTCCAGCACGTCCGGGCTGCTGGTGAGCGTGGCCGGGGTGGTGTCGACCGACCTGCTGCCCGGCCGGGTGCGGGACTTCCGGGTGGCGGCCGGGCTGGTCGCGCTGTTCCCGATCGGGCTGGCGCTCGCGCTGCGGCCGGAGGACATCTCATTGTCGATCGGGCTGACGTTCGCGCTCGCCGCGTCGACGTTCAGCCCGCTGCTGGTGCTGGGCATCTGGTGGCGCAAGCTGTCCTGGCCCGGTGCGATGGCGGGGATGTTCGTCGGCGGCGGTCTCGTGCTGGCCGCGCTGATCGTCAACGTCGTGAGCGGCTACACCGGCGGCTGGGCGCCCTGGTTCGTCAACCAGCCCGCGCTGATCACCGTCCCGGCCGCCTTCGTGACGACGTACCTCGTCAGCCGCGTGACCGGCTACGGCCGGCCGGAGCACGTCCACGACATCATGCTGCGGCTGCACGCGCCGGACCCGCTCGGCTTCATGCGGGACAGGGCGGTCGCGCGGTTCGGCCAGGCCGAGGAAAAGACCCGCGTCACCAGCCGCGGCCGGCACCGCAAGTGATCCGCTGACCTCACGCGCGGGCAACGCCTCCGCATGGCAGCATGGACACCGTGGTGAGCCCTGCTGAACTGCCGACCGCCGAGGTCCGCGACCTGCCCAAGGACGGCCTCGTGCTGCTCGACGTCCGCGAAGACGACGAGTGGGCCGCCGGGCACGCGCCCGGCGCGGTGCACATCCCGATGGGGGAGCTGCCCGCTCGCGTCGGCGAGCTGGCCGAGCTGCCCGAAAACCAGCCGATCCACGTGATCTGCCGCAGCGGCGGCCGGTCCGCGCGCGCGGCCGCGTGGCTCAACCAGAGCGGCTGGGACGCGGTGAACGTGGCCGGCGGCATGGGCGCGTGGCAGCGCGAAGGCCGTCCGATGGTCGGCGAGCACCCCGGCATCGAACCCGAAGTGATCTAGCCTTGCACCCGGGGCAGCCTCCCGCCGGGCAGCCGTACCCGCCCGGGTACTGGCCGCGCCAGGCGCCGCCGCCGACGGCCCAGCAGCTGCACGGCCGGACGCTGGCCGCCCAGCCGGAGCCGTACCCCTACCACCGCCGTCCGCTGCACCGGCCGAAGCTGCGCTGGGTGGCCACCCCACCGCCCGGCGCGTGGCCGCGCCGCCGCGTCGTGGCGCCCGAGCCGTACCTCGGCCCGCCGTCGTACCCGGTGCCGCCGCGCTGGGGGTTCCCGAACCTGGTCTGGCGCCGCCCGACGTCGGTGCCCGGCACGGCGTCCGACGAGGTCCGCCCGATCGACCGGGTGCCGGTGCTCAGCCGCAGCGTGGTCGTCGTCCTCTTCGCGTTCGCGGCGCTCGCCGTGGCCGCGGCGAGCGCGGAGATCTGGCGGTACGTGCTGCTCGTCCAGGGCCGCGAAGCCGCGCTGTCCCGCTCGGTGGTGGCGTTCTCCGACGCCTTCGTGCTCACCGCGGGCCTGCTCGCCTCGATCCTCGCGCTGCTGCCCGCCGGGCTGTCGCTCTGGTGGCTGCTGGTCGCGCGCCAGGCGGCGGCGGACGTCTCGGGCGACGACCCACCCCGGCCGGTTTGGCAGGTGCTGGTCGGCGTCCTCGTGCCGGTGGCGAACCTGCCGCTGGCGTTGTCGGTCGTCGGCGAACTCGAGCACGCGGTGCTGGGTCGCGCGCGTGACGCCCGGCCGAAGCCGTCGCGCCGGGTGCTCGGGTGGTGGGGCGCCTGGGTGCTCAACTGGGTCCTGCTGGGTGTGTCGATCTGCTGGCGCTTCCGCGACGACGTGCAGTCGATGGCCGACAGCGTCGTCCTGGTCGCGGTGACCGACCTGTCCGCGGCCGCGCTGGCGGTGATGACGGCCCTGGTGGTGCGGCGGTTCACCGCGCTGCTGGCGCCGTCGGACGCCCTTGCCGTGCGCGAGATGCGCGTGCTGAAGGTCCAGGGTGCGCCTGAGCCGGAGCTGCGGGCTTCGCGGCCGGCCGGCGCCGCGCGCTAGTAGCGGCCGAAGACCGGTTCGAGCTGGTCGAAGGCCTGTTCCGCGATCGGCCAGAGCTCCTCGGCGACCGTTTTTTCGTTTTCGAGGGTCCGGTCGAAGGCCTCCTGGAAGAGCACGCGCAGGACCGTCGCCAGGTGCGCGGCGGCGAGCGTGGGGTTGAGGTCTTCTGAGGGGTGGCGGCGGATGAGGAGGTCGGCGAGCGCCGTCTCGCGCTCGCGGTGCATCTCGTGCAGCGCGTTCGTCAGGACCGGGCTCTCCTTGATCATCCGCACGAAGCCGGGGCCGGAGAAGCCGACCAGCGCGTGTTCGGCGCCCAGCGCTTCGAAGTAGAGCTCGCGCGTGTCGTGGAAGACGCTGTCGCGGATCAGGGCGGCCGGCCAGGAGGTGAAGTCCTCCCGGATGTCGAAGACGAGGTCTTCCTTGCGCGGGAAGTGGTTCGTCACGGTCATCTTGGCGACCCGCGCCTCGGCGGCGATGTCCGCGATCGTCACGTCCTCGAAGCCGTTGCGGATGAACAGCCGCGTGGCCACGTCGGAGATGGTTCTCCTGGTCTCGTGCTTCTTCCGGTCGCGGAGTCCCTCGCTCATGACGTCACTCTACTGGGTCGGACCCAAGATTGTGCTTGACCTAGTCAGTGGGTCGGACCTAATCTGAGGTTCGACCTAATCAACTGGGGGTGAGCATGACGACGGCAGTCCGGCCGGATGCGGCGCTGTGGCGGCTCGGCGGGGTGCTGATCATGGGCGCGGTGCTGTCGATCCTCGACGCGACGATCGTGACCGTCGGGATCGGCTCGATCGCCCGTGATCTGGACAGCCCGCTGACCACGGTGCAGTGGGTGGCGAGCGCGTACCTGCTCGCGGCTTCGGCGGCCATCCCGCTGTCGGGCTGGCTGACCGACCGGTTCGGCGGCCGCACGGTCTGGCTGGCGGCGGTGGCGATCTTCACCGCGGGCACGCTGCTGTGCGGCTTCGCCTGGTCCGCGCCGGCGTTGATCGCGTTCCGGGTGCTGCACGGGCTGGGCGGCGGGCTGATGCAGCCGGTCGGGCAGGCGGTGTTCGCGCAGGCGGCGGGTCCGGCGCTGGGCCGGATGATCGGCGTGATCACCCTGCCGGCGACGGTGGCCCCGGTGCTGGGCCCGATGCTCGGCGGTGCGCTGGTGGCGGGCCTGGGGTGGCGCTGGATGTTCTTCGGCATCGTCCCGCTGGGCGTGGCGACGTTCCTCTGCGCGCGCCGGCTCCTCCCGCCTCCGGCGCCGGGCGGCGCGCCTGCCGCGTTGGACGTCCGGGGGCTAGCGTTGCTCTCGCCCGGGCTCGGCGCGTTCGTCTACGGGCTGGCCGAGGGCGTGGTCGTCGCCTGGGTGGCCGGGGCCGTGCTGCTGCTGGCGTACGGCGTCCACGCTTCCCGGGTGGCGGCGCCGGTGCTCGAGCTGGCGTTGTTCCGGAACAAGGGGTTCGCGGTCGCGAGCGCGAGCACGTTCCTGCTGGGAGCGTCGCTGTACAGCTCGATGCTGCTGCTTCCGCTGTACTACGAGCAGGTCGAGCACGCGAGCGCGTTGCGGTCCGGGCTGTTGCTGGCACCCCAGGCACTCGGCTCGGCGGCGGTCATGCTGGCGAGCGGCCGGCTCTTGGCCCGCTTCGGGCCGCGGCGCACGATGCTGGCCGGGATCGCGCTGTCCCTGCTGGGCACGATCGCGTTCACCCGGCTCGGCTCGGCACCCGGCGGCGTTCTGCTGACGCTGTCCCTCCTGATCCGCGGCGCCGGGCTGGGCGCGGCAACGGCCCCCGGCATGACGACGCTGTACGGCTCGCTGGAGCGGTCCCGCATCCCCCGGGCGGCGAGCGCGTTCAACGTGGTCAACCGGATCGGCGGCTCGCTGGGCACCGCCCTGCTGGCCGCGATCCTCCACAGTGAACTCTCGGCCGCCCCGGCCCCGGGCGCCTTCGGCACCACGTTCACGTGGGCACTGGCGCTCTCGGCGCTGACCTTGATCCCCGCACTTTTCTTCCCGCAGAGGAGCACCCGGTGACTTTCCGCCTCTTGAGCGTCCACGCCCACCCGGACGACGAGTCCAGCAAAGGCGCGGCCACCCTGGCCCGCTACGCGGCCGAAGGCGTCGACGTCCTGGTCGCCACCTGCACCGGCGGCGAACGCGGCGACGTCCTGAACCCGGCCCTCGACACGGCTGAGACATGGGCGGACCTCCCGGCGATCCGCCGTCGCGAGATGGCCGCGGCCGCCGAGATCTTGGGCGTCCGCCAGCGTTTTCTCGGCCTGGTCGACTCCGGCCTCCCCGCCGAGGGCGAGCCCCTGCCCGAAGGCAGCTTCGCGGCCCTGCCGCTCTCCGAAGCGGCGGCACCGCTGGTGGCGCTGATCCGCGAGTTCCGCCCGCACGTGGTGATCACGTACGACGAAACGGGCGTCTACCCCCACCCGGACCACATCCGCACCCACGAGGTGACGGTCGAGGCCTTCACCGCCGCCGCCGATCCCGCCCGCTATCCCGGCACGGGCGAGCCGTGGCAACCACAAAAGCTGTACTACCAAGCAACCCTGAGCCGTGCCTGGTTCGAGGCGCTGCACGAGGCCACCTTGGCCGCCGGCCTCGAATCCTCAATGGCCGAAGTCCTGAGCGAACTCCCGCCCGACAAACTCCCGACAACCACCAAAATCCGCTGCGACGCCCACTTCGCCACCCGTGACCGAGCCCTCCTGGCCCACGCCACCCAGGTAGACCCGGCCCACCCGTTTTTCGCCCACTCACGCGAAATCGAGCGTCAAGTCTGGCCCCACGAGGACTACCACCTGGCCCACCCCACCCCAGGCCCCAGCATCGAAGAAGACCTCTTCACCGGAGTAACCCCATGATGCCTCCCCAATCACGCGAGTTGGCTTCCCAATCACGCGCGATGCCTGCCCAATCACGCGCGATGCCCCTTGGGGCACGCGAGATCCGCCCCCGATCACGTGACTTCCGCCTCCAACCACGCGAGTTCCGCTCCGGATCACGCGAGTTCCGCCCGGCATCACGCGAAAACCGGGGCAAGAGACCCCGTCACGCGGTGACCCGAAGCTCCTTCAACCCGCGGATCACGAACTCCGGCCGACGCGGCGGAATCCCGGCCAGGCGCAACCCCGGGAGCTTCTCCGCCAGCGCGCTCAGCGCGGCGGCGATCTCCACCCGAGCGAGAGGAGCCCCCACGCAGTAGTGGATCCCCATGCCGAACCCGAGGTGGGCGTTCGGTGTCCGGCCGATGTCCAGGCGGTCCGGCTCGTCGAAGACCTTCGGGTCGCGGGCCGCGGCACCGAGGAGTGCGCCGATCTTCTCGCCGCGCGAAACGACATGTCCGCAGATCGACACGTCCTCGGTCGCGGTCCGCTCGAACAGCTGCAGGGGCGCGTCGAACCGGATCAGCTCCTCGACACACGAATCCAGAAGGGCAGGTGAGGCCAGCAGGCGCTCCCATTGGTCCCGGTGCGTGAGCAGGGCCGTGATGCCGTTGCCGAGCACGTTGACCGTCGCCTCGTGGCCGGCCATCAGCAGCAACACCGCGGTGGCCACCAGTTCGTCCGGCGTCAGCTCGCTGCGGAGGAGGTCGCTGATGATGTCGTCGCCCGGTGCGTCCGCGCGGGCCTCGGCGACCGAGCGGACGTACTCGACGAACTCGGCCGCGGCCCGCTCGGCGGCGTCGCGTCCTTCCTCCGGCAGGTCGTACTCGTACATCTTCACGATGGCGTTGGACAGCTGGACCATCCGCGGTCCGTCGGTGCCGGGGACGCCGAGCAGCTCGGCGATCACCGCGACCGGCAGCGGCTGGGCGAGGTGCTCGAGGAGGTCGGCACTGCCGTCGGCGGCGATCGCGGCCGCCAGGTCGTCGACCATGCGGGCGGCGAGCGTCGCGACCATCGGACGCAGGCGTTGCACGTGGCCGCGGCCGAAGGCGCCCGCGATGAGACGACGCAGGCGGGTGTGCGCGGGCGGCTCGTTCTCCAGGAGCGAATTGCGGTGCAGCAGGTTGAACGAGGCGAACCGCTCGAGCGGCTGGGCGTCCTGCCAGATCCGGCCGAGGCCACGGTGGCGCAGCACGGCCGAGGACGCGGCGTGCGACACCGCGATGGCGAGGCCGAGCCCTTCGTGGAAATGCACGTCGCCGCGCGAACGGAGGGCGGCGAACGCCGGGTACGGATCTTCGAGGAACGCGGGATCGCGGGGGTCGAACACGTCGCGAGACTAACCCTTCGATAGCGTCTGAAGCCGAGCCAGAGGAGGCAGCAGTGGGCAAGGGCGCGCGCAAGAAGGGTCCCAAGCAGGCGGCGGACCGCAAGCCGAAGGTGCGCGACGTCTTCGTCGGCCAGCCGTTCGAAGGGCTGGCGGCGGAGCCCGAGCTGATCGCGCTGCGCGAGTTCGTGCCGTCCGCGACGGCCCAGCTCACCCTCGCCGACGGCGGTGACGTCACCCTCGGGACCGTGCTGCCCATGGCGGCGGCCGCGTTCGTCCGCTCGGACGGCCGGCGCTACCTCGGGCTGCAGGTGCAGACCCGCTCGTCCGACATCAGCCGGGACCTCGGCCGGTCGCTGAAGTGGCTGCTGGACGCCAAGGAGGGCGACGTCCTCGGCGTGCCGGACACCACCACCCCGCCCTCCGCCGACGAGCACGCGCGGCTCCAGGACCTGCTGACCCCGGGTGCCGAACTAGACGTCACGCTGCACCAGGACTTCGGCTGGTGGCTGCCGGAGGACGCCGACGCCACCGGTGACGTCGCCGTGTCCCTCGAGCGCGCGAACGCCGCGATCATGCCCACCGAACGGCTCGGCTCGGGTGCCTACTGGGTCCTCGCCGGCGAGAAGGCGCACCTGCGCTGGGTCCGGCCGGAGCCGGAGAACCTGCTGCTCCAGGCCCTCGCCCGGCTGTCCGCGGCCGGTGAGCTCGGCCTCGGTGAGGGCTCGCGTTACGCGGGTTCGTTCCGGGCGCACGGCTTGCTCGTCCCGGTCTGGGACCTCGACCCCGAGGCCCACGCCCGCGAGTGGGCCGAAGCGAAGGACGCCCTCGGCGCCCGGCTCGAGACGGCGTTGAAGTCGCTCGACGACGAGCCGCTGAACGCGACCGAGCGCCGGGCGCGCGACGGCCTCATCGGCCGGCAGCTGACCCTGCGCTGACCCCGTCGGCAGGTGCCGGACCGTCGGTACGAACCGGCGGTCGGTCACCCGCTCGATGAGCGTTCAACCAGGCATTATGTGGCGCACGAGACACCGCCGCCGGATCGCGGCGGTGGGACCATTCTCGGCGTGATACTTCACATCTGTGGGGCGGCCGAGTGGGCCGAAGTGGGTGAAGGCGGCGAGTACCGGCCGTCTTCGCTGGGGGAAGCCGGGTTCATCCACTGCTCCGACTTCGGCACGGCCACCCTGCCGGCCAACATCCGCTACCGGGGCCGCACCGACCTGGTACTCCTCGAGATCGACCCGGCGAAGGTCGGGTCCCCGGTCCGCTGGGAAGACGGCGCTCCGCCGCACCCTGAGGGGATCTGGTTCCCGCACGTCTACGGCCCGATCCCGCACGCGGCGGTCGTCGGCGTGCACGAATTCCGTGAGTCCGACGGCGGCGGTTTCCGGCTGCCCGACTCGCTCGCTCACCGCTGACGTGGGCAGACAATCACCCGGCCGAGCGATCACGAACTCGGCCGGGAACGCAGGCAACCTGAGGGGGCTGTGATGCGTGTTGGGGAGGAAAGCGAGCCGGCTTCCGGCTACCCGACCCCGATGGGAGGCGATACGGTGACCGCTGCGGCACCCGTCTTCACCGGGGGAGATGTTGTGTCGGCCGGTGACAATCCGGCCGGCAGCCACGGCGGAACGGGTGCCGGTGAGTTGATCGATTCCGGGCCGTGTCCGCCTGCTTTCGGCCGGATTGTCACCCCGGTGACCAGCGCAGGCCGAGGGAGGGCCGCGACGTTGCCTGGCGAGTTCGTCGACTTCGGCGACTTCGTGCAGGCCACCTTGCCCGGCCTGCTGCGCTACGGCCACGCGCTCACCGGCAACCCGCACGACGCGGCGGACCTGGTGCAGACCGTGCTGGAGAAGATCGGTTCGCGGTGGACCTACGTCCACGAAAAGACGGGCGACCCGCTGGCCTACGTCCGCCGGTCGATGGCGAACGCGCACGTGAGCCGCTGGCGCCGGACGCGTCGCGAGAACCTCGTCGCGGACCTGCCGGACACCAGCCCGCACGTGCCGGCGGACCCGTTCGAACACGAGCCGCTGTGGCGTGCGTTACGAACACTGCCGCCGAGACAACGGGCCGTGATGGTGCTGCGTTACTACGAAGGTCTCTCGGAAGCGGAGATAGCCGGGGTCCTCGGAATCACGCAGGGCACCGTCAAAAGCCAGGCCAGCAAGGCGATCGCGTCGCTGCGGATGAAGCTGAAGTCGGTCGACGGCGAAGGCGAAGGGAGTGGTGCGGGTTGAACATCTCCGAGGACGAACTGGAGCAGCGCCTGCGCGCGCTCTTCGCCGACGAGCGGCTGGACCTGCCCCCGCCGCCCGACGCCGGCACGGTCATCGTCACCGGTGCGCGACGCCGTCGCCGGCGCCGCCACACCGTGCAGGCCGTGGCCGGGGTGGCGGCCGCCGTGGTCGCCGTCGCCGGTGGGCTGACCATGATCCGGCTCCACACCGAGGACGGCACCGCGGCGATCTCCGTCCCCGGCACCGGAGTCAGCTCCAAGCCGGCCGAGAACCTCACGCAGGGCCGGCCGGCGGAGCCGTCGACGCCCGGCCCGACCGGAACGCAGAGCATCCAGGCTTCCGCACCACCGGGAGCGTCGACGTCGTCGCCGACACAGCAGCCGACGTCCGCCCCGGCGCCATCCACGCTCGCCGCCGTGACCACTGGACCGCTGCTCGCGGCGGACGGCTTCGGCAAGCTCAAACTCGGCATGTCCGAGGCCGACGTGGCCGCGCAGACCGTGACGCTCAGCGACGCCCAGGCCGGCGCGGGCTGCACCGTCTACAAAGCACAGGGCAGCGGGCTTCCCGCGTCCGCGAGCGTCGTCATTTCGAAGGCGGCCGGGCTCGTCGTCGTCACGCCGGACGTGGCCGCGCACACCGCCGAAGGCATCGGCGCCGGGTCCACGAAGGACCAGATCCTCGCCGTCTACCCCGCGGCCAAGGAAGAAACCGGTGGCGTGGTCGCCCCGGCCGGGACCGCCGCCGAATACCGCTTCCGCCTCGACCGGACCGGCGTCGTGCAGACGAGCCTGACGAGCGTCACCCAGGACTGCGCCGGCTGAGGGCCGGCCACATGCAGAAACCCGGGCTGTCCACAGGGGGAGAGCCCGGGTTTCGTGCTTCGCGCCGCGGTGTTGAACCGGCACCCGCCCTCGACGGAGGGCTGACGCAGCGTCAGAGCTTGCCGCCGGCCACCGGCGGCATCTGCGAGTCGGCGCCGTCGTCGCCGACGGACTCGCGGGCCAGGTGGTTCTCGACCTCGAACAGGTTGCCGTTCGCGCGCTTGACGACGTTCAGCAGCGTGCTCATCTGCGAGATCTCTTCGACCTGCTCCTTGAGGAACCACTGCGTGAACTGCTCGCTGATGTAGTCCTCTTCGGCGCGCGCCGCCTTGACCATCGCGGAGATGTCGGCGGCGACCTCCTTCTCCTGCGCCAGCGCGAGCTCGATGAGCTCGGTGACGCCGGAGAAGTCGTTGCGCACCTCGCCGGTGCCGGGGATCTCGACGTGGTGGTCGCGGTCGAGCATGTACTGCACGAGCGCCATCGCGTGGTTGCGCTCCTCGACGGACTGCTTGTAGAAGTGCTTCGCCAGCTGGGGCAGGTCCTCGGCGTCGAACCACACCGCGAGCGCGATGTACTGCTGGGACGCGTTGAACTCGTTGTGGATCTGCGCCTGCAGCAGTTCGTAGAACTTCGAGCGCGGCTCTTTTTTCTTGGTGAGGGCCATGATGACCACGATACGGCAGAATTCGATTTCCGACTACATCGGCCTGGTGATCTTCCCCCTATTAGGGTTACCATTCCTAAAGAAGACTCACCTAATTTAAGTAAGCCTTCCCTAAAGGCGTGCGCACTTTAGGGAAGGCTGCCATTACAGCGGATCGCGGCGGACCGGGCAGGACATGCACCGCGGCCCGCCCCGGCCGGAGCCCAGTTCGGAGCCCGCGATCGGCAGCACTTCGATGCCGGCCGCCTCCAGCCGCTCGTTCGTCTCGGCGTTCCGCTCGTAGCCGACGACCACGCCGGGCGCCAGGGCGAGGGTGTTGTTGCCGTCGTCCCACTGCTCGCGTTCGGCCGTCACGGGGTCGAGGCCGGTGTCGATCACGCGCAGCCGATCGATCTCCATCGCCTCGGCCGCGGCCACCAGGAACGGCGCCGGGCCGGCCACCTTCACCCCGCCGTCGCCGGTCGGGCGCAGCGTGAACGCCGTCAGCGAGTCGCGGGCGAGCGGGTACATCACCACCGCGTCGGCGTCGACCATCGTGCACACCGTGTCCAGGTGCATGGTCGCGCGGGACTGCTCGATCGGCACCGCCAGCACGGTGTGCGCGATGCCGTCGGCGAACACCGACCGGGCGAGCGACTCCGCGCCGGCCGCCGTCGTCCGCTCGCCGACGCCGATGGCGAGCACGCCCGGCGCCAGCAGCATCACGTCGCCGCCTTCGATCGGCGCCGAATGGGCGCCGTACGCGCGGGCCGCGTGGCGGAACTGCGGGTGGTAGGCGTAGATGAGATCGAGCACTGCGGTTTCGCGGCGGCGCGCGGGCATGGTCAGGGACGAAATCGCCACCCGGTCGGCGATCCACACCGACGAGTCGCGCGTGAACAGCAGGTTCGGCAGCGGGTCGACGGCGAAGTCGTGCGGGTGGTTCATCATCCGCACCAGCGACGCGCCCTCCGCCGACGGCAGCTCCTCGAACGTCATGCCGGCCATCAGCACCTCGGCGAGGCCGGCCGCGTCGACGCTCGAGAGGTGCGAGCGCAGCGAGTCGGCCAGGTCGCCGCCGAGCCGCCGGTCGTCGACCGCCGCGTGCACGCCCGCCGCGTGCGCCCGGTCGTCGTCCAGGGCCGTCCGGAGCGCGTCGGCCAGCAGCAGGACCTCGACGCCGCGGTTGCGCAGCACCTCGGCGAACGCGTCGTGCTCGGCCTGGGCCCGGTCGACCCACGGGATCGAGTCGAACAGGAGCTGGTCGTTGTTGCGGGGCGTCAGCCTTTTGAGCTCGTTGCCGGGCCGGTGCAGCAGCACCGCGCGCAGGGGTCCGACTTCGCTGTCCACCCGGGGAGGTGCCGTTTCGTCGATCACCCGCCGAGCCTACTCAGGGCAACCACGAAACGTGACCCTTGAGCAGCGAATATCCGACGAACGACACGAAATCGAACAGCGTGTGCGCGGCGACCAGCGGCCACAGCCGGTTGGTCTTCTGCCACAGCCGTCCGAACACCAGGCCCATGATGAAGTTCCCGACGAACCCGCCGAACCCCTGGTACAGGTGGTAGGACCCGCGCAGCACGGCGGCGCCGAACACCGCGGTGTTCTCCCGGACGCCGAGCTGGCGCAGCCGGGTCAGCAGGTAGCCGATGACCAGCACTTCCTCCGCGAAGGCGTTGCCGAACGCCGAGAGCGTCAAGGTGATCGGCCGCCACCACGTATCGCCCAAAGTGGACGGTTGGACCGCCAGGCTGAAGCCCAGGTGGTAGGAGATGAAGTACAGCGCCAGGCCGGGAATCCCGATCAGCGCCGCGAGCCCGAGCGTCAGCAGCGTGTCACGGCCGGGGAACCGGCGGTCCAGGCCCAGCCGGGTGATCTTGATGCCCGCGCGCCACAGGAGGTACAGCCCGAGCGCGCCCCAGCCGACCAGCTGCGCCGCCGACAGCAGCTGCTTGAGCAGGTCGATCAGGCTCGCCGCGGCCTGCGGCACGTTCAGCTGGGTCTGCTGCTGGGCCAGCGGCACCGGCTGCAGCAGCGAGTCCACAAGGGACAGCAGGCTGCGCACCCCGGACAGACCGAGCGTGATGCCGAAGACGATCAGCAGCTCGAGCTTGATCGCTCGGCGTTCGGCCGGGTCCTCGACCGTCGCGGGGAACTCGGGGCGGTCCGGCGCCAGCCACGATCGCGCGGTGAACGTCATGGACGCACGCTACCTTCGGGGTATGCCCAGGAGCATCGCCACCAACGAAACCGTCGACCGCGCCGCGCTGGTCGAATTCCTGTCGACCCGCCACCGCGCCATCCTGCTGACCACGAAGGCCGACGGCGGCCCGCAGCTCTCGCCGGTCACCTGCGGCGTGGACGCCGAGGGCAGGCTGGTCATCTCGACCTACCCGAAGCGCGCGAAGGTGGTGAACGTCAAGCGCGACCCGAAGGTCTCCGCCTGCATCCTGTCCGACGAGTGGAACGACCAGTGGGTGCAGGTGAACGGCGTCGCCGAGGTGCTGGACGTCCCGGATTCGGTCGAGCCGCTCGTGGACTACTTCCGCAGCATTTCGGGCGAACACCCGGACTGGGACGAATACCGCGAGGCCATGGTCAAGCAGGGCAAGAGCATCATCCGCGTCACCATCGAGAGCTGGGGGCCGATCGCGAAGGGCGGCTTCCCCGCCGAACTAGCCTGACCGCCCGCGCAGGAACGGGCAGCCGACCAGCCGCCGCAGTTCGGACGCGAGCTGCGCCGGGCTGTCGACGGACTTCGAGAACGCCAGCCGCACGTCGTGGTCGCCCGTGTCGGACTCGACGCGCAGCCGAAGCCCGAACCGGTCGAGCCCGAGCGGGCGGATCCGGCCGCCGCGCAACGCCGCCGGCAGGTGCTTCGCCAGCTGCTCGACGACGTCGGAGTGGTCGCTCTCCAGGTGCCGCAGCCACCCGGCCTCGTAGTCGTGGAACGGGTCGGGCGGCGCGGCGCTGAACATGTGCGGGCGCAGCGAGTGCGTGCCTTCGGCGTCGGCGAGCACGAGCGACGCCGGCGTGAGCCGCAGCAGCGTGACGCCGTGGCCGACGTCGAGGAGCCGCTCGTCCGGCCGTGTCTCGGCGATCGCCACCGCCCGCGCACGGGCTGAAACCGGGGAGAGCGGGCGCAGCCAGCCGGTGATCCACAGCAGCCCGCGGATCGGTTCCCGCAGGTCGACCGGGGCCTGGTCGGCGACCTCGACCATCACGGCCAGCTCCCCGCGCTGGGTCTGCTTCGCCGCGCGGACCATGGGGTGGTCGTCGGGCAGCAGCACGCTGACGCTGCCGCTGTGGTGCACGTGGTGCAGGACGGGGACGACGCGCTCGCCGTTCAGGCCCGCGCGGTCGCAGGTGGGCAGCAACGACGCGGGGCCGTTGCGGGTCGCGATCGTCTTGGCGCGCTCGGCGGGATTCGGTGCCGGCGGGCGGCGGACGGATGTGGGGGCCTCGGTCACGGCTCACCTCCTACTT
This sequence comes from Amycolatopsis sp. NPDC051716, assembly GCF_040681595.1. Taxonomy (NCBI): domain Bacteria; kingdom Bacillati; phylum Actinomycetota; class Actinomycetes; order Pseudonocardiales; family Pseudonocardiaceae; genus Amycolatopsis; species Amycolatopsis sp. NPDC051716. The sequence goes on along the minus strand of NZ_JBFAZA010000001.1, from coordinate 153,379 downwards.
AGGTGAGCCTAACCTGAATTCGGCGGTCTGGATAGTCGTGACGCTCACCTCCCTTCCGCTGATCGGAGCATTTGGTAACGCCGGTGCCCACTTCGTCGAAAAGGCGGGTATCAGTGCCGACCCGGGTGGGGGCTCATCGTGCCGATCGTCCCGCTTCCCGAACGCGTGCGCGCGTTCGAACTCGACCCCGCCATGCCGTCCGGTGCCCTCCCGATCTTCGGCGAGTACCTCGACCGCCTCGGCGACACCGCGAACCGGCGGCTGGTGGCCGGGTTCTTCCTGGTGTTCGGCATCGCCCAGTTCGTCGCCGGCGCGGGGGTCGCGCTGCCGGTCGGCACGTTCGCGCTGGCCGGCGCGATCGAAGCGTGGTGGCTCTACCGGGCGTACGGCCGGGTGCCCGAGACGCGGCTGAAGCGGGAAGCCTTCCGGCAGGTGGACGTCACCGCCGACGGCCTGGTCGCGGCCGGCCGGACGGTCGGCGTGCGCCTGCCGGACGGCCGGTGGCTGCGCGTCCGGCTCGACGAAGCGCACCGCCTGCTGGTGGCGGGGCACCGGCGGGTCTGGCTGCTGGGACGGGGCCCGAAGGTGTTCGTCGGCTTCTCCGGCGTGGTGCGGCTGCGTCGCGCCACCATCCACGACGGGCCGCCGCCGGGTGCGGTGCCGATGCCGGAACCGGCCGGGTCCGGTTCGCCGAGGCTCGACCCCGTGCTGACCGCGCACCGCCACCAGCTCGCCCGCGACCTGCGGGCGACGGCGGCGTTCCTGCTGGTCCTCGCCGCGTTCGCGGTCTGGGTCGGGCTCGGCCTGCCGGTGGTGGGCTGGCTCGCGTGGCCGTTCGTGGCCGGCGCGGTGCTCGGTGCGTCGGCGACGGCGTTCCGCGCGACCGCGTACCGCCGGCCTCTTCCGGCGGACCACTGGACGGAGCTGCGCGCGGTCCTCGACGGCCCGGTCCGCATGAGCCGCCACGGCGCGGCCAGGCTGAGCGGCCTGACCATGCTGGCCGACGGCCGCGTGGTCCCGTTCCGCCTCCCCAAGGCCGACCCGTCGATGGCGGCGAACATCGCGGCGACGGGCCGCCTGTGGATCGCGGGCGTCCCCCGGCCGGGCGCGGCCAAGACGGGCCTGCCGGGCTACCCGGTCCTGGGCACGGTCTGGCTCGGCTGAGCGGCCCAGCTCGGCCGCCACGCGCCGGCGACGCGCTCGCTCGTCGCGAGGTGCCGCCGGAGGGCGGCGAGGCCGGGGTGCGCGTTGCCCCGGCGCCACAGCAGGGAATGCGGGTACACCGGCACGGGGTCTTCGATCGGCACGCGCCGCAGGTCGTGCCCGGGCGGCCACCACACCCGGCTGCCCGCCCCGACCAAGGTCACCACGTCCGCCGACTCGGCGACCGTGTCCAGCACGACCTCGGTGCCGAAGTTCGGCCCGGCCGCGTCGATCCACAGGTCGAACGCGGCCGCGAAGGCGGCGTAGTAGGCGCCCCACTCGGTCCCGGGCACCACACCGGGCAGCCGGATCCGATGCCCGGCGAGCTCGGCCGGAGCCACCGAAGCCGCTCCGGCCAGCGGATGCCGGGAGCCGCACAACAGCTGGATCGGCTCGTCGAGCACCCACTGGGCATCGAGGTCTTCCGGCAGCGCGACGACCGCGCGGAACGAGGCATCGATCGAGCCCTCCCGGAGAGCGGCGATCGCGGTGTCGAAGAGTGTCGCGACCTCCAACGCGACGTCCGGGTGCGCCTCGTGGAAGCCACGCAGCAGCGTGGCCGGGCACAGCCGACGGCCGATGACGTCGACCCGGAGCGGGCCGCCGCGCACCGAGGCGAGCGCGCGCAGCTCGGCGGACAGCAGCTCGCGGGCGTGGGGCAGGAAGGCTTCGCCGTCCCCGGTGAGCACGGCCCCGCGAGCGGTGCGTGTGAACAGCCGCACTCCGAGCGACTTCTCCAGCGCGGCGATGCGCTTCGATACCGCCTGCTGCGTGATCGACAGCTCGGTGGCGGCGTCCTGGAACCGGCCCGCCTCCACGACGGCGACGAAGGTGCGCACGGCATCGAGGTCCACGACGCCCGACTCTAGATTCACAACGCCGCGTTGTGGCTCGCCGCCGCGTCGGTTGTTTGCTCCGCGTGGGCGTTCCCCGCTTTGATCTCCCGGTGATGCGCGGGCGGTCGCTGGGACCGCGGTTCAGGTGGCTCTGGTCGGCTTACGCCGTGAGCGCGTTCGGGACGTGGCTCGGCTTCGGGGCCTTCCCCATGCTCGCCATCCTCGTCCTGCACGCCGGACCCACCGCCGTTTCGGCGCTCGCCGCCGTCGGGCCGGCCGTCGGTGCGCTCGTCGCCGTGCCGCTGGGGCCGTGGGTCGACCGGCGCCGGAAGCGGCCGGTCATGGTGGGCATGGATCTGATCCGGTTCGGCGCGCTGGTCAGCGTGCCGGCCGCCTACGCCCTCGGCGTGCTGAGCTTCGGGCAGCTCCTGGCCGTCTCGGTGGTCGTCGCCGCGGCGGACATCACCTTCAGCTCGGCCAGCGGCGCCTTCCTCAAGGGACTGGTGCCGCCGGAAGACCTGCTCGTCGCGAACGGCCGGTTCGAATCCACGAACTGGACCGCCACCGCGCTCGGGCCGCCGCTCGGCGGGGCCGCGTTCGCGCTGTTCGGGCCGGTGACGTCGGTGGTCGCGAACGCCGTCAGCTTCCTGCTCTCCGCGCTGGGGATCCGCGCGATCGGCGGGGACGAGCCGCGGCCGCGCACCGCCACCCGGCTTCGCCCGCGCGACCTCGCCGACGGGTGGCGCTTCCTGCTGGCGCACCCGGGACTGCGGCCGCTGCTGTTCAACACCATGCTGTTCAACGGCCTGGTCATGGCGAGCGATTCGCTGCTCGCCGTGCTGATGCTGAACCAGCTCGGGTTCACGCCGTGGCAGTACGGGCTCGCGTTCGCCGTCCCGTGCCTCGGCGGGCTCGCCGGCTCGCGGCTGACCCCGCGGCTCGTGGAGCGGTTCGGCCGGCACCCCGTCCTGCTGGCGGCCGGCGCGGTGAGGGCGTTCTGGCTGCTCTTGCTGCCCTTCATCCCTGCCGGCACCGGCGGGCTCGTGTACGTCATGGTCGTCGAACTCGGTCTGATCGTCAGCTGCAGCGTCTTCAACCCGGTGCTCGCGACCTACCGGCTGGAGCAGCTCCCGGCGGACCGCATCGCCCGGGCGCTCTCGGCGTGGGCGGTCAGCACGAAAGCGGCGATCGCGACGCTCACCGCGGTCTGGGGCCTGCTCGCCGGCCTCACCGGCCCGCGCGTCGCGATCGGGATCGCCGGGGTCCTCGCGCTGGCGACGCCGCTGCTGCTGCCCCGCCGCGACCGGACGCCGGTGGCCGCCTAACCCAGCGACTTCCGCGTCGCCTCTTCCGTCTCCTGCACGCCCTGCCGGATGCCCTCCAGCTGGTCGCTCAGCTCCCGGACCGCGCCGGTGTCCACGGTGACGTCCGCCGTCGCCGCCGTCAGCTCCGCGACCCTGGCCACCAGGCTGTCCAGGCCGAGCGCGCCGGACTGCAGCTGGGCCAGCAGCTTGTCCCGGGCGCCGGACAGGCGGGCGTGCACGTCCGCCTGGGCCTGGACCGCCGTCAGAGCCTGCTCGAGGTCGCCGCGGACCTCGGGGTTCGCCGAGCGCAAGTCGCGCTGCAGCCGGCGTCGTTCGTGCGCGACCGCCTCGAGGTCGACCCTGGCCAGCGCCTGGCCGGTCGCCGACGCGCGGCCGGCCAGCCGCCGCAGCGTCGACAGCGTCTCCCGGACCACCGGCTCCATGTCCGCGACGCGCTCGGCGAGCGGGCCGGCGGCGAGGGAGGCGCTGAGCGAGCCGAACCCCTCGGCCGCGCCCTCCGCCCGGTGCAGCCAGTTCTCCTCGGCCGACCCGGGCGCGACGTCCAGCACTCGTGCTTCCCGAGGGGGAGGCTCGCCCTTCTCGCCGCCCAGCACCGCCACGCCCGCCCGCGCGGCGAGCACCGCCACCCCGACCCCGACGGCGGCGACGACCGGCAGCTGCACGGCCCACGCCACGCCGGCCGACGTGGCGGCGAGCAGCAGCCCCCACGGTTCGGCGAGCTCACGGGCGAACTTCATCAGAAATTGGAAATCACGGAGGTGAACACCTGGTTGATCGAGTCCGGTTTGGACGAATCGTACTCCGAGCCGGCGGTCGCTTCGGCGATCTGCTTCAGCACGTCCTGGTCGGCGTCCGAGCCGTAGGCGATCGTGAACAGGCGGACCGTCTCCGCGTTGCCCTCCGGCCGCAGCTGCGGCACCAGGTGCTCGAGGTCGACGCCGCCGGAGTCCTCGTTGCGGCCGTCGGTGAGCACCACGACCGCGTTGATCGCCGTCGGGTCCAAGTGGGCGTTCATGTACTCGTACGCGGCCAGCGACGAGTCGTACAGCCCGGTGCCGGACTGGGGCGTCAGCCCGCTCAGCCGCATGGCCAGGGTCTCCTTGCCGCCGGTCCCGAGCGCCTGCACCGGGAGCAGCTGCAGGTAGTCCTTGTCGCCGTCGAGGCGGGTCGAGAACTGCCAGAGCCCGACCTGGTCGCGCGGCACGAACTGGCCGAGCGAGTCGATCGCGGCCTGCTTCGCCAGGTCGATCTTGCTCTTGCCGGTGCCCTTGACCTCGTCACCCATCGAGCCCGAGACGTCCACGACGAGCAGCACGTTCGCCTTCTTGCGCAGGTCGGTCCACGAGGCCAGCAGCTTCGACAGCACCGACGGCGACGGCGGCCGCAGGAAGGTGATCTTCGCGTCCGGCTGGACGCCGTTGGCGGGTGTCGCCTGCGGGCCCGGCTTGCCCTCGAACGACCGGAAGCCGAGGGCGGCGAACTTCGCCTGCGTCTCGTTCTGGCGCAGGTAGCCGAGGAAGTCGGCGGCGATCTGCTTGCGCGTGGCGTCCGCCCAGTTCAGCGTGACGAACGGGTGGTCGGAGTTCAGCGTCCCGTCACCCGGGTAGATCGCCACCAGCGGTACCTTCGGCGGCCCGTGCTGCCCGACCTTGGCCGGGTCGTTCGTCGGGTTGCCCTGGTTGTAGCCGACCAGCGAGTTCTCCTCGACGGTGACCGCCGAGATGTACGACAGCGCCGCGCCCTTGTCGTCGGCCTTCTGCAGGTTGGTCAGGAAGGTGAGCGTGGTGTCGCCGTAGTGCACGATCGCCTGCTCGATGTTCGTGACGAACTGCTTCGCGTCCGGCTTCTCGAGCGCGGCCGTGGTGAGGTCCGACGACGTGCCGGTGGCCGCGTAGTAGGCGCCGATCGTGGCGTTCAGCCCCGACGTCGAGATGTTCGGGTTCGTCTTGCCCAGCCGGAACTTGCCCCACTCCGGGTGGCCGTACTTCGCCCAGCCCGCCGGGTCGGTCGCCAGCCCGGCGAGGTCCTTCCAGCCGATCGCCTTGCCGGGCCAGCCGAGCGCCTCGGCCATCGGCTTCGGCATCGCGACGACCAGCGGCGCGTTGGCGACCGACGGTGCGTCGCCGTCCGGCATTAGCGAGCCGGTGTCGCCCTTCGCCTTGACGCGCAGCAGGTTGACCCAGCCGCTCGCGGCCGGCGTCCAGACGTCCGGGCGCGGCCCGTCGGTGGCCTCGTTCCAGCCGTTCGCCAGCGCCTGCATCGCCACGCCGGACGACTTCGATTTCACGACGACGTCGACGCAGTGCCCGGCAACGGTCCGTCCGGAGTAGGCCTTCGCGGCCTCTTGGACGATTCCCGCTTTTTCCGGTGAAGAAGCGACGGTGAGCGCGACCGCGTCGGATCCGGTGCATTTCGGCTGGTCCGCCTCGTCGCTCGAGTCGCTGGTCCAGTACCGGATGCCGATGATCAACCCGGCGGCGACCACGATCGCGGCCAGGAACGGGAGAGCTTTTCCCCTGCGTCGTGTTGGCTGGGAATTGATCATCATGCCTCCCCGTTCCGCCACCCGGAATTTCATTATCCGGGCGGCGGATCGAGGATGGGACGGTATTTCCGAAACTTGACTAGGACTTAGGGCCGCGGCGCGACCACGTCCAGGCGTAGCCGGGGTCTTCGGACGCGTCCGCGGCTTCGCCGAGCTCCAGCGGCGCGAACGTGTCGACCATGACCGCGGTCTCGTCGAAGAACTCCGCGCCGATCGACGCCTCCGCCGCGCCCGGCTGCGGGCCGTGCGTGAAGCCGGATGGGTGCAGCGAGAGCGAGCCGATCCCGATCCCCGAGCCCTTGCGGGCCTCGTAGTTGCCGCGCACGTAGAACATCAGCTCGTCGGAGTCGACGTTCGCGTGGTTGTACGGCACCGGGATCGAGTCCTCGTGGTAGTCGACCTTCCGCGGGCAGAAGGAGCAGACGACGAAGTTCGGGCCCTCGAACGTCTGGTGCACGGGCGGCGGCTGGTGGACGCGGCCGGTGATCGGCTCGAAGTCGTCGATGTTGAACACCCACGGGTAGAGGCAGCCGTCCCAGCCGACGACGTCGAACGGGTGCGTCGCGTACGTGTAGCGGGTCAGCCCGGCGCGGTGCCGCACGAGCACCTCGACGTCCTCGCCGTCTTCCAGCAGCGGCTCCGACGGCCCGCGGATGTCGCGCTCGCAGTACGGCGAGTGCTCCAGGAACTGCCCCTTCGCCGACAGGTAGCGCTTGGGCGGCCCGATGTGGCCGCGCGCTTCGAGGGTGAAGAGGTTGACCTCGCCGTGCGGGACGACCCGGTAGGTGCACGACGTCGGGATGACGACGTAGTCGCCGTCGCCGACCTCCAGCCGGCCGTAGATCGTCTCGAACGTCGCGGAACCGCCGTGGACGTAGAACAGCTCGTCGCCGGCCGCGTTGCGGTACAGCGGGCTGGGCGCGGTCGCCGTGACGAACCCGATGGTGACGTCGCTGTTGCCGAACAGCCGGCGCCGGTCGGTCACCGCGTCGGCTTCGCCGCCGAACTTGAGGTCCCGGGTCTGGTAGGCCCGCGGCTTGAGGGGGTGGTTCGGGGTGAGCGACCCGCGGTCCTCCTCGACCGCGACGGCGTCGACGATCGCCGTCGGCAGGCCGCGGTGGTAGAGCAGCGCGGAGTCGGCGGAGAAGCCCTCGACGCCCATCAGCTCCTCCGCGTAGAGGCCGCCGTCCGGCTTCCGGAACGCGGTGTGCCGCTTGTGCGGAAGCTCGCCTACTCGCCGGTAGTAAGGCATCGACGTCCCCTTCTGACGTGTCCGTTGTGCGAACGATTTTGTCCTGATGTCGTACGCTACTAGCGTGTCAGTCGTGTCAAGCGCTGTGGAACTCACGCCCCCCGGCCCCCGTGGAATTCCTCCCCTGTTCGCGAGGCTCGTCGACGACTCGGCGCTCTTCCCTCCAGGCGATGCGGCCATGCCCGAAGCGCTGCGCGCGCACTTCGCCAGCCGGGACTCCGAACACGCCGGTGTACTGGGGGTTTTCCTCTGCCAGGCGTCGCGGCTGCCCGAGCTCATCACCGAGCTGATCAAGATCAAACCGAAGCAGCCGCTGCCGCTTTCGCTGATCATCGACACCGGCCTCGGCGGCGTCCCGAAGGCCATCTCGATCGTCGAGTCGCGCAGTGAGCTGCTCGCGCTGCGGATGGTCGAGATGCCCGCGCCGTCGGACGTCGACGAGGTGTGGCTCGAGCGCGTCTCGGAGTTCGTCCCCGAGGACGTCATCCGGGTGGTCGAGCCGCGGCGCGGCGTCGGCTGGCTCGAGGGCGTCCGGAAGGTGATCGAGCACGGCAGCTGGCCGAAGATCCGCTGCGGCGGCCAGGCGGGCGAGAACTTCCCCAGCGTCGACGAGGTGGCGGACTTCCTCGCCGTCGTCAGCGGGTCCGCCGGGGCGTCGTTCAAGGCGACCAACAGCCTGCACCGCGCGGTCCGGCACACCGACCCGGGCACCGGGTTCGTGCACCACGGCTTCCTCAACCTGCTCGTCGCCTCGGCGCGCAGCCTGGCCGGTGGCGACGTCCGGGCGGCCCTGGAGTCGACCGACGCCCAGGCGCTGGCCGACGAGGCCCGGGCGCTGTCCGAGCCGGCCGCGAAGGCCGTGCGGGCGCTCTTCGCGTCCTACGCGGCGGCGTCGTTCGAGGAGCCGGTCACCGACCTGGGCGAACTCGGCTTGCTGTGACCGGCCGGGAGGGGTCGCTGACGCTCGACCGCGGCTTGGCGCTGCTGCAGGCCGTGGCCGACGCCGGCGGCGACGCGGCGACCATCTCCGAGCTGGCCGTGGCCATCGGGGCCAGCCGCGCGGCCGTCTACCGGCTGCTCGTGCCGCTGTCCGAACGCGGGCTGGTCTGGCGGGACGGCACGAAGGTCCGGCTCGGCGTCGGGCTGCTCCGGCTGGCCGGGCAGGTGCTCCCGCAGCTGCGGGACGCCGCCGGCCCGGTGCTGCGCGAGCTGGCCGAGAAGGTGGGCGCGACCGCGCACCTGTCGGTCGCCCAGGGGACGCAAGCGCTTGCGGTGGCCGTCGTCGAGCCGTCGTGGACGAACTTTCACGTCGCCTACCGCGTCGGCAGCCGGCACCCACTGACCGCCGGCGCGGCCGGCAAGGCGATGACCCTGCGTCCCGGCGGCGACGGCTGGGTGACGTCGGCGGGCGAGCTCGAGGCGGGCGCGTCCGGCGTCGCGGCGCCGGTGCGCGGGGTGCCGGGGCTGCGGGCGAGCGTCGGCGTCGTCTCGATGGAGCCGCTGAAGGCGGCCGAAGTGGGCCCCCAGGTCGTCGTGGCCGCCACCCGGCTGGCCGACATCCTGAAGACGGACGCCTCCTAGCGCCGCGAGACCGCCAGCAGCGGCCGGACCATGGTCAGCAGCAGGGCGACGTCGACGGTGAACAGCAGGCGCTCGAAGAGGCCCAGCGTGACGTCCTGCTGGGCCGGGCCGAGGACGAGCGTCAGGACGAACCCGCCGAGCACCACGCCGATGCTGACGAAGCTCGCCGTGGCCAGGCGCCGGATCGTCGTCCGGCGGGGCTCCCACGGGCAGCGCTCGCGGCCCTTCTTCGTCAGCACGAACGCGGCCACGGGCAGCGCGATGAACGCCGTCAGGGCGGCGATGTTGTGGACCTGCCCGGCGAGCGAACGTGCCTGGCCGTTCGGGTCGACCGGGACGAGTCCGCAGACGAGCAGCCCGGCCGACCAGACGCCGAGCAGCACGCAGACCGCGGTGGTGCCCGGGCGGTGGGCCTTGGCGATCCCGGCGAGCAGGGCGACCGAGCCGAGGGACAGCGCCAGGCACATCACGCTGAACAGCGGAGCCGCCGAGGAGGTGCCGAGCTTGCCGTAGACGTACTCCGAGAGCGTCTGCCAGATCGGGCTGACCTGGGCGGACAGCCGCAGGTGCAGGTCGATCGAGATGACCACGGCGAGGCCGATGCCGCCGAGCGCGAAGCGGCCGTGCAGCGGCGAGACCGCGCTCGAAGGCTTGTTCACCTGGTGCTCTCCCTTTCGTTTCCGAAAGGTTACCGGGCGAACCTGTGAAGGATCGGTCAGAAGGTCAGCTGGACCAGGGCGAAAGCGGCGAATCCGGCGAACGCGAACCCGGCGCAGCGCTGGATCAGTTTCGGCTTGATCCGGCTGCGGATCTTCGCGCCGATGAACACGGCGAGCCCGGCCACCACGACGAGCGCGGTGAAGGCGCCGACGCCGACGGCGAAGGGGTTGCCGATGCGGGCGGTGAGACTCGCCGTTGCGAGCTGGGAGGCATCGCCCCACTCGGCCGCGAAGAGCACGCCGAAGGACGTCATCGCCGAGCGGAGGAAGGACTGCGGCGCCGGCCCGACGCGCGACGCGTCGTCGCCCGCTTCGTCGGCTTTGCTGAATCCCTCGCGAAGGAGCATGAAAGAGCCGAGACCGAACATGGCGGCGACCACCAGCGAGAGGACGACGTCCGGTAACAGCGTCAACACGCTGCCGAACGAGACCGCTATGACGCATTGCACGGCGAACGCGGCGCACACCCCGGCGAAAACCGGCCAGCCGCGGAAACGGGTGGTCAGCACCAGGGTCGCGACGAGCGTCTTGTCCGGCAGCTCCACGGCGAGGACCAGGCCGAACGCGCTGATCAGCGCCACCATAGCGGTAGTCATGAGTGTTTTTCGCCCCTTTCACTGCAACGATAAAGGGGAGATCAGGAAAGCCGCAAGCTGATGGCGATCGCGAAATTGCCGGATCGGCGGCCATGAATTTGGCATCCAGGAGGGTCACACAAATTTTTTCGGCATGCCGAATTTTCGGTTGTGGCCTGCGGTAGGTTCACCGGCATGGGGTCACAGGCGCGTGCTGCGCAGGTCGAAGAGGTCATCCGCCGGTTGGACGCTCACTACGTCTTCCCGGACGTTGCCGCCAAGCTCGCGGAGGTCCTTCGCGCACGCCTCGACGAGGGTGCGTACGCAGACCTCGGGGACGCGGAGTTCGCGACGGCCGTCACCGCGGACCTCCAGTCGGTGAACGACGACAAGCACCTGCGGCTGCGCCACCACGCCGATCCCGTCGCCGTGGACGGTGACGCGGAACACGCGTCCGAGAGCTTCCGCCGCGCGGGCGAGCTGGAGAACTTCGGGGTCGCGGCGGTGCGGCGGCTGCCGGGCAACGTCGGCTATCTCGACACCACCATGCTCTACCCGATCGACCTCGCGGCCCCGGCCATCTCGGCGGCGATGACGCTGGTCGCGTCGGCCGACGCGCTGCTGATCGACGTCCGGCGCAACCGCGGGGGCGACCCGGAGACCAGTGCGTTCCTGCAGAGCTACCTGGTCGACGAGCGGACCCACTACCTCGATTTCTACGAGCGCGACGGCGACCGCGTCACCCAGATGTGGACGCTGCCGTACGTCCCGGGCCCGAAGTTCGGCGGCACCAAGCCGATCTGGGTGCTCACCGGCCCGGTGACGTTCTCCGGTGGCGAAGATCTCGCTTTCTCGCTGCAGCGGCAGGGCCGCGCGAAGACCGTCGGCGAAGTCACCCGGGGCGGCGCGCACCCCTGCGACCGGTACAAAGTGGACACCTACCTGGACGTGACCGTCCCGATCGCCCGTTCGTACGACCCGGAAACGGGGGAGAACTGGGAGGGCGTCGGCGTGGCGCCGGACATCGCGGTCGCCGCGGACCAGGCGTTCGACACCGCGTACGCGCTGGCGTTGGCGCACGTCCTCACGCTGGGCGACGCCGGAGCGCGCCGCGGCGTCGCCGAAGAAGCGCGCCAGGCACTCGACCAGGTGAAGGACGTTGGTCCCGGGCCGGACGGGACTGTTTGATCTAGCCGCCCCACCGGCGCCGGAGCACGCTGGACCACGTGGAGGTCCTTGAGCTAGCGCGGTGGCAGTTCGGCATCACCACCGTCTACCACTTCCTGATGGTCCCGCTGACCATCGGGCTGTCGATCCTGGTCGCGGCGATGCAGACCCGCTGGGTCCGCACCGGCGAGCCGCGGCACCTGAAGATGACCAAGTTCTGGGGCAAGCTGCTGCTGGTCAACTTCGCCATGGGCGTGGTGACCGGGATCGTGCAGGAGTTCCAGTTCGGGATGAACTGGAGCGCGTACTCCCGCTTCGTCGGCGACGTCTTCGGCGCGCCGCTCGCGATGGAAGGGCTTGTCGCCTTCTTCGTCGAGTCGACGTTCCTCGGCCTGTGGATCTTCGGCTGGGACCGGCTGCCGAAGAAGGTCCACCTGGCCTGCGCGTGGGCGTTTTCGCTGGCCACGATGGCGTCGGCGTACTTCATCCTGGCCGCGAACTCGTGGATGCAGCACCCGGTGGGCGTGACGTTCGAGAACGGCAAGCCGACCATGAACTCGATCTGGGCGGTGCTGACGAACAACACGGCGCTGGCCGCGATCCCGCACACCCTGGCCGGCGCGTTCTCGGTGGCGGCGGCGTTCCTGGTGGGTGTCGCGGGCTGGCACCTGTGGCGGCGCGGCGACCACGCCGACGTCTGGCGGTCCTCGCTGCGGCTGGGTGGCTGGGTCGGCGTGGCGGCGTTCGCGGTCCTCGCGATCACCGGCGACACGCAGGGCAAGCTGATGTTCGAGCAGCAGCCGATGAAGATGGCGTCGGCGGAAGCGCTGTGCCACACGGAAAAGCCGGCCAGCTTCTCGATCATCGCGATCGGCGACGTGTCCGGCGCGAACTGCGAAGACGTCAAGACGTTCAACGTGCCCGCGCTGCTGTCGTTCCTGGCGCACAACGACTTCAAGACCGAGGTCAAGGGCGTGGAGAACCTGGTGACGGAGTACCAGGCCAAGTACGGCACGAACTACCCGGACGACCCGGCGCTGGGGTCGCTGGCCGGCAAGCCGATCGACTACGTGCCCAACCTGCCGGTGACGTACTGGGGCTTCCGCATGATGATCGGCTTCGGCGCGGTCTCGGCGGGCATCGGCGTCCTGGCCCTGTGGCTGACCCGCAAGGGCCGTGTCCCGGGCGGCCGCTGGTTCCCGTGGCTGGTGCTCGGCGGCATCGCCACGCCGTTCCTCGGCAACAGCGCGGGCTGGATCTTCACCGAGATGGGCCGTCAGCCGTTCGTGGTCGTCCCCAACCCGACCGGCGTGGACGGCGTGTGGATGTTCACCGCCCAGGCGGTCTCCCGGCTGACCACGGGCGAGGTGTGGACGTCGCTGATCGCGCTGACCACGGTGTACGCGGCCCTCGGCCTGGTGGAGCTGTACCTGATGCGGAAGTACGTCCGCGGCGGCGTCGACGCGGTGATGCCCCCGCCGAAGCCGGCGGACTCCGACAAACCGGGCGGGGACACCCTCGCCTTCGCCTACTGAGGTGCTGACGATGAGTGTCAACGTGACCACTCTGTCGAGTTACCCACAGTTCGTCTGTGGACAACTCGCTCACCTGTGGATAACTCACAGCCACCGACCGGCCGGAGGTGCGCGATGAGCCTCGAAATCGCCTGGTTCGTCGTCATCGCCTTCTTCTGGCTCGGCTACCTCTTCCTCGAAGGCTTCGACTTCGGCGTCGGCATGCTGTTGCCGGTGCTCGCGCGCGACAACACCGAGCGCCGCGTCATGGTCAACACCATCGGGCCCGTCTGGGACGGCAACGAGGTCTGGCTCATCGTCGCCGGCGGGGCCATGTTCGCCGCCTTCCCCGCCTGGTACGCGGGGCTGTTCTCGGCCGCCTACCTGCCGCTCCTGCTCGTGCTGCTCGCCCTGATCGGCCGCGGCGTCGCCTTCGAATACCGCGGCAAGGTCGACTCCGACCGCTGGCGGCGCACCTGGGACCGCGTCATCGTGATCGGCTCGTGGCTCCCGCCGCTCGGCGTCGGCCTGATCCTCGCCACCACCGTCCTCGGCCTGCCGCTGGACGCCGACGGCAACCGCGTCGGCTCCGCGTTCGCCGCCGTCCGCTGGGACACCCTGCTCGGCGCGGTCGCGATCGCCGCCTTCTCGATCACCCACGGCGCCGCGTTCCTCGCCCTGAAGACCAGCGGTGACCTGCGGGAACGTGCCCGCACACTGGCGCTCAGGCTGCTGCCGATCGCCATGCTGCCGATGGTCGCGTTCCTCTCGGTCGTCCAGTGGCGCGCGGGCACGTTGTGGACGCTGCTCGCGTTCGGGATCAGCGCCGTCGCCGCGGTGGTCGCCTGGCTGCGGCTGCGCGCCGACCGCGACGGGCAGGCGTTCGCCGCGCTCGGCGTCGTCATCGCCGGGGCCGCGGTGGTCATGTTCGGCTCGCTCTTCCCGAACGTCCTGCCCTCGACCCTCGACACCGCCAACACGCTCACCATCGAGGGCGCCGCCTCGAGCCCGTACACGCTGACCGTGATGACGTGGGTCGCCGTCTTCGGCGCCCCGGCCGTGCTGATCTACCAGGGCTGGACGTACTGGGTGTTCCGCAAGCGGATCGGCACCCAGCACATTCCGGCGGTCCACGCACCATGACAAACCAGCTTCCCGGACGCGCTCCTCTTCCCGCCTCGGAGTCCACAACGGACTCGGCGCGACCGGGAAAGGGCCCGCTCGGCGCGTTGCCGGCCCTCGTGCCGGCAGTGCGCCGAGCGCTGGCCCTGGTGGGTTTCCTGTCGTTCGTCAACGCCGCCGCCCTGGTGGCACAGGCGTTCCTGCTCGCCGACGTCCTCGCGGCGATCGTCGGAGCAGGATCCGGGGGAAGCACCGCCCAGCTGGTCGCGCTGCTAGCGCTCGTCGCGACACGCGCGCTGACCGGCTGGGCGGTGCGCTCGGTCTCCGCCCGCGCCGCCGCGACCGCGCAACGCGAGCTGCGGGCCAAGGCCGTCGACCACGCGCTGCGCCTGGGGCCCGAGTGGATCGCCCAGCGCGGCCACGGCGAGCTGACCGCGTTGACGACCCGCGGCCTCGACGCGCTCGACGCCTACTTCCGCGAATACCTTCCCGCCCTGGTGACGGCGGCCGTCGGGCCCCTCGGCGCCGGCGCGGCGATCCTGTTCGCCGACTGGCCGTCCGGCGTGATCGTCGCGCTGACCGTGCCGCTGCTGCCGATGTTCGCCATCCTCGTCGGCAAGTACACCGCCGACCGCGTCGCCGGCGCGACCGACGCGACGCACCGGATGTCCGGACGGCTGCTGGAGCTCGTGCGCGTGCTGCCGGTGCTGACCGCGTTCCGCCGGGCCGCGGCGCAGGCCGAGACCGTCCGGCAGCTGTCCGAACGCCACCGCCGCGCGACGCTCAAGACGTTGAAGGTCGCCTTCTCCTCGGCGTTCGTGCTCGAACTGGTCGCGACGCTGTCGGTGGCGCTCGTCGCGGTGGTGATCGGCGTCCGGCTCGCCGGCGGGCACCTGCCGCTGGCCATCGGGCTCGGCGTGCTGATCCTCGCGCCGGAGTGCTACCAGCCGCTGCGCGCGGTCGGCGCCGCGTTCCACGCCAGCGAGGACGGCGTCGAAGCGGTCCGGCGCGTCGCCGACCTGCTGGCTCTGCCGGTGCCCGCGGCCGGGACCGCGATCCCGTCTCGCGGCGAGCTGCGCGTGACGTCCCTGCGCGTCGCGCGACGCGGCGGGTTCGCCCCGGACGGCGAGTCGTTCGCGGTCCGGCCCGGCGAAACGGTCTGGCTCCGCGCCCCGAGCGGCGGCGGCAAGTCGACGACGCTCTCGGCGCTGCTCGGCTTCGTCCCGGCGCACGACGGCGCCATCACGGTCGGCTCGACGGACCTCGCCGACGCCGACCTCGTCCGCTGGCGCTCGCAGGTCGCCTGGGTGCCGCAGTCACCGGTGTTCACGGGCGGCACGGTGAGCGAGGAGGTGGGCTCGTCCGGCGCGGTGCTCGCCGAACTCGGGCTGGCCGGGCTGGCCGACCGGCCGGTTTCCCAGCTGTCGCTGGGGCAGCGTCAGCGTGTCGCCGTCGCCCGCGCGTTGCACCGGGTGCGGTGCGGGGCCTGGTTGCTGCTGCTCGACGAGCCGACGGCCCACCTCGACGAAGCGAGCGCGCGCCTGGTGCTCGACGCGGTGCAGCGCGCCGTCGACAACGGCGCGGCGGCCGTCATCGCGGCCCACGAGCGCACCGCGGCGGTCGACCTGCCGCCCGACGTCGCGGCTGCTCCTGAGCCGTCCACAGTGGACTCTGCGGTCGCACCGCTGAGGTGGCGCGCGCTCCTCGACGGCCGGCTCTTCGGCGGCGCCGCGCTGGGCGCGCTCGCGCTGCTGGCCGGGGTGGCGCTGACGGCGACGTCCGGCTGGCTCATCGCCAAGGCGTCCCAGCAGCCGCCGATCCTGACGTTGACGGTGGCGGTCGTCGGCGTCCGCGCGTTCGGGCTCGGCCGCGCGGGGCTCCGGTACGTCGAACGGCTGGTCACGCACGACGCCGCGTTCCGCATCGCCGGCCGCGTCCGGGTGCGGCTGTGGAACTCCCTGGTCCGGCTCGGGCCGGCCCGCAGCCTGCGCGCCGGTGAGGGGCAACGCCGGCTGGTCGGCGACGTCGACACCGTGCGCGACCTCCTGCCGCGCGTGGTGTCCCCGCCGCTGGTGGTCGCGCTGGTCGCGGCCGGGGCGATCGCGGTGCAGACGTGGGTGCTGCCGGCCGCGGGAGTGACGCTCGCGGCGGCGGTGGCCCTCGGGCTGTGCGCGCCGTGGGTCGCCCTGCGCGCCGAGCGCCGGGCAACGTCCGCGCTGGCGGCGGGTCGACGCGAGGTGGCGACGCGAGTCTTGGTGATGTTCGAAGCGGCGGCCGAGCTGCTGGCGTTCGGCGCGGCGGCGAACCACCACCGCCGCGCGCTCGCGGCCGCCGACACGCGGCTGGTGACGCAGGCGCGTCGGCAGGCGTTCGGCGCGGGCGCGGCGGAAGCCCTGGTCACGCTGGTCTGCGGCGCGGCGGCGGTGGTCAGCACAGCACTCGCCGCCGCGGCGGTCTCGGGCGGACGGCTCGACCCGGTCCTGGCGCCGCTGCTGGCGCTGGTGCCGCTCGCGCTGGCGGAGGTCCTGGCGCTGTTGCCGCCGGTGGCGCAGCACTGGGACACGCTGCAACGCGCACGTCGCCGGCTCGCCGACGTGCCGGAAGCGCCCGTGCTCACTTCGCGCGGGGACCGCGTCGCGCTGCGCGGAGCGGACCTCGGCTGGCCGGGCGGACCGCTGGTGCTGCACGACGTCGACGTCGAGCTCGCGCCGGGCACGTACGCGGCGGTGGTCGGCCCGAGCGGGGCGGGCAAGTCGACGCTCGTCGCCGCGTTGCTTGGTTTCCTCCCCCCGCGACGTGGGGTGGTCGCGGTCCCCGAGGGGGTGGCGTGGGCGCCGCAGGAGCCGATGCTCGCGGCGACGACGATCGCCGAGAACCTCCGCCTGGCCCGCCCGACGGCGACGGAGGAGGAGCTGCGCTCGGCGTTGCACGCCGCGGCGCTGACCGACGTCTCGCCGGAGACGGTGCTCGCCGGCGGCGGCACCGGACTGTCCGGCGGCCAGGCGCAGCGGGTGGCGCTGGCGCGGGCCCTGCTCGGGGCGCCGTCGGCGGGGCTCGTGCTGCTGGACGAGCCGACCGCGCACCTGGACGAGGCGACGGCCCAGGCGGTCCGGGCGCATCTGCGGGAGGCATTGGCGGGCCGGACGGTGGTGCACGTGACGCATCTCGCCGAGGAGGCGGCCGGAGCGGACGTGGTCCTCGAGGTCCGCGACGGCCGGGTCGTCACCCGGGTGCCGGTGCCGTGATCGATTCCCGCTGTGTCCTTGCCGCACCGCCCTCGCGCCGCGCGATAATGACGGAACTCATGGATCCGACGCTTGCCGCCCGGGCACTGTCCGCGGCCACCGAGATAACGAGCACCGCCCTGTCCGGCGACGACCCGGGAGCGGTGCTGGACACGGTCGTGGCCCGAGCGGCCGAACTGGCCGACGCCGACCTGGGCCTGGCCATGGTCAGCACGGAGGACGGCCGAGTGGTGGTCGAAGCCGCCCACTACGCAACGGCCCACCCGGCAACGGAGGACAAGGCCCAGCCGGCCACCCCCGCACCGGCGGCCGGCGGTTCGGTTGGTGGCCCGGCATCGGGTACCAGCGGCGGAGAGTCGGCCGGGAGTCCAACCGCGACTGGTTCGGCCGCGCGGGCGACTGGCGGTTCGGCAGAGGGCCTGGCGCCCAGCGCCAACGGCGGCAAGCTGGCCGGCGACCCGGCCGCGCCCGCCGCCAGCGTGCCGACGGTCGGTGGCCCAGGGGCGGGCACCAACGCAAGCAACCTGGCCGGCGACCCCAGTGACCCCGCAGCCGCTGCCATAGCTGCGGCCCCGGTGGCTGGCGACCCGCGTGGCATCGGAGCAGCCGCCGCATCGGCAACCAGCGACCCGACCCCGGCCGCCGCCCCCCGCGCGCAGCCGGGCGCTGCTCGCGAGCCGGCCGGCAGCCCGGATCCGGCGTCACTCCCGGGCCCAGCGTCCGCCGGGGAGTCCTTGCGGGGGCTGGCACTTCCCGCCGACTCCGCGGCCGGCCAGGTGGCCCGCGGTGGCGAACCCGTGTCCAGCGAAGACTTCACCGTCGATCCGCGTACCGCGCCCTACGTGCCCGCCGAACTTCATGGCTATGGGCCCTTCGCGGCCGCGCCGTTCGGGTCTGGGGGGCGGGTTCTCGGGTCGCTCACCGTCTACCGGAAGCAGGGGCGTGAGCCCTTCTCCGCGGGGACCGTCGAGATGCTCGTGGCCTTCGCCGCGCAAGCCGGCGTTGTCCTCGCGCTCGCCGAAGGCGCCAATGCCCGCCACCGGGTTGCTCTCTATGAAGAGCGCGAACGCATTGCCCGCGAGCTGCACGACGTCATCGTCCAGCGGCTCTACGGCGCCGGGATGCAGCTGGACCGCGTCCGGCGCAACATGCGTAAGCGGTTCGCCCAAGCCGATGGGGCCCGGCTGTCCGACGCCATCGACCAGCTCGACCAGACCATCGAAGAAATCCGCGGCACCGTGCGCGCGCTGCGCTCACCCGAGCCTCGCCACGACACCGGCACGCCCGCCGACCTTGCCGAGTCGGCGCGCGGCGAGGTTCGTATCGCCGGCGAACTGCTCGGCTATCCGCCGACCCTGGAGCTGTCCGGCGAATTCGCCGACGTTCCCGCGGAACGCGCCGACCACATCCGGGCCGCTCTGCGCGAAGCACTGTCCAATGTGGTCAGACACTCCGGCGCCAGCGAAACCCGCGTGACGCTGACCAGGGACTCCGGTGGAGTGAAACTCCGCGTCCGGGACAACGGTTCCGGCGTTCCCCAAGGTGTCGCCACCCGTGGTCTGCGTCATCTCGCCGAACGCGCGGACGCCGCGGGCGGGACGTTCTTCCTGAACTCTTCACCCAGCCTCGGCACGCTCGTCGCGTTCGACCTGCCTCTCGACTGACCCCGATCTCCTGCGGCTCACCCTTCTCGGGTCATCCCGTCCTCCCTTCCACGCCCTCCTCTTTGATCTTACCGGGTTGTCGAACATATATTCGACTCACGTTCGGGTGAATCTCTGCCCGAAAATGCCCTGATCGAGATGGCGGTCCGTGACGAGCCGGAAAAAGGTCGCAGCGAACGGCGGATTGCGGACGAGCGGTTACTTCTCGCGCCGCGCGATCCAGGCGGCGGCCTGCGTCCGGCGCTGCATGCCGAGCTTCGCCAGCACCGACGTGACGTAGTTCTTGACCGTCTTCTCCGCGAGGAACAACCGTTCGGCGATCTCGCGGTTCGACAGGCCCTGGCCGATCAGCTCGAGCACGTCGCGTTCGCGCTCGGTGAGCGCCGCCAGCTCGTCCGTCGGCGGGTGCCGCATCTTGTCCAGCACCCGCGCGGTGCTCACCGGGTCCAGCAGCGACCGCCCGGCTGCCACCTCGCGGACCGCGTTCACCACGTCCTGCCCCCGCACCTGCTTCAGCAGGTAGCCCGCGGCACCGGCCATGATCGCGCCGACCATGGCCTCTTCGTCGTCGAACGCGGTGAGCATCAGGCAGGCCGGCGGGTTCGGCTTCGAGCGCAGCTCGCGGCAGAGCGTGATGCCGTCGCCGTCGCCGAGGCGGACGTCGACCACCGCGACCTCCGGCTCGACGTGCATCGCCACCGCCAGGGCCTCTTCGACGCTGCTCGCTTCGGCGACGACCTCGATGTCGGGCTCGTCGCCGAGGAGGTCGCGGAGCCCGCGGCGGACCAGTTCGTGGTCGTCGACGAGCAGTACCTGGATCGGCATACCCCGAGGTTACGGGGTGCGCGGAGCCCGCGGTGGCGGCCGGTCGGCATCGTCACACGTGAATTACCTCAAAGGTGTGACCGCGTACCCGTAACATTCCCGCCGGTATGCATTCCTGGAGCACAAATCCGCAGGTCGAAGCGGAATCGGGGAAGAATCACCAGCAGCGTCGTTCTTCGTGGGACGCTGGCATTTCCGGAATTCCGGAATAGTCCGTAACGGCACCGCCGAGGTCGCGATAGTAACCACGCAATCGCCCCAGATTCCGTTCGGAAGGAATTCCGTTGTCCCTGTTTCGCCGCGCCTTGACGACGGCCGCCGCCGTCGCCGGGTTCGCTCTCCTCGGCCCCGTCCCCTTCGCTTCCGCGCAGCTCGCGACGCCGCTCGTCGGCGACCTGAACTGCAAAGACTTCCAGTACCAGGAAGACGCCCAGGCGGTTCTCGACGCCACGCCGGGCGACCCCAACCACCTGGACGACGACAAAGACGGAATCGCCTGCGAATCCCTCGCGCCCCGGCCGAAGCAGCCGGCCACCAGCACGCCGACGGCGAAAAAGCCCACGCAGACCACGCCGAAGAGCGCCCCGAAGACGACCACCAAGAAGCCCGCCACCACCGGCGGCCAGGTGAAGATCAAGCCGGTCGGCGGCGTCGCCACCGGCGGCGGTGAGCCGGACGCCGAGGTCCCCGGCTTCCTCGTGCTCAGCGGCACGCTGCTCGCCGCGACGGTGTCCGGCGGCATGGTGCTCTACCTGCGCCGGCGCCCGAGTTGAGGCACCCGCGCCTGTGGCCCGCGGTCACGGCGGTCGCCGCCGCGCTCGGCGTGGTCCTGGCCGTGGCCCTCGTCCTCGTCCTGTCGCCGAAAGCGCCGCAGGAGATCGCCCCGCCGAGCCCGGCCGCCACGAACCCGGCGGGCACCGCGAGCATCGCGCACACCTCGGCTACGGCCGCCGACGGCCTTTCCGCGGCGAAACCGGCGTCCCTGACCATCCCGGCGATCGGCGTGCGAGCCGAGGAGATCAAGGACCTCGGCCTCACGCCGGACGGTGCGCTGGAAGTCCCGGGCGACGCGACGACGGTGGGCTGGTTCACCGGCGCGCCGTCGCCCGGGGAGACCGGCCCGGCCGTGCTGGCCGCGCACGTCGACTACAAGCACGTGCCCGGCGCGTTCTCCCGCCTGAAGGAGCTGCGCCCCGGTGAGGAGGCCAAGGTCGGCCGCGTGGACGGCCGGGTCGCGGTCTTCACCGTCTACCGCGTCGACCACTACCCGAAGGCGACGTTCCCGACCGACCAGGTCTACGGCGACACCCCCGACCCCGAACTGCGGCTCATCACCTGCGGCGGGGCCTTCGACCGGGAGAGCGGCAACTACCTGGACAACGTCGTGGCCTACGCGAGGCTCACCGCCGTCGAGGCCTGAGCCAGCTCGATCCGGGTCAGCTCGAGCCGCCGGTAGGTGCGTTCCCGGAGGGACCACACGTCCAGGACGTCGCCGTCGAGCTCGGGGTGGGCGATGACCAGGTGCTCGCCGCCGTAGGCGATGTCGACCGGCAGCCCGGCTTCGAGCTGCCAGCAGAGTTGCTGCTGCTTCGGCGTGAGCCGGCCCGCGTAGCGGTCGCTCATCGCGCGGGCGAGCTGCCCGCGCAGCAGGGCCGGGCCGCTCGCCGGAGTGGCCAGCAGCCGTTCGGCGTGGTCGGCGGGATCGGCCGGCCGCTCGCCGGGGCCGGGGTCGCGGACGGCCACCGTCGGCTCGGGCTGGTCACGGGCGGGCAGCACGATGCTGCCGTCCGCGGCGTGGCGGGTCGGCGCGTAACCCGCTTCGCGCAACGCCTCCAGCGTGCCCCCCGCGTCCACAGTGGACGTCAACACGGTCGGTGCCACCGGGCGCAGGCCGAGTTTGGCGAGCTTCCGGTGCGCGGCGAGCTCGGCCAGCACCGCGGGCTCGCCGACGACGACGCTCGCGACGTCGTACACCTGCGCCTCACCGTGCCGCCGCGCGACGTCGTTGACCAGGTACACCAGCGGCTGCGGCAGGTCGCCCGCGGCGATGGCCCGCAGGTCGTCGAGCAGTCCGGCCGTCGTCGCGCCCCGGTCGAACGCCCGCCGGACGGACGCCGGGGAGAACCGCCAGCTGGTCGCGGTGCCCTGCGCTTCACGGTCGGCGACGCGGTCGAGCAGCGCGGCGAGCCGGGCGTCGGGCGAGCCGGGCACGATCGCGGTCAGGTCGGTGCCGAACAACGCCGTCGTGCGCGCCCGGGAGACCAGTTCGCCGGTGACTTCGACGAGCCGTTCCTGGGCGAGCAGGGCGCGTCCGGCCGCGGTCACGGCGCCGTGCGCGAGGACGCCGAGCAGTTCGCCGTCGCCGAGCGCGGCCCGGACGTGCCCGGCGAAGTCGTCGGCCGGCAGCAGCGGCGCGTGCCATTCGGCGAGCTGGATCAGCGCGTCGACGTCGAGCGCGTCGCCGGGAGCGAGCCGCGCCAGCAGCCGCAGGACCAGCCGTCGCACCAGCGCGTCGACGTCGGTCTCGAACTGCGGCGGCACCGGGTCCCACCAGGTCGTCAGCAGCAGGCGGTACAACAGCGCGGGCGCCGGTCGCGCGAGGGCCGGATCCGGCGCGAGCGTGGGCGCGGGGGCCTTCTGCCCGCGACGCGGCGGCGGTGGCTCGTCGGCGACCAGCAGCCCGGCCTGCGCGGCGAGGTCGATGGCCAGTTCGATCTCCGCCGGGGTCGCCCCGGTGTCCTTGGCGAGCTTCTTGACCAGCCGGGTCCCGATCGAGCCGTCCTTGAGCAGCGGCAACGGTTCCGCGGTGGCCAGGTCGAGGACCGCCGACACGCGGTCGAGCAACCGCAGCGCGGCCGCTGACGACGCTGCTTCGGCTGCCTCGGCACCGGTGTGGGTGACGGCGTACCCGGGTTCTTCGGGGGTGAACGGCAGCTGGTGGCCCGGGCCGCGCAGCGCGAGCGACACTTCGATCGGCATGGCCACCGTGCCGTGGTAGGTCCCGAACAGGAACCCGTGGTCGAACGCCCAGCCCGCGGGGACCAGGCCTTCGACCTCGGGAACGCCGCCGGCCATGTCCAGCAACAGGTTCCGCGTCTCCGCCGGCGCGGTGGCGAAGAGCTCGCGGACGCTCTCGCCATCCCGGAAGAAGCGGGCGAGGCCGAGCAGGAGCTCGGGTTTGCGACCACGGTCGGGCAGGCCGAGGGCTCGCGACAGCGTGGCCAGCCGGTTCGTGCCGAGCTCCCCGAGCAGGTTCTCGACGGGCCGGCCGAGGCCCTCGGCGCCGAAGCTGTTGCGGTGCAGCAGTTCCGGCAGCTTGACGCCGTCCTCGTCGCCCCACAGCAGCGCCCGCTCGGCCAGTTCGTCCACCGAGGACTCGACGGTGGCGGCGTCCGTGCCGAGCAGCCGGGCGACTTCCGCGACGGGCGCCGGCCGCTGCCCGAGCGCGTAACACAGCTGGACGGCCCGCAAGACCTGCACCAGCGGCATCGGCAACCCGAGCAACGCGGCATCAACGGACCCGCCCGACGCGAGCCGCGCCGCGACGACGTCCAGCCGCCGCGGCCACGGTTCCTGCAGTACGTCCGGCCGGTGGGCCAGCACCTTCGCCAGGGCGGCCTTGTCCAGGCCCGCCAGCCTGCCGAGCAGCTCGTCGGCGGTCGTCATCGGCCCAGGCTAGATCACCGTTCGCCGGCCCCGCCGCCGCCGGGTCGGCGCCCGGCGCGGCCGTGCTCGCCGCGCTTGGTGGTGCCCCCGTGCGGCCCGGCCGGGCGGGACCCGGTTCACTGGCACCATGGCGGCAATTCCGGAGCTCGCGCTGCGGCAGATCGAACGGTGGTGCGCGCAGCGCGTCCCCGAGCACCTCCAGGACCGGATCCGGGTCGAGTGCCGGACGCGGGGCCGCACGGTGACCATCGTCGAACGCCGCGCGCCGTGGTCGCCGCAGGCCGGGCCCGAGTGGAGCGAGCAGAAGATCGCGCAGCTGCGGTTCGACGAGTTCGGCATCTGGTCGGTGTGGTGGGCCGACCGGAACGGGAAGTGGCTGAGCTACCCGGACGCGCCGGTCGCCAGCACGCCGCCCGCGCTGCTCGCCGAAATCGACCGCAACCCCGGCGGGGTGTTCTGGGGCTAGGCCGGCGGCGGGAAGCGGAGCTCGTTGCGGTCGATCTTCGCGTGGGCCGCGGCGGCCAGGTCGACGCCGAGCCGGTCGGCCAGCTGCAGCAGGTACAGCGTGACGTCGGCGATCTCGTCCAGCACCTTCCCCGCCAGCGCCGGATCTTCGCGCCACGCGTCGGATTCCTCGGGGGTCAGCCACTGGAACAGCGAGGTCAGCTCGCCGACCTCGCCGGAAAGCGCCATCACCAGGTTCTTCGGGGTGTGGTACGGCTCCCAGGCGCGGGCCGCGGCGAACCCGCGCAGCCGCTGGGTTACCTCGTCGAAAGTCACGGCTGCAATTGTGCCCGGTAGTCACACTGCGCTAACAGCCGTATGGCGGATTGGCGTTGACCGGTGAATCTCTCACTCAATAGGTTGAACTTCGTCGGGATGCTTGCGGGGACCAAGGCTGGGAAGGGAACGTCTTGAAGTACCTGCGATCCGTCCGCGGCCGCATGCTGGGCATCGCGTTCATCCCCGGTGGCGCGCTCGTCGCCGTGGCTGTCGTGATCGCGATTCTCCTGATCCACCAAGCGGTTCGGACCCGGGACGCGGCCGTGGAGACGGCGGCGGCCGCGGACCGCACGGCCCGCGCCGTGGTCGCCCTGCAGGCCGAGCGGAGCGCGGCGATGACCGCACCCGAACAGCGAAGCGCCGCGTACGCGACTTACACACAGCGGATCGAGTCCGCCATCGCCGGCCTGCGCGAGTACGCGCGGCACGCCCCGGACGCCGAATCCGCCTGCCAGCAGACGACCGCCGTCGAGCTCCTTTCCGTCGCCGAAACCATGGATCGCTCCGATTCCCTCGCTCTGGCCGGGCTGGACAACGTGACGCGGGGATCGTTCACCTCCGCCGTCGCCTCCTACCGGGCCGAGCTCGCCCGGGTCGTCCCGCAGCTCACCGAGAGTGGCCGGACGGCGTACGAATCGCTCACCCGTAGCGCCGAATGGAGCAGGCTGACGGCCGCCGAGAACGCGTTCACCGCCGCCGAACCGCTTCCGGTCCCCGAACCCACGTGGCGAAGCGCCTCCTACGCCGTGGCCGCTCAGCTCGGCCTGCTGTACACGCAGCAGAGCCAGTACGCCGTGCAGCTGACGCTCGACGACGGCCGCCGCACCCTCGCCGGTGCGCTGGCGGCGGGAACGGCGCTCCTGCTGTTCGCCGGGCTGCTGATGGTGGTGGTCCGGCGGCTGGTGGCGCGGGTTCCGGTGCCGGTCGTCCCGATCATGGTGCCGACCGTGCACGCGGCCATCCCGCGGCCCCGCCACGCACGGTCACGACGGCCGGGGCTGCCGGATCCCTGGCCGCTGAAAGCCGTGTTCGACGACCTGCGCCGCCGCTGAGCCGCTCACTCACCGTCATGGATTACTCCGAAAAGAGCACGCGGTTGGCCCACACGCGTGGCGAGGGCCGTCAGGCAGACTGGTGCGCGTGAGTCCCCCCTCGGATCTTCGCCCCTACCTGCGCACTTTGGACGCGGAGACGCTGGCGGACCTGCTGCACGCCCAAGCCGAGCGCGATCCCGAGCTGCGGCATTCGCTCGAACTGCGCGCCGCCACCCAATCCGGTGACGTCACCGAAGCCCACCGGCTGCTCGATACCGCCGTCACCGACGGGAACGTCGAGTACACCGCCAAGGTCGGCGCGGTCCTCGACACGCTGCAGCGGATGCTCGACGCCGGCAGCCGCGCCGACCTCGCCCCGCTGGCCCGGCGCACGGTCGACGACATCAGCGAGGTGCTGGAGCAGTCCGGTGACCACGCCGGCGACCTGGCCGACCGGCTGGACCGCGCCGTCGAGCTGTACGCGCGCGCCTGCGCCGCGCGGCCGCCGGACCCGGAGAAGCTGGCCGACTGGATCCTCGAGGTCGAGTTCGACGGCCCCGGCCGCCCGGTGATCGACCTCGCCGAGTTCGCGACGGCGCTGGGCGAGCCGGGGCTCAAGCGGATCAAGTCCACTGTGGACGACGTACTCGCGGCCAACGGGCCGGGCCACCGCCGCGACGTGGCCGAACGGCTGCGCGAGCAGCTGGCCGAGGTGCTCGGCGACGTCGACGAGCTGGTGGCGATCCTGTCGGCCAAGCCGCCGCGCGTGGACGTCAGCCTCAAGATCGTCCGGGTGCTGCGGGCCGCCGGACGGCACAGTGAGGCCATCGCGCACGCCGCCCGCGCGCTCACCCACGACAAGCAGCCGCCGGCACCGGAGCCGGAGAGCGAGACCTCCCGCCGTCGCAAGGAATTCGACGCCAAGCCGGATCGCGAGACGTTCGCCGCGTTGCGCGAGGCCGCGACGGCCGACGGGAAGTGGACGGTGCAGCGCCGGGACGCGCTGGCCTGCCTGCGCGAACGTGCCGCCGGAGGGGTCGAGCACGCGGACGAGCTGGTCCGGGTCCTGCTCGACGACGGCCGTCCCGACGAAGCCTGGCGGGCCTGCGTGCGGTTCGGCGCGTCCGCCGAGCTCAGGCTGGAGCTGGCCGGACAGCGGGCCGCCGAGCACCCGGCCGAGACGATCCCGGTCTTCCGCGAGCACGTCGACGAGCTCATCGAGCGCAAGGACCCGCAGGCCTACCAGGAAGCCGCGCGCCGGCTGAAGCTGTTGCGCACCTTGCACAAGCGGGCCGGGACACCGGACGAATTCACCGCTTACCTGGCCACGCTGGTGGAAAACCACCGGCGGAAAACCCGGCTGATCACGGAAATCCGGGCCGCCCGGATCGCCATGCCGAAACCCGTAACCTCCCCGCGCACCCCTCGTTGACCCAGGCGAACCGGTGTTACACGTGCACCGGGACATCGTGAGCGCGCCAGGCGTCGCGGTGGCCCGGTTCCGTCGTCCCCGCTCGGCGCCTCCCCGCCGAGCAGGCGGCGGGACCCGCGCCAGGGCCACCGCGACGAGCTCGCGGTGAAGTGAAACCATGACGGTATGAGCCCGGTCAGTCGCGCCCGCAAGAGGCAGCCGCAGCCCGTCACGCACAGCGTGACCGGCCTGTTCAAGGACGTCCTGAACGACTTCTCGGCGCTGGGCGCCGACCCCGCGCCCGCCGACGTCGAGCTGCTCGCCTCCGAGGTGCTCGGCCAGTTCCACGACGTGCCCGTCGAAGACGGCGAAGAGCCGCTCGGCCTGGAGCTCATCGCGTTCGCGCAGCGCAAGATCACCCCGGGCGCCGCCGCGCTGCTGGCCGCGCTGAAGGTCGTCGCCGAGACCGACGTCGAGCGCAAGGCCGCCGACGCCGGGCTGCAGGTCGTCCTCGGCCGCGGCATCCCCGCGCCGACCTGGGCCGGCGAGCTGGGCCGGGTCACCGCCGGCGAGTGCTGGCGGACCGGGGACGTCTACGGCGACGAGTCGTCCCTGCTCTGCGTCTTCTCCCACGGCGACCAGGCGTACGGCCTGCTCGCGCTGCTCGACTTCACCGAGGGCGGCCGGGTGCGCGACCTCGTCGTGATCGACGGGCCGGCCGAGGTCATCGCCGAGATGCGGGAGCAGTCCGACGCCGACCCGGAACTGGTCCTCTTCGAGGCGGTCGACCCCGCCGAGGCCCACCGCCTGATCGCGGACGGCCTCGCCGCCACCGACCACCTCGACGAGGCCGACGTCAGCGAGGACTACGCCCGCTTCCACGCGGTCGCGCTGACCTGGTGCCGTGCCCTGCCGGAGCCCGCGCTCGTGCCCGAGGTGGCCGAGTGGTCCGCCACCGAGCGCGCCGCCGTCGTCGAGCAGTTCGTCGCGGCGAGCGGGGAAGACGCCGACGCCGCCCGCGCGATCGGCGCCCTGCTGCTCGAACACGGCCTGCGCACCGACCCCGGCAACCCGCTGCGCGTCGGGCCGGAGAAGATCGCGCGGTTCCTCGAGGGCCTGCTGGGCGAGGAGTACGACCTCGACGCCGACCACGAAGACGCCGTCGAGCCGGTCGTGCTGGCCTGGGTGCAGTGGGCGGGCGAGCGGGCACACCTGACCGAGACCGCGATCGCCGCCCTCGACGAAGCCGTCGCCGACTACCTCAGCGAGTACGGCGACGAGGACGACTCACCGCTGGAGCGCTACTTCGCCGACACCGACGAGCTGTCGCCGACCGAACTGGCCGACGCGCTGGAGCGCCGGATGTTCGCCGTGCCGTCGCTGACCACGGAAATCGACGAGGAAGAGGTCGACCTCGACCCGACCGACCCCGACCAGCGCCGCGCCCTCGTCATCGCCGAGGCCGACGAGGACGAGGAAGAGCAGCGCCTGATCCTGCGCGCGACGATCGTCGACCAGCTGTGGGACAACGAGCCCGCCGAGGTCTGGCCGGCCGTCGAGCGCCTCAAGGAGGGCGAGCTCGACCGCGACGAGATCTTCGAGCAGCTGATCGACGCGCTGGAAAACAGCCTGCTGGACGGGGAAAACCTCGAATACGACGAAGACGCCTACCTGGCGGCGCTGGCCGAGCTCTGATCGCTAGGGGAGAGGTCCCGCGGGTTCGACGGGCTTCGCTTTGCGGCGGCGCTCCTGCAGCCGGTCGTCGAAGTCGACGACGAACGTTCCGGCGGCCATCGCGATCAGCAAGGCCAGACCGAGCACCGCACCGACCCACGTGAGGATCATCGTGAACATCGTGGGCCTCCTCCCCAGCTCAGAGCCGTTTTCCTGACTTCTTCAGGGTCGCTTTCCCCAGCGGCCGGGGGTATCGGCCAACCGGTTACGGCTGAATAGCCCGCCTCGGCCGATCGGCCGGATTCCGGAGCGGAGAGTCGTCAGGGCGCAACGATTCGTGGCCGCACACTCGCGCAGCGTGCGAATGTGCGGCATGTGGGTGACGAGGCGGGTAACCGAGTCAGAGCTTGCGCAAGCGAACCCGGTTGATGGCGTGGTCGCAGTCCTTGCGCAGCACCAGCGTCGCCCGCGGCCGGGTCGGCTTGATGTTCTCCATCAAGTTCGGCTCGTTGATCGAGTGCCACAGGTGCCGCGCCTCGGCGCGGGCCTCGTCGTCGGGCAGGCCGGCGAAGTGGTGGAAGTGCGACGCCGGGTCCGCGAACGCCGTGTGCCGCAGTTCGAGGAACCGCTCGACGTACCAGCGCTGGATGTCGTCGGTGTGCGCGTCGACGTAGATCGAGAAGTCGAAGAGGTCGGACACCATCAGCCGCGGCCCCGGCTGCAGCACGTTCAGGCCCTCGACGATCAGGATGTCCGGCTGCTGCACCACCTGCTCCTGGCCGGGCAGGATGTCGTAGGCCAGGTGCGAATACACTGGCGCGGCGACCCGCTCGGCGCCCGACTTGACCTCCGTGACGAACCGCAGCAGCGCGCGGCGGTCGTAGCTCTCCGGGAAGCCCTTGCGGTGCATGATCCCGCGCCGCATCAGCTCGGCCCGCGGGTACAGGAAGCCATCGGTGGTGACCAGGTCGACGCGGGGGTGGTCCGGCCAGCGGGCGAGCAGCGTGCGCAGGAGGCGGGCGGTGGTCGACTTGCCGACCGCCACGCTCCCGGCGATGCCGATCACGAACGGGACCTTCGTGCCGCGGGAGTCGTCACCGAGGAACGTCGTCGTCGCTTCGTAGAGCCGCTGGCGCGCGGCGACCTGCAGGTTGATCAGGCGGGACAGCGGAAGGTAGACGTCGGCCACCTCGGCCAGGTCAACCTGTTCGCCGAGGCCGCGCAGCCGCAGCAGCTCGGCCGCGGTCAGCGGCAGCGGAGTCGAACTCCGCAGTTCTTTCCATTGTTCCCGGTGCAGCTCGACATACGGGCTGAGTTCGCGGACCCGGGTCATCGCACACTCCTCCGGCCGTCGCCTGCACTGGCGCACGTTTCACCTGCGTGATTAACGGTAGGGCTTACGGCCGGTTAAAGCGCTGTGACGTAGTCCACCCCCCAACGAGGGTTGATCACTGAGCGTCACGATTTCCGAAGACTTCGTCCCAGGCCGCGGCGACCTGCCGGGCGCAGGTCGCGGCGGCCACGCCGCCGACGCCGGTGCCGAGCCCCGGCATCGCGATCGTCTGGACGAGCTCCCGCACCGGGCCGTGGTCGAGCTCGCCGTCGCGCCAGGTCTGGAACACCGCGCGGGCGGCGAGGTACGGGTGGACGGTGTCGGCGGGCAGCAGTTCGCCGGGCTCCCGCATGGTCGGCGCGCTGATCAACCACGCCGGCTCGGCTTCGCCGGTCGGCACCACCACGGCGTCGCCGATCGGCAGCTCACCGCCGTGGAAGGCCAGGACGGCGCTGCGGACGCTCTGCTCCACGCCCGGGAACGCCCGCGCGTAGACGGCGTCGATGCCGCCGCGCATCCAGCCGTAGGAGTTGGCCGGGCTGACCACGGCCTGGGCGACGACGTCGAGCACCGACCCGCGGTGCACCCGGACCCGGCCGGCCAGTTTCTGCGCGGCGGCGGTCCAGGCATCGGCGAGTGGTTCCTCGACAGCGCACAGCACCAGCTCCGGTGCGCGAGGGGCGAGCGGCGGCTTGGCGCCCTCACGTCCGGCGTGCGTGCCGGATTCGGCGGTCACGCCCTCAGCATCGCAAAAAAAGCCACCCGGCGTAACCGGTTCCCGTACCGGCTGTCCGAGTGAATGTCGCCACGGCCAGGCCCCGTAGCCTGGGTGCTGTGTCACGGATCGCATACTTCGGCCCCCGAGGGACCTTCACCGAACAGGCCGCGCGGGTGCTCGCCGCCGGCGAAGAACTGATCCCGGTCGAGACCATCAGGCAGGCGATGACGGCCGTCCGCGAGGGCGCGGCGGACGCCGCCTGCGTCCCCATCGAGAACTCCGTCGAAGGCGTGGTGCCTGCCACGCTCGACGGGCTCAGCGAGTCGGCGCCGCTGGTCGCCGTCGCCGAGACCATCCTCCCGATCCACTTCAGCGTGCTGACCCGGCCCGGCGGCGGGGAGATCCGCACCGTCGCCAGCCACCCGCACGCGCTGGCCCAGGTCCGCGAGTGGCTCGAGGCGAACCTGCCGAACGCGAACGCGGTGGCGTCGTCGTCGACGTCCGCCGCCGCGGTCGGCGTGCTGGACGGCGACTTCGACGCGGCGGTCTGCGCCCCGGTCGCGGTCGAGCACTACGCCCTCGACGTGCTGGCCACCGAAGTCGCCGACGTCACCGACGCGGCAACGCGGTTCCTGCTGGTCCGCCGGCCGGGTGAACTGCCGGAGCGGACGGGCGCGGACCGGACGTCCGTGGTCGCCGCGGCCGCGAACCGCACCGGCACGCTCGCCGAGCTGCTCACCGAGCTGGCCAGCCGGGGCATCAACCTGACCCGGCTCGACGCCCGGCCGACGCGCAGCAACTTCGGCGAGTACCGCTTCTTCATCGACTTCGAGGGCCACGTGGCCGAGCCGCGGGTCCTCGACGCGCTGACGGCGTTGCGCCGGCACTGCCGCAACCTGCGGTTCCTCGGCTCGCACCCGCGGGCCGACGGCGTTGCCACCACGATCGAGGCGGGTTTCGGCAACGACGACTTCGTCGAAGCGGCCGCGTGGGCCGACGCCGTCCGCAAGGGGGCCCAGGCGTGAGGCTGCTGCTCATCCGCCACGGGCAGACCGACGGGAACGTCCGCGGCGCGCTGGACACCGCCCTCCCC
This sequence comes from Amycolatopsis sp. NPDC051716, assembly GCF_040681595.1. Taxonomy (NCBI): domain Bacteria; kingdom Bacillati; phylum Actinomycetota; class Actinomycetes; order Pseudonocardiales; family Pseudonocardiaceae; genus Amycolatopsis; species Amycolatopsis sp. NPDC051716. The sequence goes on along the minus strand of NZ_JBFAZA010000001.1, from coordinate 122,094 downwards.
GGCCCGCCGCTGACCGAGCTCGGCCGGCGGCAGGCGGCCGAGCTCGCGGTGCGGCTGTCGGAGGAACCGGTGGTCGCGGTGTACGCGTCGCAGGCGACGCGCGCCCAGCAGACGGCGGCGCCGCTGGCCGCGCGGCTCTCCCTGGACGTGCAGGTCGTCGACGGAGTGCACGAAGTCGTCGCGGGTGATCTCGAAGGGGCGACGGACCACGCGTCGATCCGGACGTACATGGAGACGGTCCGGCGCTGGACGCTCGGCGAGCTGGCGCCGTCGCTGCCCGGCGGCGAGAGCGGCACGAGCGTGCGCACCCGGATGCTGGACGCGGTCGGCCGGCTGCGCGCCAAGCACGAGCAAGCCGACCCGGACGGGGTGATCGCCCTGGTCAGCCACGGTGGCGCGATCCGGCTGGCCGCGGAGTGGCTGGCGCCGAACGTGCACGCGGACGTCGCCAACGCGGCGTTGATCCCGAACACCGGTCTCGTGGAGCTGGTGGCGCGCCCGGACGGCCAGTGGCGGTGCCTGACCTGGGTCGACACGCCGCTCTGAAGACCCCGAACGTGTGATCCTGTCACGTTTAGAACACGTCCGGTGGGGAATTTACGAGAGCAGCCAACCCGCCCGCGACCCGGTACGTCTACCCAGTAGCACCACACCAGGGAGGCGATTGACATGAAGCTTTCACGGTTGTTCCCGGTTGTCGCGGCTTCGGCTGGCGTTCTCGCGCTCTCCGCCTGCGGCGGTGGCGGCACCACGAACGCGGCGAGCAGCTCGACGCCGTCGACCTCGGCGTCGCCGACCGCCACCACGACGGTCACCACCGCCACGTCGAGCCCCACCCCCAGCTCGACGCCGGTCGCGCCACCGCCCGCCGCCCAGCCCGCCGACAGCGGGCTGTGCCGGTCCGGGGACGTCAAGCTCTCGCTCGGCCAGGGCGACTCGGGCGCCGGCTCGACGTACCGGCCGCTGCTCATCACGAACTCCAGCTCGAAGCCCTGCACCATCCAGGGCTTCCCCGGCGTGTCCTATGTGGCCGGTGCGGACGGGCACCAGGTCGGCAAGGACGCCTTCCGCGACGGCACCAAGGGCAACGCCGTCAAGCTGAACCCGGGCCAGGCGGCGGCGGCCGACATCCAGTTCGTCAACGTGCGCAACTTCGACCCGGGCACCTGCCAGCCGACGCCGGTCAAGGGCCTGCGCATCTACCTGCCGCAGGAGACCGCGTCGAACTTCGTGCCGGAGGATGGCACCGGCTGCGCGAGCACGAAGATCCCCGGCAACCAGCTCGCGGTGAAGACGGTCCACCCCGCTTAAATCCGGCCGCAAATCTCCTTGGCTTGGGTCAGGTGCCGTTGGCCGGAGATGTCGTTGAAGTGCAGGCTCAGCACCATCCGGCTGACGCCGTCGATGTGGTCGGCCAGCGGCTGGTAGTTGGCGTTCACCTGGGCGGCGGCCGCGGCCAGCTCGCGCGCCGCCATCATCCGGTGCAGCCGCTCCGAGCTGAGCCCGGGTGTCAGCGCCGGCTGCGCGTCCCGGCTTGTGTCGGGCAGCTCGCCCACGCGGTCGAGCGCCTGGCACGCCGCGACGGCGTCTTCGAGCGCGCCGGCGTGCACTCCGGACAGTCCCCACAGGAGCCCGAGCACGCTGCCGCCCAGCACGAACCCGGCCACCGCGCACAGCACGAGCAACCGGCGCGACGGCGGGGGCGGGGTGGGCTCGGACTCGGGCTCGGCCGGAGACTCGTCGAAGTCGGGATCGGCGTCGGTGCCGGTCCCCGGGTCCACGGTGCGCATGACTGCCTCCTCACCACCTGGGTGAGGAGCTATTTCAGCTCACAATCGCGGATCGTGGTGGGTCAGCGCCGCGGCTGAGTCCGATTCGTCACCGAGCAGGTGCCCCGATCGTCCCGGTACGCGCTCAGCCCCAGCCGAGCTCGTGCAGCCGGGCGTCGTCGATGCCGAAGTGGTGCCCCAGCTCGTGCACGACGGTGATCAGGACTTCCTCGACGACCTCGTCCTCGTCCTCGCACATGGCCAGGATCGGCTGCCGGTAGATCGAGATCCGGTCCGGCAGCACCCCGCCGTACGACGAGGTGCGCTCGGTCAGCGCGATCCCGTGGTAGAGCCCCAGGATGTCCGGCGCTTCGTCGTTGAACTCCTCGACGAGCACGACGACGTTGTCCATCGCGCGCGCGAACTCGGGCGGCACCTCGTCCAGGGCTTCGGAGACCAGCTCTTCGAACCGCTCCCGGCTCATCTCGACGGGCATCAGCCGCCCTGTTTCGCCGTCGAAGGCGCGGGATTCGGCGTGGCCGCGCCACCGCCGCCGTCCGATGGCGGGCCGCCGTCCTGGGGCTGGCCGCCGTCCGGGCCCGCCGGGGCGGCCTTGACGCTGCCGGTCACCGCCTGCAGGCCACTCTTGTCCGGCAGCACCGAAGCCACCTTGCAGTTGACCTTGGTCGAGCCGGTGTCCCAGCTCTCCTGCTCCCGCAGGTCCCAGGTCAGGATCACCTTCTTCGCCTCGAGGTCGGCGCCGCCGGTGTAGTCGCCCGCCGCCTTGTTGCACTCGGTGTCGAGCCAGGCCTTCTGGTTGTCCTGGGAGGGGTAGCCGTCCTTGAAGTTCGTCTTGAGGTCGAGGGTCGCGACGATCTCGTACGAGTGCGGCTTCGCGCAGTCGATCGGATCGCCGACGCCCTTGCCGCGCAGCGCCAGGCAGGTGCCCGGCTCGAAGACCAGCGACTGGTCCTGCTCCTTGGCGGGCCCGGTCGTCGGCAGCAGCTTGCCGCCGGGGCCCGCCCACTGCAGGCCGCACCGCAGCTGGCGGTCGCCGTCCTCCCACTGTGACGGCGTCGGGCGGAGCAGGTTCGTCGTGAGCTTGCCGTACGGGTCGAGCTTGTGCCCGAGGTACGGCTTCACGTCCGCGGTGCACTTCTGCTGCGCGATCTGCTGCCACTGATCCAGCGACGGGACGGGCGCGCCTTCGGGGTACTGGGCGCCGATGTCCACGAGCGTGGTCACCTCGAACAGGTGCGGCTGGGTACAGGCCACCTTGCGCGCGTCGCTGGCGTCGGGGTTGTCCCAGGTCAGGCAGCTGCCGGGCGGGGAGTGGAACGCCTCCTGGGCCGCCGCCGACAGCTTGCCCGCGCCGCCGCCGGAGCCGCCGACGATGCCGTCGCTCCACGAGAACACGACGCTGAGCGCGAGCGCGATGAGCGCGCCCGCGAAGATCCCGCCCATCACGACGCGAGTGCGTAACGTCTGAGGGGCGGTGGGGAACCGATCGGCACTGGGAGACATCGCAGTCCATGATGCCCGCGCCGCGCATGACGTGCGCGGTCCGGGTGGTTAGGGTGGTCACGGTTTCGCGGTGGCCGGTGATTACGGAGCGCACATGACGCAGGACAACAATACTGGGGACCAGCCGCCCCCCGAGCCGCCGAAGCGCGGCTCGATGAGGTTTCAGGACTCGAACACCCGTCCCAAGGAGCCCTCGCTCGCCGAGCAGCGGGCGCGCCAGCAGGCGCTGGTCCAGGAGGAGCGCGACGAGGAGCTGGCCCGCCAGTCCGATGCCAAGGCGGCGACGCGGCGCAAGATCCTGATCGGCAGCGGCGTCACGGTCGGGCTCGTCGGCCTGGTCGCGACGTTCTACACCGTCGCGAAGCCGAACGAAGTCACGGCCGTCTGCACCGACTCGAACGGTGTCGTCCAGAACGACGACAACTGCGACGAGAACTACGTGACCAGCCACGGCGGCTACCACAGCGGCGGCTTCCTCTTCCTGCCGATCCCGGGCGGCGGCTACAACAGCTACCGCTACAACTACGGCGGGCAGGGCGTCGTCGGCCAGCGCGTGTCCGGGGGTTCCTACGACCCGCCGTCGTCGCGCAGCAACGTCAACACGAAGTCCGGCAAGTCCGTCCAGCGCGGCGGCTTCGGCATCAGCGGCAAGAGCGGCAGCACCGGCGGCAGCGGCAAGAGCGGGGGATCGTAGGTGTACCGGGACCGGCGTGAGCCGCGGCGCGACTGGCAGCGGATCGTCGAGGAGCAGGGGCTCGTCTACGGCACGCCGGCCCGCGACAGCAGCGGCCGGGTGCGGCCGTACTGGGACGAGTCCGTGCACTACGTCTTCGACATGGACGAGGTCCTCTCGCTGGAGGCCGACGTCGAGCTGCTGCACTCGATGTGCCTGGAGGCCGTCGACAACGTCGTGACGACCGAGGGCTACCAGCGCTTCGGCATCCCCGAGTGGGTCTGGCCGCACATCGCCGAGTCGTGGAAGCGGCAGGACCCGCACGTCTACGGCCGGTTCGACCTGCGCTACGACGGCAAGTCGCCGGCGAAGCTGCTCGAGTACAACGCGGACACGCCGACCACGCTGCTCGAGGCGTCCCTGCTGCAGTGGCACTGGAAGACCGACGTCTTCCCGGACGACGACCAGTGGAACTCGATCCACGAGAAGCTCGTCGAGCGGTGGGCGTTCCTGCGGGACAAGCTGCCGTCCAACGAGCTGCACTTCACCTGGTCGGCGGCCGATCCGAGCGGCGAGGACAACGTCACCACGGCGTACCTGCAGGAGACCGCGGCCGAGGCCGGCCTCGACACGGTGGGCCTGGCGATCGAGGAGATCGGCTGGGACCCGGTGCTCAAGCGGTTCGTCGACCTCGAAGAGCAGCAGATGGCGACCGTGCTGAAGCTGTACCCGTGGGAGTGGGTGGTCGACGAGGAGTTCGGCCGCAACGCCGTCGAGTCGCTGCCGCGGACGCTGTGGATCGAGCCGCTCTGGAAGATGATCCTCTCCAACAAGACGCTGCTGGCGATCCTGTGGGAGAACTACCCAGGCCACCCGAACCTGCTGCCCGCGTTCGCCGACGACCCCGGGATCCTCACCGAGTACGTCCGCAAGCCGAAGCTGGGCCGCGAGGGCGCGAACGTGCAGATCGTCGCGACCGGCTACGAGACCCAGACCGACGGCGTCTACGGCGCCGAAGGCTTCGTCTACCAGGCGTTCGACCCGCTGCCCGAGTTCGACGGCTACCGGCCGGCGCTCGGTGCGTGGATCGTCGGCGACAGCTCCGCCGGGCTGGGCATCCGCGAGACCGGCGGCCTGGTCACCGACGACGGTGCGGCATTTGTCCCACACCGCATCGTCGAGTCGTGATACAACACCGTCGCTGATCAGCTCTTTTCCCCTGGGAGACAATTCGTGAACACGACCCTTGCGCTGTCCGACACGTTCGGCTCCGACCTCGTGCGGGGGATCGGCGCGATCCTGCTGTACGGCGTCATCGGCCTGCTGCTGATGTTCGCCGGCTTCTACGCGATCGACTGGACCACGCCGGGCAAGCTGTCGAAACTGGTCACGCAGGGCCTGCCGAACGCCGTGATCGTGACGGCGTCCGGGATGCTCTCGATGGCGTTCATCGTCGTCGTGGCGATCTTCAACTCGGCGAGCGACCTCACCGAGGGCCTGATCACCTCGCTGGTCTACGGCCTGCTCGGGATCGTCGTCCAGGTCGTCGCGGTCCGGCTCCTGGAGTGGGCGACCCGCATCGACGTGGCCTCGACCATCGAGAGCGAGAAGTTCGCCCCGGTGAGCATCGTCGTCGCGGCGGCGCACATCGGCCTGGGCCTCGTGGTGGCGGTCGGCATCTCCTGAGCGGTGTTTGTGAGCCGGGCCACGTGATGCGTGGTCCGGCTCTTCCATTCGCACTAGCGTGGGGTCCGTGCGCCTGCTGAGGACACCGGACGACCGGTTCACGGACCTGCCCGACTTTCCCTTCGAGCCTCGCTACGCCGAGCTGGACGACCCGCACGACGGCCGCATCAGAGTCGGCTACGTCGAGGCGGGCCCGGCGGACGGCCCGGTGGTCCTGCTGCTGCACGGCGAGCCGAGCTGGTCGTTCCTGTACCGCAAGATGCTGCCGGTCCTGGCTTCGGCCGGCTTGCGCGCGATCGCCCCGGACCTGGTGGGCTTCGGCCGGTCAGACAAGCCGGCGAACCAGGCGGATCACTCGTACGCCCGCCACGTCGAGTGGATGCGAGGGTTCGCGTTCGACGCGCTGGACCTGCACGACGTGACCCTGGTCGGCCAGGACTGGGGCGGCTTGATCGGCCTGCGCCTGGTGGCGGCGGAGCCGGCCCGGTTCGCTCGCGTGGTGGCGTCCAACACCGGCCTGCCGAGCGGCGACCAAGACATGCCGGCGGCGTGGCACGCCTTTCGTGAGGCCGTCGAGAAGGCACCGGTGCTGGACGTCGCCCGGTTCGTGCAGTCCGGCTGCGCGTCGAAGTTGCCGGACGCGGTGCGGGCCGCCTACGACGCGCCCTTCCCGAACGAGACGTACAAGGCCGGTCCCCGGGCCATGCCGGGGCTGGTGCCCTACCGGCCCGACAACCCGGCGACGGAGGCCAACCGCGCGGCGTGGAAGATCCTGACCGAGCTGGAGCTTCCGTTCCTGGTGGCGTTTTCCGACGGCGACCCCATCACGGGTGGCCTGGCCCCGATCCTGCAGCGCTCGATGAAGGGCGCGCGGGGATTGGAGCACCCGGTGATCGCGGGGGCGGGGCACTTCCTGCAGGAAGATGCGGGCGAGGAGCTGGCTGAGCACGTGGTGCGGTTCGTGCGGGGCTGAGAGAACCGGTGGCGCAAGTCGGACCCGCTGTGCCGCGGGAGAGTTTTCTGCCGTGGCAAAAATGCAAAAGCTGTCCTCGCCGGACGGGCAGGCTCTGGGATGGCCGCCCCTCGCCGCTGCCGTCTCACCTTCTCGAGGTGGGCCGCTGGGTGGTCATCCCGTCGCCTGATTGAGGCCTATCACTTTGAGCCGGGCCCGCAAGCTTGCGTCGTTGTCTTGCGTTTGTCGGTGGGTTGCGGGCCCGGCTCAAAGTGATTTTTGCGGCCTCAGGCGACGGGATGACCACCCCGCTCCTTTTGTCTGGTCAGGCCAGGGCTGTGTGGGTTGCCGCCAGTGCGTCGATCAGGATGTCCAGGCCTTCCTGTGCCTCGTCCGCGGTCAGGGTCATTGGGGGGCCTAGGCGCAGCACGTTTCCGTGCAGGCCGCCCTTGCCGATGAGCAAGCCGCGCTTCTTCGTCTCCTCCAGCATGCGGGCTGCGGCTGCCACATTTGGCGTTGTCGTGCCCGGCTTGATCAGCTCTATCCCGATCATCAGGCCCTTGCCGCGTACCTCGGCCACCAGCGGGGACGGCGCCGCTCGCAGGCCTGACAGCAGTTGGGCTCCTCGGGCCGCGCAGTTGGCCTGGAGGTTGTGGTCGTTGATGTAGTCCAGGACCGCTGTTGCGCCGACCATCGAGACCGGGTTGCCGCCGAACGTCGAGAACGACTGGGCCTGAAAACAGTCGAGCACGTCGCCGCGGGCCACTACGCCGCCGACCGCCAGGCCGTTGCCCAGGCCCTTGGCGAACGTCATCATGTCCGGGGTCACGCCGTGGGCCTCGATGCCCCAGAAGTGCTCGCCCGTGCGGCCCCAGCCCGTCTGGACCTCGTCCGAGATGAACAGCACTCCATAGGAATCGAGCACCTCCTTCATCGCGCGGAACAGCCCGTCCGGCGGCAGGCTGAAGCCGCCGACCCCCTGGATCGGCTCGGCGATCAGGCACGCCACGTCGCCCGCCGTTGCCGTGTCCAGGACGTCCACCAGGTCCGCTACGCACGCGTCGATGTAGTCCGCGTCGGACATGTCGCGGAACGGGCTGCGGTACCGGTAGCCGCCGTGGACGTAGTTGACCTTGACCGGGCTCAACGCCGAGGCCGACCAGCCGCGGTTGCCGGTGATCGCGACCGTTCCGAACGAACGGCCGTGGTACGAGTTGCGCATCGCCAGCACCTGGTTGCTGCGGCGGTACTGCGTCGCCAGCATCAGGGCCGTGTCGTTGGCCTCGCTGCCCGAATTCGTGAAGAACACCTTGGCGTCCGGGATGTTCGACAACTTCGCGATCCGCTCGGCCAGCTCGACCTGGGAGCGGATCAAATACAGCGTCGAGGTGTGCAGGATGCCGGTGTCGAGCTGCTTGCGGACCGCGTCGCCGATCTCGGCGACGTCGTAGCCCATCGAGTTGGTCAGCACCCCCGCGAAGAAGTCCAGGTAGGTGCGACCCTGGGAATCGGTCATCCGGCGGTCGTGCGCGTGCACGATCTCGATCGGCTCTTCGTAGAGCAGCGACATCCAGGACGGCATGACTGCGCGGTGCCGGGTCAGCAGCTCGTCGGTCATCGGGCGCCTCCTCAGGGTTTCCCTGGAGTATGGGGACGCCGTGAACAGCGCTTCAACGATCAGACTGTCGGGATAACCCAGTAGGGCCGCACAGTCTGTACGGACTACCCTCTGACCCGTGATTGACCCCAGGACTCTGCGCGATGACCCGGAAGCCGTGCGCGCGTCGCAGCGCGCTCGTGGTGAAGACGAGGGAGTGGTCGACAAGCTGCTCTCCCTCGACTCCCGGCGCCGGTCCTCGATCGCGGCCGCCGACAAGCTGCGCAACGAGCAGAAGCTGCTGGGCAAGCAGATCCCGAAGGCGCCGCCGGAGGAGAAGCAGCGGCTCCTGGCCACGGCCAAGGAGCTCGCCGCGCAGGTCAAGGCGGCCGAGGTGGAGCAGAACACCGCGTCGGAGGAGTTCGACCAGCTCTTCCGGACCGTGCCGAACCTGGTCCACCCGGATGCCCCGGTCGGCGGCGAAGACGACTTCACCGTGGTCAAGCACGTCGGCGAGCCGACGAAGCTCGGCTTCACCCCGAAGGACCACCTCGAGCTGCTCGAAGGCCTCGGCGGCGTCGACATGGAACGCGGCGCGAAGGTGTCGGGCTCGCGGTTCTACTTCCTCACCGGCATCGGCGCGCAGCTGCAGCTCGGCCTGCTCAACATGGCCATCGCGCAGGCGCTCGAGAACGGCTTCACGCCGATGATCACGCCGTCGCTGGTCCGCCCCGAGATCATGGCCGGCACCGGCTTCCTCGGGCAGCACTCGAGCGAGATCTACCACCTCGCGGACGACGACCTCTACCTCGTCGGCACGTCGGAGGTGCCGCTGGCCGGCTTCCACGCCGACGAGATCCTCGACCTGAACGACGGCCCGAACCGCTACGCGGGCTGGTCGTCCTGCTACCGCCGCGAGGCCGGCTCGTACGGCAAGGACACCCGGGGCATCATCCGCGTCCACCAGTTCGACAAGGTCGAGATGTTCGTCTACGCCAAGCCGGCGGACGCCGAGGCCGAGCACGAGCGGCTGCTCGGCTGGGAAGAGCAGATGCTCGCGAAGATCGAGGTGCCCTACCGGGTGATCGACACCGCGACCGGCGACCTCGGCACGTCCGCGCACCGCAAGTTCGACTGCGAGGCGTGGCTCCCCACCCAGGAGACCTACCGCGAGCTGACCTCGACGTCCAACTGCACGACGTTCCAGGCCCGCCGCCTCTCGGTCCGGTACCGCGACGAGAACGGCAAGCCGCAGATCGCCGCGACGCTCAACGGCACCCTGGCCACCACCCGCTGGATCGCCGCGATCGTCGAGAACCACCAGCAGGAAGACGGCTCGGTCCGCGTGCCGGAGGCGCTGCGCCCGTTCGTCGGCGGCAAGGAAGTCCTCACGCCTCGCTGAATCGGATGGATCCGCGGTGCTGCTCCGTTCGTCCCAGTACAGTCCGGGCCGAACGGGAGGACTCGCATGCGCAAGAGGTGGCAGGTCGCGGCGGCGCTGGCGGCCGTGACCGTGGTGACCGGCTGCACGGTCACGGTCGGTGGCTCGGCGTCGCCCGTGCCGGGTCAGGGCCCGGTCGTCACGGCCGTCGACGCCTGCACGCTGCTCGATGAGGCCCAGGTCGACGCCCTCGGCTACCGGTCGCCGGGCCGTTCGGTGCCGGAGAACAAGGAGCGGCTCCAGCCGCCGATGTGCCTCTGGAACTCGAAGGACGACATCGAGCCGTCGGCCGTCCTCAACGTGGGCGTCGCCTCGGACATCGACTTCAACGAGTACATCTCCGGCGCCATCAAGAAGTCCGAGCCGCTGCCAGCCGGCGGCCTCAGCTGGACGCAGTACGCCTCGATCCTGCCCGACGACTGCGCGTTCTACGCCCTGCTCGGCACCAAGTCGTTCGCGTACGTCAGCGTCTCGGCGGGCAAGCTCGACAAGTCGTGCGAACTGGCGAAGACCGTGATCCCGCAGGTCGCGGCGCACCTGCCCGGCGGCCAGGACGCCCCGCCGCTCACGCCGTCGACGTCGGCGAAGCCCGAGCCGGGCGGCCCGCTGCTGTCGGCGGACCCGTGCGCGGCGCTGAAGCCCGAGCAGGTGGCCCAGCTGAAGGACATCTCGCCCACCGGCGAGAAGGACACCTCGTCCACGGTGCCGAACGCGTCGTACTGCCTCTGGGACGACACCGACGGCGACGGCGGCCAGAAGGCGTTCGAGGTCTGGTTCGGCCCCAGCACGCCGGTCGGGGAGTGGCCGGGCGCGAAGGGCGTCAACCCGACCGAAACCGTCGACGTCGGCGGCCGCAAGTGGGGCCTGTTCCCGAACATGGGCGGCCTGCGGGTGACCTGCGGCGCGACCCTGGCGATCACGGACACGTCGTCGGTGCAGGTGGTCAGCGGGTTCATCGGCGACGACGCGAAGACCTGTGACCTCGTCAAGCAGGGCCTGCCGCTGGTGACCGCGAACCTGCCCGGCTAGCCCTCGGAGACCTGGTCCGCGATGTGGCGCGCGATCTCCAGCGCGCTCGTCGCGGCCGGCGACGGCGCGTTCAGGACGTGCACCTGGTCGCGCGCGGTCTCGATGAGGAAGTCGTCGACGAGCGAGCCGTCGCGGCGCATCGCCTGGGCGCGCACGCCGGAGCCGTGGCGGACGATGTCGTCCTCGGTGACGGCCGGCACGAGCCGCGCGAGGCTCGCGGCGAACCGCTTCTTGGAGAACGAGCGGCGGACCTCGTCGAGCCCGGTCGGGAACGCGTACTTGCGCGCGAGCCGCCAGACGCCGGGGAAACCGGCGACCTCGGCGACGTCTTTGGCGGAGAAGTCGCGCCAGCGGTAACCCTCGCGGCGCAGCGCGAGCACGGCGTTCGGGCCGGCGTGGACGCTGCCGTCGAGCATGCGCGTGAGGTGCACGCCGAGGAACGGCAGCGTCGGGTCCGGCACGGGGTAGATCAGGCCCTTGACCAGGTGCCGCCGGTCCGGCTTGAGCTCGTAGTACTCGCCGCGGAACGGCACGATCTTCGCCGACGGCGTCAGCCCGGCCAGCCGCGCGACGCGGTCGGAGTGCAGGCCGGCGCAGTTGACGAGCGCATCGGCCTGGACGACGTCGTCGCCGGTCGCGACCTCGACCCCGCCGTGGCTCCCGGCCCGGATGGCCACCGCGGGCGAGTCCAGCCGCAGGTCGACGCCGGCCTCGTCGAGCAGCCGGACGAGCGCGTGGCAGACGGCGGGGAAGTCGATGATCCCGGTGGATTCGACGCGCAACGCGGCGACGCAGGCGACTTCGGGCTCGTACTCGCGCGCTTCGGCGGGCGAGATCTGCTTGGCCGGGACGCCGTTGGCCTCGGCGCGCTCGGCGAGCGTGTTCAGCGCGGGGATCTCCCGCTCGTGGGTCGCGACGACGAGCTTCCCGCACACCTCGACGGGCACGCCGTACTGCCGCGCGAAGTCCACGATGGACCGGTTGCCGGCGACGGACATCCGCGCCTTGAAGGAACCGGGCTTGTAGTAGAGCCCGGCGTGCACGACGTTCGAGTTGTGCCCGGTCTGGTGGGCCGCCCAGCGGGATTCCTTTTCCAGGACGGTGACGTCCAGCCCGCGCCTGGTCAGCTCCCAGGCCACGGCCAGACCGACGATCCCGCCCCCGACGACTACCACGTTGCGCACGGTCGATCAGGCTACGCGAGTCTTCGCAGGTGGTCTTCCTGGCGTTACCTAACGTCTGTCAGGTACAGTACCTAACCGATGTCAGGTAAGCGGTTGACGAGGGAGGCGCGGCGCGAGCGGATCCTCGCGGCGGCCGGCGAGGTGTTCGCCGCGTCGGGCTACGACGCGGCCGGGATGCGCGAGGTCGCGGCGGCCGCCGGGATCAGCACACCGGTCTTGTACGACCACTTCCCGGCGAAGGCGCAGCTGTACGCGGCCCTCCTGGAGTCCGAAGTGGACGGATTACTGGCCGGCTGGGCCGAGCTGCCGGCGTCGGAAGATCCGGAGATGCTGTTGCGCAGCCGCGTTTCGGCGATCTTCCACTGGATCGAGGCGAACGAGCGCGGCTGGCGGATGATCTTCGCGGAAGCCCCGTCGGACCCGGCGGTGGCCACGGTGCACCGCCGCGGCCAGGCCCGCGCGACGGCCAACCTGGCTTCGCTGTTCCACGGGCTGCCGCTGGACCTGACGTCCCGCATCCCGCGTCCGCTGGCCGACGACGTGCTGGCGGAGGCGTGCAAGAGCGCCCTGAATTCGATCGCGACGTGGTGGTGGGAGCACCGCGAGATCCCGCGCGACGAGGTGGTGGCGCTGACGGTCGACCTGCTGTGGCGCGGACTCGCCACGCTGACCAAGGGGGAACGATGAGCACGGAAACCTACCGTCGCGCAGCCGAAACGCGCGACGTCGAACTGGCCATGACGGCGTTCGCGCCGGACGCGGTGCTGCATTCACCGCTGACGTCCCGGGTGCGCTTCACCGGGCACGCGGAGTTGAGGCCGCTGATCGAGGTGGCGTACCGGCACCTGGAGGACATCAGCTTCCACACGGACGTCGGCGACACGCGGACGCGGGTGGTGGTCTACACCGCCCGGATCGGCGGCGAGCCGATCGAGGAGGCCACGGTGGTGCGGCTGAACGACGACGGCTTGATCGAGGAGGCGACGCTGTTCGTGCGGACGTTGCCGGGGCTGGTGGCGCTGATGGACCGCTTCGGCCCGGACCTGGCTCGCGAGAACGGCCGCCCGGTGGTGGCGCGGGTGCTGGGGGTGTTGGTGAAGCCGCTGCTGGCGATGGTGCGCTCAGGGGACCGGCGCGCGGTCCCGCTGGTCAGCGGCCGAGGTGCGTGAGGAAGGCCGACCAAGCGGCGGGTGCTGCTATTCGCCGGTCAAGGCGGGAAGCTCAACGCCTTCAATTTCATTGGCGAGCCGGGCGATGAACGCTGCGGATTCGGTCGTGCTCATCGCCAGCGCACGGAGCGTCTTGAGCCCGGCTCGATACACCCGTACATCGTGCTCGTCGAGCACGAATGCCCCGCAGGACAGGTGTTCCAGGTAAACCACCGCTGTGCCGTCGGTCAGCGAATACAGGAGGAACGGTCCTGCCAAGCCGGGATGCCAGCCACAGGTGGCCGGAACCACCCGCAGCGTGACTGACCGTGCGGATTTCTCGATCAACGAATGCAGCTGGTCGAACATTGTGGCCGGAGTACCGATCCGGTCACGCAGGGCGGCTTCACCGATGATCGCTTCGAAGGTCCGGTCGGCGGAGAGCATTTCCTGGCGCTTCATGCGCAACGTGACTCGTCGATCTGCCTCTTCCGCAGTGCGGCCGGAGGCGGCGAACATCGCGCGGGCATAGCCCGGGGTCTGAAGCAGTCCGGGAATGCCCATCGGCGACCATTCGACGATGGATTTCGCCGCCTTCTCACACTCGATCACCGCCGCGAGCTGCATGCCGGAAGGGCCGTAGGTGATCCAGCCCGGTTCCGAAGCGCCTTTCGCCAAGGTCAGGATCTGCCGTTTGCGATCACCGACCACCCCGAGTGCGCCGAGAATGGCTGTCACCTCCTCCAACCGCGGAGTACGCAGGCCGTACTCCCACTGGCTGAGCAGCTGGAAGTGGATCCCGATCCGCCGCGCCAGTTCTCGCAAACCGCAGCCGGCGTCCGTGCGGACCTCGCGGATCGCGGTCGCGAGGGTGCGTGCGCGCGGGGTGACCGTGTCCGTCTTCGGCATGGTGGCAATTTACGTGTCCGAACTTGTGGACACCTCGCCCTCGATCGAGTGCTCCAGCGCCTTCTGCGCACTCATCCCCAGCCCCGTCCGATAGGCCCGCTCGAACCCGTCCACCCCCAGCGACGCCACCAGCCGCCCGCGGACCGCCGTTACCTCCGGGCCGCTGATCTCCGTCCCGCGAATCGCGGCCGCCGCGCCCAGCAGGACCGCCGCCGGTGCCGGCTGCGCTGCTCCCGCCAGGCCCTCCAACGCGAACGCCACCACGTCACTCGCGTTCCACTGCCGTCCGATCACCACCGCCGAGCGGTGCAACGAGACCGCCGATGACCGGTCGCCCTCCGCCAGCGCCAGCCAGCCCAGGGAGATCAACGCCGTCGCGCGGACTGCCTCCGATGAGAACGAGCCTCCCGCACATTCCGCCAGCGCGCGCTCGCACAGCTCCCGCGCCGCGGCCAAATCGCCCGACAGCCGGGCCAGGTTCGCCAAGCCGACGTACGCCGCCGCGCGGGACTCCGGCATGCCCGAACGGCGGGCCGTTGCCGCCGCCAGTTCGTAGTCCGCGCGGGCTCGGGCGTGGTCGCCCGAGAGCAGGTGCGTCCACGCGCGGCGGCAGATCAGGTCCGCGACGTCGTCCGTGGCGCCGATCTCGTGCATCAGGCCCAGCGCTTCGTCCATCAGCGGCAACGCCGCCGCGTACTCGCCGCGCCAGGTCAGCAGCTGGGACAGGTGGTCCAGGGACATCGACAGGCCCCACCGCTCGCCCAGCGCGCGGAACTGCGCCGCGCCCTCGCGCAGGCCTTCCTCCGCGCCGGCCAGGTCACCCGACATCATCGCCCGCAGGCCCGTGCCCATCGGCAGCAGCGCCCAGCCCCACGCGTCACCGGCCGCCAGCAGGCCTCGGCCGAGCCGCTCGGCGTCGTCGCCCGGCGGGCCGGCCACCACCCCCAGCAGCATCACCAGCATCGGGTTGCGGGGCTCCCACGAATCGTCCGTCGCGTACCGGCGGACCAGCGGCAGGTACTGCTCCAGCGACTCGTGCCGCTGCCCGGCCAGCGCGCCGAGCACGCACACCAGGAACTCCTCGGCGTACTCCGCGCGCAGCTCGGGCGAGCACCGCGAAACCACGGTCAGCGACAGCACCGCGCCCTCGAACCGCCGCCCGCGCATCCACCAGTACATCGCCAGCGACGGCACCAGCCGCAGCGCCAGCGCGACGTCGTGCTCGGTCGACCAGCGGAGGGCGGCCAGGATGTTGTCGTAGTCGGCGTCGATCCGCGCCAGCCAGTCCAGCTGCTCCGCGGTCCGCAGCATCGGGTCCGCCTCCGTCGCGAACCGGAGGAAGTACTCGGCGTGCGCGCGGTGGAACGTCTCCGCCTCGCCCGCTTCGGCGAGCTTCTCGCCGCCGAACGCGCGGATCGTCTCCAGCATCCGGAACCGGCCGCCGACGGCTTCCACCAGGGACTTGTCGGCCAGCTCCGGCAGCAGGTCGACGTCCGCGCCGCACACCTCGGCGGCGGCCGCGGCGCTCGCGCCGCCGGCGAACACCGCGAGTCTCCTGGCCAGCGAACGTTCTTCGCCCGTCAGCAGGTCCCAGCTCCACTCGACGACTCCGCGCAGCGAGCGGTGCCGGGCTTCGGCCGTCCGGCTGCCGCGCGCCAGGAGCCGGAAACGGTCGTCGAGCCGGGCGGCGATCTCGCCGAGGGACAGGGTCCGGACGCGGGCCGCCGCCAGCTCCAGGGCCAGCGGCAGGCCGTCGAGAGCCGCGCAGACGTGCTGGACGTCGCCGATCGTGGACTCGTCGAGCGCGAACGCGGGATCGCTCGCGGCCGCGCGCTCGGCGAACAGCCGGACAGCCGCGAACTCCGACGCCTGCACGGCCGCCGTCCCGGGCGGCGGGACGGCCAGCCGCGGCACCGGCGCCAGCTGCTCGCCGGTGATGCCGAGCGGCTCGCGGCTGGTGGCCAGCACGCGCAGCCCCGGGCACGCGGCGAGCAGGCGCGCGGCGAGCCGGGCCGCCACCTCGACGACGTGCTCGCAGTTGTCCAGCACCAGCAGCACCGGGCGGTCGCGCAACGCCGGCACCAGCCGCTCGACCGGGTCCTGCGGGCCGCCGCGCGAGCTCTCGCGCAGGCCCAGCGCGGCCAGCACCGCGCCGGCGACGTCGGCGCCGCCGTGCGGGGCGAGCTCGACGAATGCCACCGGACCGGCCCGGGTGGCGGCGACCTCGACCGCCAGCCGGGTCTTGCCGGTGCCGCCCGGGCCGGTGAGCGTCACGAGCCGGCTGCGGTCCAGCAGCTCCGCGACCTGCCGCAGCTCGGCGTCGCGGCCGACGAAGGTGGTCAGCTGGGCGGGCAGCGCCGGGAGCACCGGCTTCTCCGTTTCGCCGCGAAGCACCGCGAGGTGGGCTTCGGCGAGCTCGGGGCCGGGGTCGGCGCCCAGTTCGTCGGCCAGCGTGCGGCGGGCGTCTTCGAACGCGGCGAGCGCGTCGGCCGGCCGTCCGGCGGCGGCCAGCGCGCGGACGAGCTGCGCGCGCGGCCGTTCCCGCAGCGGCTGCCCGGCGACGGTCTCCCGCAGGCCGGCGAGGACGTCTTCGGCCTGCCCGAGCGCCAGCCGGGCCTCGACGTGGTCGTCCGCGGCGTCCGCGCGCAGCTCCTCGAGCCGGGTGGCCTGCGTGGCGGCGAAGGGCGCGTCCGCCAGGTCGGTGAACGCCGGCCCGCGCCACAACGCCAGCGCCTCGCCCAGCACCTCCGCGGCCCGCCCGTGCTCGCCGTTCTTCAGCAGCGTGCGGCCGGTCCGGGCGAGCCGTTCGAAGCAGTGAACGTCCACTTCGTCCGGTGTCACGGCCAGCCGGTAGCCGGCCGCGGTGAACTCGACCGGCGCGAGGTCCTTCAGCGCCGTCCGCAGCCGCGACACCTGCGACTGGAGGGCGTTCGCGGCGCCGTCGGGCGGGTGTTCGCCGTACATGCCGTCGATCAGCCGGTCGGCCGGGACGAACCGGCCGGCCTCCAGCGCGAGCAGCGCCAGCAGTGTCCGCGACCGCGGGCCGCCCACCGCCACCTGCGTGCCGCCCGGGCCCCACGCGGCGACGGCCCCCAGCACCCCGAATCGCATGGAGACCAGCCTAGGACGTCCCCGACCTGGGGGAAGCGTCACTCCAAAGGGGAGTTCGGCGTGGGGCTGTGAATCACCTGAGCGTGCGTCTATACACTTCGCCGGGTCCCCACGCAATGGGAGAGGTATGTCGCCCGAGAGCATTGCCCTAGGTCAACCCACCGTGGGCGAAGAGGAGCTCGCTGCCGTCGCCGAAGTCTTCCGGTCGGGGTGGCTGGCCGGTGCCGGACCGGCGTGCCGCCGCTTCGAGGAGCGCTTCGCCCAGGTCACCGGCACGGCGCACGCCTTGACGACCGCGAACTGCGGTTCAGCGCTCTTCCTGGGGCTGAAAGTCCTCGGCGTCCGGCCGGGCGACGAGGTGATCGTCGGGGACTACACCTTCCCGGCGACCGGCCACGCCGTCGTCCAGGCGGGCGCGAAGCCGGTCTTCGCCGACATCCGCCCGGACGTCTTCAGCGCGGACCCGGCGCACGTCGAAGCCCTGATCACCCCGAAGACGGTCGGCATCCTCGCGGTCGACGTCGCCGGCCAGCCCGGTGACTTCGACGAGTACCGCGCGATCGCCGATAAGCACGGCCTTTGGCTCTTCGAGGACGCCGCCTGCGCCGCGGGGGCGACGTACAAGACGCGCCCGGCCGGCAGCCTCGCCGACCTCGCCGCGTTCTCCTTCCACGGCCGCAAGGGCATCACCGCGGGCGAGGGCGGCGCGCTGGTCTCCGACCGCGAAGACCTCATCGCGCACGCCCGCAAGCTGCACACCTACGGCATCGAGCCGGCGATCAGCCGCGAAGGCTCGGACACGCTGCCCATCCCGGAGTTCCACGAGCTCGGCTACAACTTCCGCCTCTCGGACGTCCAGGCCGCGATCATGAACGTCCAGCTCGACCGCCTGCCGGACCTGCTGGCCGCCCGCCGCTCGGTCGCGAAGCGCTACCACGAGGCGTTCGCGGACGTCGGCGCGCTGACCGTGCCGGTGGAGCTGCCCGACCGCGAGCACCCGTGGCAGGCGTACCTGCTGACGGTCGCGCCCGAGGTCAGCCGCGACACGCTCGCCATGCGCATCCGCGAGCAGGGCGTCCAGTGCAACTTCGGCACCTACGCCTCGCACCTGCAGCCGATCTACGGGCCTCAGGCCCCGCTGCCCGTTTCGGCCGACGCGTTCGCGCGTCAGCTCGCCATCCCGATGCACGCCAACCTCACCGACGCGGAAGTCACCCGCGTCGGCGAGGTCGTGCGCGAAGCCGTGCAGTCCCTGTCCTGAAGCCGCCGACCGAGGAGAAATTGGTGTCCGACAAGAAGGTGTTCTTCACCGGGGGTGGCGGGTTCATCGCCGCGCACGTGATCCCGCTGCTGCTCGAGGGCGGCTACACGGTCCGGATCTTCGACAACATGACTCGCGGCGACCGCGCCCGCGTCAACGAGTTCGTCGCCACGGGCCAGGTCGAGCTGGTCGAGAAGGACGTCCGCTACGGCGGCGCGGTGCGCGAGGCGATGCGCGGCTGCACGCACGTCATCCACTTCGCGACGGTGTCGATCAACAAGTCGATCGCCGACCCGCACGAGTCGATCGACATCAACATGATCGGCAACCACAACGTCTTCGCCGCGGCCGCCGACGAGGGCGTCGAGCGGCTGGTGTTCGCCTCGACCGCGTCGGTCTACGGCGACCCGAAGCGGCTGCCGATGCACGAGGACGACGAGCTGCGCCCGCTCACGCCGTACTGCATCTCGAAGCGCGCCGGCGAGGACCTGCTCGGCTTCTACGAGCGCCAGAAGGGCCTGTCCTGGAACGCGCTGCGGTTCTTCAACGTGTACGGCCCCGGCCAGAAGATCGAGGCCTACTACACGTCGGTGATCAACCACTTCATCCAGCGCCTGCGCGCCGGCCAGCCGCCGATCATCGACGGCCGCGGCGACCAGTCGATGGACTTCGTGCACGTCACCGACCTCGCGCACGCCGTCGTCGCGGCGCTGGAGTCGGAGAAGGCGAACCTCCCGATCAACATCGGCACCGGCATCGACACGTCGATCGCGGCGCTGGCCAAGATCCTCATCGAAGCCGTCGGCGTCGACGTAGAGCCGCTGTTCAACGAGCGTGACGTGCTGGTCTCGCGCCGCGCCGCCGACATCGGCCGGGCGCGCGAAGTGCTGGGCTGGGAGCCGCGGATCACCGTCGAGGACGGGATGCGGGATCTGGTCAAGGAAACGGAGTGACAACCACCGCGGGGCCGGCCCAAGGGCGTGCGATGCGCATCGCGGTGGTGAACAACTTCTTCCCGCCGCGGGTGGGCGGCAGCGCGCACATGGCGGCCTCGCTCGCGGCGCAGTTCGTCGAGGCCGGGCACGAAGTGCTCGCGATCACGGCCGCGTACGGCGAGGCTCCGGCCGAGGAAGAGCGCGACGGCTACCGCGTCGTGCGCTTCCCGGCGGTGAAGATGCCGCAGATCGGCCTGTCGATCGACTTCGACATGAGCTTCGCGTCGCTGCGGCCGGGCAACTGGCGGCGGCTGTGGAAGCTGCTGGACGAGTTCAAGCCGGACGCGATCCACCTGCACGGCCAGTTCTTCGACCTGTCGTGGCTGGCCGGCATCTGGGCGCGGCGGCACGGCGTCCCGGCACTGCTGACCATCCACACGCTGCTGATCAGCGACAACAAGCTGTACGGCGGGGTGTTCCGGCTGCTCGACGCGGTGCTCGTACGGCCGATGCTCGGCTACATCAAGCCGCGGTACGTCATCCTCGACAAGCTGGGCGTCGACTACTGCGTCGACCGCTACGGCACCAGCGACGCGAACTCCGAATACTTCCCGATCGCCGTCGACACCGGCCACTTCGCGAAGCCGGTGACGAAGGACGTCCGCGCGGAGCACGGGATCGGCGACGCGCCGCTGATCGTGTCGCTCGGCCACGTCATCCCGCTGCGCAACCGGCTGCCGCTGATCGAGGCGCTGCCGTCCATCCTGGACAAGCACCCCGGGGTGCGGGTGGTCGTCGTCGGCCGCGTGTACCACGACGCGTTCCTCAAGCGGGCCGCGGAGCTGGGGGTTTCGGACGCGCTGGTCGTCACGGGCGCGGTGCCGAAGGAGGACGTCCCGGCGTACTTCGCGGCGGCGGACATCGTCACGCACGACCTCAACGGCGGCTGCGGCACGGCGTCGCTGGAGGCGATGCTGTCCGGCACGGCGACGATCGCGTCGGTCACCGAGGACAACTATCCGGGCATCGAGCTGCGCAACGGCGAGAACGTGCTGCTCGTGCGCCCGGACGACGCGGAAGCCGTGGCGCGCACGGTGATCGAGCTGCTCGACGACCCGGATCGCCGGGCCCTGATCGCGCAGCGCGAGAGCGAGCTGGTGCGGTCGAACTTCGGCCTCGACGTCGTCGCCGAAGAGCACCTCCGCACGTTCGAAAAGCTGGTGTCGGAAGCCGATGTTCTTCGATGACGAGCGCAGCCACCGGCTGCGCCCGCAGATCCTGACCGAGCTCGTCTCGCAGTACATGAACGACGCCGAGCGCGCGGCTTTCTACGGCTTGCCGCCGACCTGCCGGGTGCGCGAGCGCGTGAAGATCATCAGTCCCGAGAACCTCAAAATGGGCGAACACTGCTGGATCGGTGAGGGCGCGGCCCTCGACGCGAGCGGCGGCCTGGAGATCGGCGAGCACACCAGCATCGGCCTGAACACGCTGATCTTCACGCATTCGAGCTGGCTGGCGAACATGACGCTGCAGAACCACTCGGGCAGCGACCTGATCGAGCGCAAGCCGGTGAAGATCGGCAAGGGCTGCTTCATCGGCGGCCTGGTGGTGATCATGGCGGGCGTGACGATCGGCGACTTCGCGACGGTCCAGCCGA
The DNA here is from genome assembly GCF_040681595.1 of Amycolatopsis sp. NPDC051716. NCBI lineage: Bacteria > Bacillati > Actinomycetota > Actinomycetes > Pseudonocardiales > Pseudonocardiaceae > Amycolatopsis > Amycolatopsis sp. NPDC051716. Next base: position 101,218 of record NZ_JBFAZA010000001.1, on the reverse strand, counting down.
ACTCGGTGGTGGCGAAGGACGTTCCGCCGCGGACGCTGGTGGCGGGCAATCCGGCGCGGGTGTTCCAGCGGTACGACGAGGAGTACATCCAGTCCGAAGTGGACCGGGTGCGCGCGGAGAACGCCCGCCGCCGGGAGATCGCGGAGTCACACGGGCAGAACACTTCGGGGTGGGGAGCCCCATCGGGCGACTACTCAGAGGAGTAGCGATGCGGCAAGCTGGCGTGAGAAGATGACGTCCAGTAACCGATGGTGGGGAGAAGGCGGATGAGTGTCATGGAGTGGCCTCACGATCTTCTGTCCCTCGACGACTGGATCAACCTGCCGGAGACGTCGGAGTACCAGGTCGAAGTGGTCGAAGGGGTCCTCGTCGTGGCGCCGCGTCCGATGTCGTTCCACCAGTCTGCTGTTACGCGGCTTGGCTATCTGATCAACGAGCAGCTTGCGGATGAGTACTGGGCGTTGAGCGAAGTCGAGGTCGTCGTCTCCGAAGCGCCGCTGACCGTCCGTTCGCCCGACGTGGTCGCAGCTCCGAGCTCTCTCGTGGAAACCAATCCTGCGCGGCTCGACGCGGGCGACGTCCGGCTGGTGGTCGAGGTACTGTCCGAAGGCACCCGGCGCACCGACCAGGTCACCAAGTTCTCCGAGTACGCCGAGGCCGGTATCGAGCACTACTGGATCGTCGACCTCGACGCACCGGTCAGCATGATCACCTACCGGCTGATCGAGGGGGAGTACGAGAACTTCGGCGAGTTCTCCGGTGTCGCCCAACTCCAGTTCGCCGGCAGCTCGCTCACCATCGACCTGAACGCCCTCACCACCCGGCGCGCCCAGCGGCCCTGACGTGGATGACGGCGGCGCCGGCGCCGGACGCCGGCGCCGCCGTCGTGAAACCGCCCGATCCTCCCGGCGGCGAAGTCCCACGCACGGATCCGCACGCTCCGTACGCTGGACAATTTAGTACTCAGTGACCGAGCGCGAGATATCGGTTACACAACGTTTCGTTCGCCTCGGCGTACGCTCACAAGATCCACGAAGCAACCTTCCGGCGCGCCGGCCGTCGCTGGGAAGGACGGAACGAGGTGACGCATGGCGCGTGGCGACGAGGAGTTCGCGGAGTTCGTCCGCGCGTCGTCGGCCCGGCTCACGCACGCCGCGTTCCTGCTCACGGGTGACCGCCACCAGGCGGAAGACGCCGCCCAGACCGCCTTCACGCGCACCTACGCGGCCTGGTCGCGCGTCCGGCACAAGGACGCCTACGGCTACGCCCGGACCGTCCTGGTGAACCACGTCATCGACGGCTGGCGGCGCCCGATCCGCGAGTACGCCACCGAGGCCATGCCCGAGCGGCAGGACGGCTTCGACGTCGACAAGGCCGTCACCCAGCGCGCGTGGCTCACCGCGGTGCTCAAGACGCTCACCGCCCGCGAACGCGCGGTCGTCGTGCTCCGGCATTTCTTCGACCTGCCGGAAGCCGAAGTGGCCCGTGAGCTCGGCGTTTCCCTGGGTACCGTGAAGAGCACGAACTCGCGGGCATTGGCCAAGCTTCGGCTCGAAGCGGCGGACCCGGAGGACACGCTGATCGGGAGGAGCGGGCGGTGAACGAACTCGACGACTTCCGCGCCGCCCTCCGGCAGCCGCCCGGCGAGCCCTTCGCCGAGCCCGATCTGGCCAGGATCATGGCCGACGGCACGCGCCTGCGGCGTCGCCGCCGCCTGCTGACCGGGACAGCCGGGGTCGCCGCCGCGGCCGCCGTCGTGCTCGTCGTGGTGCTCGCCATCCAGCTGCGGCAGCCCGCGCCCGCGCCGGTCGCGCAGCCGCCCGCGCCGGCACCGGCCGTGTCCACGACGTCGCCGGCGCCGCCCGCGGAGCAGCCGATCGGGGACGTCGTCGGCACCGGGATCCGGACGCAGTCGGGCGAGCTGGTCTTCTACGCGCGGGCCGTCGACGCGCCGGAGCTGCCGGACATCCGGTTCGGCCTGGTGGCCGGCTTCCGATCCGGGGCCTCGCTGCAGTCCGTGCTGGCGACGAACGAGTTCCGCGGCTCCGACCGGTCCTTCGGCTTCCACGCCACCGACGGCGGCGAGGTGATCCGCGACCAGCTCATCCCGGTCTTCGGCTACTTCGCCGGCCCGGCGGCGAAGATCACGACCACGGTGCACGGCCGGACCGTCGAGGCGCACCTGGCCCGGTGGACCGCGGACGCGAACGTGGTCATCTTCTGGTTCGACCCCGAGGCCGTGCCCGACGCCGCCGTCCTGACGCCGCTGATCGCCTACGACGGCGTCGGCAAGCGGCTCACCAAGTAGGCGGTACCCGCCCACCCGATGCGGGCGTAAGACGTGAATCGTGACCTCTCGACGAGCGTTCCTCACCGCGTCGGCCGCCCTCGGCATGGTGGCCGCCACTCCGGCCGGCGCCGCCGAACTCGGCGATCGCGGGCCCGGCGTCCCGGTCCGCCCGCAGCGTCCCGATCAGGAACTGCGCGCGCTGCTCCGCCAGGTCGACGACCGGCGGATCGAAGCGACCGTGCGGCGGCTGGCCGCGTTCGGCACCCGGCACACGCTGTCCGCCCAAGACGACCCGGCCCGCGGCATCGGTGCCGCGCGCGACTGGCTCTTCGCGCAGTTTCAGCAGGTCGCGGCGGCTTCCGGGGGACGGCTGAGCGTCGAGCTGCAGTCGTACGTCCAGCCGCCCGCCGACCGGATCCCGGTGCCGACGAAGATCACCAACGTCGTCGCGACGCTGCGCGGGGCCACCGATCCCGGCCGCGTGTACGTCGTTTCGGGGCACTACGACTCGCGCCGCACCGACGTCATGGACTTCACCGGGGACGCGCCGGGCGCGGACGACGACGCTTCGGGTGTCGCGGTCGTCCTGGAGCTGGCCCGGGTGCTCTCGACCCGGCAGCCGGCCGCGACGATTGTCTTCGCCGCCGTCGCGGGCGAGGAGCAGGGCCTGTACGGCTCGCGGTACCTGGCGCAGCAGTTCAAGGCGGCCGGCACCGACGTCCAGGCGATGTTCACCGACGACATCGTCGGCTCGAGCCGCGCCGACGACGGCACGCGCGATCCGTTCACCATCCGCCTCTTCGCCGAGGGCGTCCCGACGGCGGAGACGCCGGCCGAGGCGAACCTGCGCCGCAGCATCGGCGGCGAGAACGACTCCCCGCCGCGGCAGCTGGCCCGGTTCGTGAAGTCAGTGGCGGAGAACGACGCGACCGGCATGACCGTCCGGGTCGTCTACCGCCGCGACCGCTACCTGCGCGGCGGCGACCACATCGGCTTCCTGGAACAGGGCTACCCGGCGGCGCGGTTCACCGAACCGAACGAGGACTTCGCGCACCAGCACCAGGACGTCCGCGTCGAGAACGGCGTCCAGTACGGCGATCTGCCGGAGTTCTGCGACTTCCCGTTCATCGCCCGGGTCGCGCGGGTGAACGGCGCCGCGCTGTGGTCGCTCGCCACCGCACCGGGCACGCCGAAGGGCGTGAAGATCCGCACGGCGGCGCTGACGAACGACTCCGAGCTGCTCTGGACCGCCACGCCGGGCGCCACGAGCTACGAGGTCGTCTGGCGCGAAACGACCGCCCCGGACTGGACGCACGCCATCGACGCCGGCCCGGCACTGACGGCGAAGATCGACCTGTCGAAGGACAACGTCTTCTTCGGCGTCCGCGCGGTGGGCTCCGGCGGGCGCCGGAGCCCGGCCGCGTTCCCGTCGCCGGTGAGTTAGGCCGCGGCCTGCGTCAGGACCTGCTCGACGACGTGGTGCGAGGGCAGGATCAGGTCGCGCTCGGCGGCGGCGTCGATCTTGCCTTCGAGGAGGTCGCAGAAGCGGTCCAGCTGGGTGGCGAGCGGCTCGCGGGCCGTGACGAGCTCCGGGATCTCGATGACCGTCTGCTGCCGGTAGCCGAGGCCGTCCGGGGTGACGGAGTCATGCGAGATGTGCCGGTAGATCGTGACGTCGCGGCGCAGCAGGTCGATCTCGATGAGCCGGTCGAGCTCCGACACCATCAGCGACCGGACCTTCCGCTGCCCCAGCCGCGACGCCGACACCGTGGCCAGGCCGGTCGGGAACGACAGCACCGTCTCGATGGTGTCCTCGGCGCCGTCGGCGGACTGCGGGTGGAAGTAGCCCGCGCCGGAGGTCACGCGCGAAGGCGTCGCGCCGCCGAAGAACTGGATCGCCAGGTCGACGTCGTGCACCAGCAGGTCCCACGCGACGCCGGTCTTGATGCGCGGCGCGTACGGGCCGTGGCGGCGGGCCATCAGGTGGATCGGCTCCTGCACCAGCGCCCGCGCGGTCATCACCGCCGGGTTGTAGCGCTCCAGCAGCCCGCACATCAGCGGGATGTCGTTCTTCGCCGCCAGCGCGACGATTTCCTGCGACTTCTCGAAGCTGTTGCAGACCGGCTTCTCGACCAGCATCGGCTTGCCCTGGCGGAAGATCTCCTGCGCCAGGTCGTAGTGCACCTCGGTGGCCGACGCGAGCACGACGGCGTCCACATCGGACAGTTCGCCGATCTCCGGTGTCCACTGCGTTTCGTACCGCTCGGCGACGGCCCGGCCCGCTTCCTCGCGCGGATCGATCACGCGGACGAGGTCGACGCGCTCGTTGCCGGCGAGCACGCGGGCGTGGAGGGAACCCATGTTCCCGGTACCGACCAGAGCGATCCGATGCGTCATGCGCCCAGTACCTCGCGAACGGTTTCGATGATGGTGTCCAGGTCGGACTCGGTCAGGTGCGGGTGCACCGGCAGCGACAGCGCCTGCTCCGAAACGGCGCGGGCCACCGGGAAGTCCTCGACGCGCGCGCCCGGGATCAGGTCGTGACCCGCGTAGCAGTCGTAGTCGAAGACGATCTTGGGGTAGTAGATGCCGTTGCCGATGCCGCGCTCGGTCAGCGCCGCGGCGAGCTCGTCGCGCGACAGGAACGCGTGCGGCCCGACCAGCACCGTGTACTGGTGCCACACGTGCTCGCGGCCCGGCAGCACCTGCGGGACGTCGAGGCCCGGCGTGCCGGCGAGGCCCTCCGACAGGCGCTTCGCGTTCGCCTGGCGGGCGGCGGTCAGCTGGTCGAGCTTCGCCAGCTGCGGGATGCCGACGGCGGCGTGCAGGTCGGTCATCCGGTAGTTGTGCCCGGCGACCTCGTACTGGTAGCGGGCGCGCATGCCCTGGTTGCGCAGCACGCGCAGCTTGTCGGCCAGCGCGTCGTCGTCCGTGGTGATGACGCCGCCCTCGGCGGTGGTGATGTTCTTCGTCGCGTACAGCGAGAAGCAGCCGATGCCGAACGAACCGGCCGGCTTGCCTTCGAACGACGCGCCGCCGGCCTGTGCCGAGTCCTCGATCACGTGCAGGCCGCGCTCGGCGGCCAGGGGCGCGAGCTTGCCCATGTCGGCCGTCTGGCCGTAGAGGTGCACCGGCATGAGGACCTTCGTGCGGTCCGTCACAGCGGCCGCAGTGTTCTCCGGGTCGATCGCGAAGTCGTCACGCCGGATGTCGGCGAACCGGACGGTGGCGCCGGCCTCGAGGATGGCGTTCAGCGTCGCCACGAAGGTGAACGGCGAGGTGATGACCTCGTCGCCCGGCCGCAGGTCGAGGACCTGGAGCGCGGCCACCAGCGCGGTGGTCCCGTTGTTGACCGCGATCGCGTGCTTCGTCCCGGAGACCGCCGCGAAGGCGTCTTCGAAGCGCTTGACCATCGGTCCCTGTGCGATGGCGCCGGAGCGCAGCACCTCGACGACGAGGTCCTCCGCGTCGCGGACGTCGACCACGGTGATGGGGATCATGGGCAGTCTCTCTCGGCAGGCGATTTCGGCGCGTCCGGTACAGTGAGCCGCCGGTTCTGCGCCCGGCTGCCCTGCAACAACGCGGGCCACACGTTACCGGGCGCGATGGCACGCCCCGTACCCAGCCGCCGACGAACGGATACCCGCCCGTGGCCAACCGCATCCACCCGACCGCCGTCATCGGCGAAGGCGTCGAGCTCGGCGAGGACAACGTCATCGGGCCGTTCGCCGTGCTCGCCGGGCCGGTCCGGATCGGCGACGGGAACTGGATCGGCCCGCACGTGACGATCGGCACGCCCGGCGAGGACCGCAGCCGTCCCCACCCGGCGGCCTGGAATGAGGCACTGCGCCATGACCCGGATCACGACGGCCACGGCGTCGTCATCGGCAGCCGCAACCGCATCCGCGAGTACGTGAGTGTCCACCAAGGGACCTGGCGGACGACGACGGTCGGCAGCGACGCTTACCTCCTCCGCAACGCCCACATCGCGCACGACTGCCTGGTCGGCGACGGCGTCACGATCGCCTCCAACGCCGTCACCGGTGGCCACTGCCACATCTGGGACGGCGCGAACCTCGGCATGGGCGCGATCCTGCACCAGAAGGTCGTGATCGGCCCCGGCGCGATGATCGGCATGGGCTCGGCGGTGCGGCGCGAGATCGGCGCGTTCACCATCGCCGTCGGCAACCCGGCCCGCGTCACCGGTGTCAACGTCGTGGGCCTGTCCCGCCGCGGTCTCGACGAGGGGACGATCGAGGCACTCGGGCCGTGGCTGAAGGGCAAGGAAGGTCTCCCGGACGTCACGCTGCCCGGCGACCTCTCTACCTTGTTAAAGGCGTGGGACGCTCGCCCGCGCGAAGAGCACTAGGAGCTGCCTGATGTCGGAAGTCGCCCCCAAGCTGCGCGAGGTCTTCGTCGAGGCGCTGGACCTCGACGGCGGCGTGGACGTCGAGAACCTGAAGTACCGCGACATCGAGGCGTGGGACTCGGTCGGCCACATGGCGCTGGTCGCGGCCATCGAGGACGAGTTCGACGTCGAATTCGACACCGACCAGGTCATCGACATGTCGAGCTTCAAGGTCGCCGTCGACATGGTGACCGAGCTGCAGTCGAAGAATGACTGATTTGCCGCTGTCCGGTCGCGTCGCGCTCGTCACCGGCGGGACGCGGGGGATCGGCCTGGCCACCGCCCGCGCGTTGGTGGAGTCGGGCGCGACGGTGGTGCTCACCGGCCGCGACGAGGCTCGCGCCAAGGAGGCGGCCGCCTCGGTGGGTGCCTCCGGGCTCGCGCTGGACGTCACCGACGCGAAGGCGGTGTCTTCGCTGGTCAGGGGGGTCGCCAAGGAGCACGGCAAGCTGGACATCGTCGTCGCGAACGCCGGGATCATGGAGGACGCGCTCCTCGGGATGATCAAGGAAGACCTCGTCGACACGACGCTGAGCACGAACGTCGCCGGCACGCTGCACACCGTCCAGGCCGCGGCCCGGGCGATGATGCGGAAGAAGACCGGCTCGATCGTCGTGCTCGCTTCGATCGTCGGCGAGTACGGAAGCGCTGGTCAGACCGTGTATGCGGCGTCGAAGGCGGCGGTGGCGAACATCGCGCGTTCGGCGGCGAAGGAGCTCGGCCGGTCCGGCATCCGCGTCAACGCGGTGGCGCCGGGCGTGATCGAGACCGATCTGACCGCGGGCCTGAGCGAGGACGCGAAGGCCGAAAACTCGGGCCGGACGCCGCTCGGGCGCCTGGGCCGGCCCGAAGAAGTCGCGAACGCGATCCGGTTCCTGGTGAGCGACGAGGCGTCGTTCATCACCGGCCAGGTGCTGGGGATCGACGGAGGCTTGGTGCTGTGACGTTGCTGGGTGCGGGAGCTCGGCTGGTGGACGTGGCCGGGGGCCGCACGCTGGCGGGCGCGGAACTGGCGGCCGAGGTCGGCCGCGCGATGGAGGCGCTGAGCGCGCTGCCCACCGGGGTCGTCTTCGCGCGGATGGCGGTCGACCTGCCGAGCGTGCTGACCTACCTGGGCGCGTTCGAGTCGGGGCGCGCGATCGCGCTGATCGACCCGGCCCTCGACGCCGACGTGCTCGCCGGGCTCGTCTCGCGCTTCCGCCCGGCCGCGGTGCTGTCGGCCTCCGGTGACGCGCCGGACGGGTACTTCGTCCGGGGTGACGACTGGGTTCGCTCTTCGGCTGAGGGCGTCAGCCCGCACCCCGACCTCGCCGTCCTGCTCCCGACCAGCGGCTCGACCGGCAACCCGAAGCTCGTCCGGCTTTCGCGCGAGGCGATCCTCACCAACGCCGACGCCATCGCGCAGGTGCTGCACATCGACGCCGACGAGGTCGCGCCGACGTGCCTGCCGCTGCACTACAGCTACGGCCTGTCGGTGCTGAACTCGCACCTGGTGCGGGACGCGACCATCGTGATCGAGCCGTCGGGCGTGCTCGGCCGCGGGTTCTGGGACGCGGTGACCACCCACGGCGTCACGTCGCTTTCGGGTGTCCCGTACCACTACGAAATGCTGCGGCGGCTCAAGTTCGACCCCGCGAAGTACCCGACGCTGCGGACGTTGACGCAGGCCGGCGGGAAGCTGCGCGACGAGCTGATCGCCGAGTTCAACGACAAGATGCTCGCCGTCGGCGGCCGGATGTACGTCATGTACGGCCAGACCGAGGCGTCGCCGCGGATGACGACGGTGCCCGCCGAGCGGCTGGCCGAAAAGCTCGGTTCCGCCGGGCCGGCGCTGCCGGGCGGGAAGTTCTCGGTCCGCCGCGACGACGGCTCGGAGACCACGCACCCGAAAATTGTCGGTGAGGTCGTCTACCGTGGGCCCAACGTGATGATGGGCTATGCGGACGACGAGTCCGGACTGGCCAAGGGCGACGAATTCGGTGGCGTGCTGGCCACCGGTGACCTCGGGTACCTCGACCAAGAGGGCTACCTGTTCATCACCGGCCGGCTCAAGCGCATCGGCAAGGTCTTCGGCAACCGCGTCAGCCTCGACGACCTCGAGCAGGCCGCGCGCACGGCGGCGGTGGGGATCGACGTGGTGGCCGCGGTGGCCGCCGGCGACAAGGTCGTGCTGTTCGCCGAAGGGGTCGACAAGGATATCTGCAAGGACGCGTCGCGGGCGCTGTCCGAGCGGCTGCACCTGCACGTCAGCGGGTTCGACGTCCGCCCGATCGACACCGTGCCGCTGCTGGCCAGCGGCAAGATCGACTACCGGACCTTGGAGGGGCGGGTATGAGTGTGTTCACGCGGTCGCAGGCCGACCGGGAAGCCTTGCTGCTGCCCGAGCTGGCCTCGTTGACGGCCCACCACCGGGCGAACTCCGCGGGCTACGACCGGATCCTGGCCTCGCTGGGGATCGCGTCCGACGCCTCTTTCGCCACGATCGCCGACCTGCCGTGGCTGCCGGTGCGCATGTTCAAGACGCACGACCTGAAGTCGGTCCCGGACAGCGAGGTGTTCAAGACGCTGACGTCGTCGGGCACCACCGGCGCCGGCGCGTCCCGGATCTACCTCGACAAGGAAGCGGCCGGCGCGCAGACCAAGCAGCTGGGCGCGACGCTGCAGGAGGTCCTCGGCGGCGAGCGGCTGCCGATGCTGATGGTCGACACCATCGGCATCATCAAGAACCGCCGCTCGTTCTCCGCGCGCGGCGCCGGCGTGCTGGGCATGGCGAACTTCGGCCGCAAGCACACGTACGTGCTCGACGAGAACGACCAGCCGGACGTCGAAGCGGTCAAGAAGTTCCTGGCCGAGTACGGCGACAAGCCGTTCCTGATCTTCGGGTTCACGTTCATGGTGTGGCTGTACCTCTACGAGGTCGCGCGCGACCACGGGCTCGACCTGTCGAACGGCATCCTGATCCACAGCGGTGGCTGGAAGAAGCTGATCGATCGCGCGGTCGACAACACGGAGTTCCGCCGCCGGTTCAAAGAGGACACCGGGCTCACCCGGATCCACAACTACTACGGGATGATCGAGCAGATCGGCACCGTCTTCCTCGAAGGCCCGTCCGGGAACTCGCTGTACTGCCCGGACTTCGCCGACGTCGTGATCCGGAACCCGGAGACCTGGGAAGAGCAGCCGGTCGGGGAGCCGGGCGTGATCGAGGTCGTCTCGACGCTGCCGCGGTCGTACCCGGGGCACGTCCTGCTGACCGAAGACCTCGGCGTGTACAACGGCATCGACGACGGCGACTGGCCGGGCAAGCACTTCTCCGTGCTCGGGCGGCTGCCGAAGGCGGAGGCCCGCGGGTGCTCGGACACGTTCTCGGGAGCGGCGGCATGAGCCTCACCCAGCGATTCCCCGCCGGTCCCCCGGTCGAGGTCGGTGCCCTGGTCGGCGAACTGCGCGCCGAACTGCCCGGCGGCCGGTTGAAGGTCGGCGACCCGCGGATCGTCGAATTCGTCACGAAGTTCGCCCGCAAGCTGCTGGCCCCGGCCACCGCGCGCCGGTTCCCGGAGCTGGCGTCGCTCGGCTTCTTCCTGCGCAAGGGCGAAATCGCCAAGGCACTGTCCACTCTGGACACTTCGGGCACCGCGCTGCGGTTTCCGCGCGGGCTGGTGTTCCACGTGCCGCCGGCGAACGTCGACACGATCTTCGTCTACTCGTGGGCATTGTCCGCGCTGGCGGGCAACCACAACGTCGTGCGGGTGTCGTCGCGCTCGGCGGGGGCCGCCGAGGCGGTGCTGGAGGCGCTGAACGCGGCACTGTCCGAAGTGGACCCGGCGACCGCGGCCGCCATCACGGCCACCCAGCGCATGGTGACCTACGACCGCAGCGACGAGGTGAGCGGCGCCCTGTCGCTGGCCGCGGACCTGCGCGTCATCTGGGGCGGCGACGGCTCGGTCGCGGCCCTGCGCAAGTACCCGCTCGCACCGCACGCGCGTGACCTGACGTTCCCGGACCGCTCCTCGTTCGCCGTCGCGTCGGTGGCGGGCTGGCAGCGAGCGTCCTCCGAAGAGCGCCGTGCGGCCGCCGAGGGCTTCTACAACGACTCGTACTGGTTCGACCAGGCCGCCTGCTCATCCCCGCGCGCGGTGTTCTGGGTCGGCGACGAGCCCGGCGCCCGGGCCGCGGGGCAGGAGTTCCGCACGCTGCTGGCGGCGGTGCTGGAGACGAAGCAGCACGTCACCGAGCCCGCGATGGCGGTCCAAAAGCGCGTCGCGGCGTACGGCGCGGCGGCCGACGGACTGGTCAAGGAGATCGCGTTCCAGGGCAACGGCCTGGCCACGCTCGAGCTGACCGACCCGGCGGTGCTGCCGCGCGAGTGGCTCGGCGCCGGCACGTTCGCCAACGCGCGCGTGTCCTCGCTGGCCGACCTGGTGCCGATCGTGCTCCGCAAGGACCAGACGGTCAGCCAGTTCGGCTTCACGGCCGAGGAGCTGTCGGCGTTCGCGCACGAGCTCGCGGGCCGCGGCGTCGACCGGATCGTGCCGTTCGGCTCGGCCCTGACCTTCTCGGCGGTGTGGGACGGCTACGATCTGCTGTCCGAGTTCAGCCGCCTGGTCACGGTCCAGGCCTGAGGAGAGCCGTCGATGACGACAGTTGAGGACCTGCCGGCTGCCGGCAAGCAGCCGAAGTCCACCCGGGCGAAGATCCTCGACGTCGTCCGGTGGGTGGCGATCCTGCTGGTCATCGGCTTCGCGGCGAAGCAGCTGGCGGCCAACTGGGGCGAGTTCTGGCACACCCTGCGTGATGTCGCCTGGGAGTCGTCCCTGCTCAGCCTGGTCGCCCTGGTCGCGGCGATCCTGGTGTCGACCTGGGGCTGGCAGGTGATGGTCGACGACCTGGGCGAGCCGATCGGCTACGCCCGCGGTGCGCAGATCTGCCTGGTCGGTTCGCTCGGCAAGTACGTGCCGGGCTCGGTCTGGGCGTACCTGCTGCAGATGGAGCTGGGCCGCAAGGCGGGCCTGGCCCGCGCCCGGATCTTCACCGGCTCCCTGATCCAGCTCGGCGTGGGCGTGGTGTCGGCGCTGGTGGTATCGCTCCTGGCCGCGCCCGCGGTGTTCAGCAACAGCCCGCGCGCGCTGTGGCTGTTCGTGCTCATCCCGCTCGGCCTGGCGATGCTGCACCCGAAGATCCTCACCTGGGGCACCTCGCTCGTGCTGCGGATCCTCCGCCGTCCGCCGCTGCAGCACCCACTGGGCTGGCGCGTGATCGGCAAGGTCTTCGGCGCCTCGACGGCGGCGTGGTGCCTGCAGGGCGTCCACCTCTGGCTGCTGGCCAACTCGGTGGGCACGCCGGGCCTCAGCGGCTTCGTGCTGTGCGTGGGCGCGATGGCCGTGGCGATGACGGTGGGCACGTTCGCGTTCATCCTCCCCAGCGGCGTCGGCGTCCGCGAGGTGGCCCAGGTCGCGGTCCTGACAGCAAGCGGCTTGACCGTCGGCCAGGCCACGGCGTTCGCGGTGGCGTCCCGCGTGATGTTCACGGTGGCCGACCTCCTGACGGCGGGCTTCGCGGCGGTCGCGGCCCGCTCGGTCCGCCCGGCGGCCACCTCCGCCTGACCCGAGTTACCCCCCGGTTGTCCACAGGCTTTACGCACATGTGGACAACTCCGAGCTGCCCGCCGGGGCGCATGCCGTGGCCAGCCGCTCCTGCCCTGCCGGTGCCGCGCGTTGCCCGAGCTGCGCGCCGCGCGGCGGTGACCACGCTCGATCCCGCGGCGCCGACCAGCCAAAGCCGCCGGCGCCGAGCCCGCCACGGCGCCCGCCGCTCCTGCCCGAGTCCCTCCCGCGCGGCTGAGTCCGCCGCGAGGCCGGCCACTCCTGCGCGTGTCGGGCGTGCGCCATGGCCGACACGCGAAATGCGCTCAACTGCGCGATGCCCGAGCTGCCCGCGCGCGGCGGTGACCACGCTCGATCGCCCGGGCGCCGACCAGCCAGAGCCCCCGCGCCGGGCCCGCTGCGGCGTCGGTCGACCAGAGCCGCCCGCGCCGAGCCCGCCGCGGCGCCGACTTACCAGAGCCGCCCGCACCGAGCCCGTCGCGGCGCCGGCCGATCAGAGCCGGCCGCGCCGAGCACGCCGGGCCACCTGCGCCGGCCGCCCGCGCCGAGCCCACCGCTGCCCCGGCCGCTCCTGCCCGACTCCCTCCCGCACGGCCGACCCCCCTCACGGCACCAGCCGGTAGATCACCGCGTCCGGGTTCCGGTACACCGCCCTCAAGAACGGCTCGTCCGCCAATCCGGTCAACCCCGGCTGATAAGGGTGGCCCGGTTCGGAGGCCGGTTTTCCCAGAATGACCCAATGGATGTTCAGCCGGCGCACCGCCACCCGCACCGCCGGATCCGTCGAATAGTTTCGAAAGCGGTTCGCCAGCAGCACCGCGTCCGCGGGTGGGGAAGTTTCGTCGAAATGCGCGGCGACCGTTCGAATTCCTGTCAACGCGTAAGTCCACGCCGTTCCGTCGAACCGGTCGTTCATGGCCCATTCGCCGGGTCCGGCCCGCGCGCCGAGTTCGGCCATCGCCGTCTGTTCGCCGGGGGTCACGGGCAGCGTCGACGGGTCCGCCGCCTGGTAGCCCAGGTACACCTGGTGCCCGTTGGAGCGGACGTACAGCCCGTTCGTGAGCAGTACGAACCCCAGCAGGACCACCGAGGCGACGGCGGCCGGCGGGACCCGGGACGGCAGCCGATCGCGCAGCCAGGCCTGTGTCGAGGCCAGGCCGTGGGCCGCCAGGACCGACAGCGGGACCGCCGCCATCGAGAAGAACCGGTACGGGTCGTCCCACCAGGGCCGGGACAGCGCCATCACGATCGGCGTGTTCGACGACGCCACCGCCATGTAGGCCAGGCCCGTCACCGCCGCCGTCAGGCCGATCCAGCGCAGCTCACCCGCCCGCGCGAAGAACACGATCCCCAAGAACAACGCCACCGACAGCCACACCTGCGGGTGCGGCTCGAGGTGCTGGAACCCCAGCAGCGCGCCCAGCGCCGTCGAGGCGCGGTACTCGCTCGGCCAGCCGTAGTACGGCACCGCCAGCCCCAGCGCCCCGAACAGCTGCAGCCAGGCCACCAGCAGCGAAACCACCGCGATCAGCAGCAGCGCCAGGAGGTCGCGGCCGAGCCGGCGCCATCCCGTGAGCCAGCGCTGCACCAGCAGCGGTCCGGCGAACAGGATCCCGCCGAACAATGTCGACGAATGAATGCACAGCAGCCCCACCGCGGCCAGCACGAGCACCAGCGCCGTGTCCGGTGCGGGCCGCTCCAGGTACCGGTGCAGGGCCACCGCGGCCAGCGGCGTCAACGCCACCCCCAGCGCGAACGGCAGCAGCGGCCCCCGGCTCATCGACTCGTAGACGCCCATCACCGGCGCCACCGCCGTCAGCGCCACCGCGCCGGCGAGCACCGCCCGGCCGCGGAACTCCCGCACCAGCGTCACCAGCGACAACGCCAGCAACGCCGGCAGCAGCACCGTGTTCGCGTCCAGCGTCTCCGGGACCGGCACCCCGCCGAGCCGGTAGGTCACCGCCGCCAGCAGGTGGTAGGCGTTGGGGTAGAACACCGGTGCCGCGTCGCCGTACCAGTTCACGTGGCCCGTGCCGAACAGGCTGCCGTCGCCCGTGGCGGCGATGTAGCGGACGGCGTTGCCGTGGTAGACCGCGTCGAAGCCCTGCGGCAGCGCGCCGATGCGGCCCAGTCCGAAGAGCACGGCGGCCGCCCCGATCGCCGCCGCGGACAGCAGGCACGCCAGCACCGCCAGGTGCCCGCGCCGCGCCCACAGCCCCGGATCCGGTGCCGGCCGGTGGCGGCGCACCGTGCTCCTCCGGACACCGAAGGCGATCGCGGCGAACACGACGGCCGAGCCGGCGTAGGTCAGCGGGGCGAACGGCAGCCCGGCCGCCGCGGCCCACGGACCGGTCAGGCCGCCGGCGGCGTAGCTCAGCAACGGCGCCATCCCGGCCACGACCCAGCCGCGCAAACCCGCGGCGAGACCGATCACGAGACCGGGCACGACGATGACGACAATGGCGATGCTGGCGGAGAGCACGCTGGAGACTAAGCCCGGAATGGCCGGCCGGACGCGCTGTGCCGGCGCCCCGATCGGTGCTTTTCCGGGACGTCACTTCAACCGTCGGAGGCGGCACCCGTTCGGGTTATTCTGGGCGGTGAATTTCCCTGATTGACTGTCGCCGGCGAAGTGATCCACCCCCAATTCGGGCCTGTGCTCGGCTCACGGGAAACGCCTCGCCGCCGAGGACCGATAACCTGGCCGGGGAACCGGCCGGGCGGGTGCGGTGACGAGGTGGAGGGGGCCGGGTGGTCTACGCGGTCGTGGTGGCGTGGCTGGTCGTCGCCGGGATCGTGGTGCTGACCTGGCACCGCCTCGACGCCGACCGCGGCTGGCGCGCCTTCGTCCTCACCCTCGTCCTCGGGCTTTCCCTGCTGCACCAGCTGCTGTTCGCGACCGTCACCGAGGACGCGCTCGTCACGTTCCGCTACGCGCAGAACATCGCCGACGGTAACGGCCCGGTCTTCAACCCCGGTGAACGCGTCGAGGGGTACACGAACTTTCTCTGGCTGGTGCTGGTCGCGCTGCCCCGCGCCGCGTTCGGGGCCGACGTCCGCACCACGGCCGTCGTCCTGGGGGTCGTCGCCGCGCTCGGCTGCGTGCTCGTGTCCTGCTTCCTGGTCAACCGGATCGTCGCCGCGGCCGCCCCGGACGGCGCCGCGCCGCGCCCGGCGATCGGCGTCGCCGCCGCGGTGCTCACCGCGAGCGCCGGCGGCCTCGCCGTGTACGGGGCCTCGGGCTCCGAAGTCCCGCTGTTCGTGCTGCTCGTCCTGGCCACCGGCTACGCGCTCGCCGCGCGCCGCCCGGTCGTGGCCGGGGTGCTCGTCGCGTTCGCCGTCATGACCAGCCCGGAAGGCCTGGTGGTCGCCGTGCTGGCCGGCCTGTGGCTGGTCGGCGCCGCGCTCAAGCGGAGGCACAGCTGGTGGGCGCCGGTCGGGTACGCGCAGAGCGCGCTGGTCTTCCTGATCCCGCGGCTGGCCTGGCGCGCGACGTTCTACCAGCACTTCGTCCCCGCGCCGCTGGCCGCGAAGCTCGGCGGGACGCTCGGCGCGCGTGTCGCCGCCGGCTGGCCGTACCTGTCCGGGTTCGCACTGGCGCACCAGGGATTCCTGCTGCTGGGGCTGGTCGCCGCGGTCGCGCTGGTGCTGCGGCGCACCGAAACGGCGGCTCGGGGCGATGCCGTGGTGGGCGCAGCCGCGGTTCGCGGGTCCCGGGAGGCAGGTCCCCCGGCTCGGGGTGAAGCCGCGGTGGGCACAGCTGCTTCCCGGGTGGCGGAGTCCCCGGCCCGGGGCGAGGCCGTGGTGGGCACCGCCGTCGAGGCCCGGGCCCTGCTCTGGCTGTTGTTCGCGATGGCCGCCGGGCTGGCCGCGGCCGCGGTGCTCATCGGCGGCGATCCGGGCCCGTCGTGGCGGCTGCTGGCCCCGCTGCCGCCGCTGCTCGCCGTCGCGGCCGCGGGGACGTACGGCGTGCTGACCGTGAACGTCGTGACCAAGCCGTCGCCGCGGCCGAAGCCGGGGGCCGGTGGGGCGCGGCTGGTGCCGGTCACCGCCTGCGGGCTGGCCGGGATCGCGATCCTCGTCTCGGTCTTCAGCCCCGAGATGCTCGACCGCGTCCGCGTCTGGCACTCACACGGCACCGAGCTCGCCGAAATCGGCGGCTGGCTGGGCGATTACCTGCCGCCCGGGTCGGTGGTCAGCACCGCCGCGCCCGGCGCGCTCGCCGCCCACGGCGGGCAGCTGCTCGTCATCGACGTCCTCGGCCGCACCGACGACCACATCGCCCGCGAAGGACGGCACGACGGCGGCATCGCGACCGACTACGACTACGTCGTCAACGTCCGCCGCCCGACCGTCGCCGTGCCCGCCGACGGCGGCTACGCCGACCGCCAGCACTGCGCGATCGACCCGGTCTACGCGGGCAAGTACGAGGTGGCGACCTTCCGCCGCGTCGGCACCCCCTACTGGGTCTCGGTGTACCCGCGGGCGGAACAGGTGAAGACCCTGGTCGCCGACCTCGACCAGGGGCCGGACTTCCGCTACGTACCCTGTCCTTCGTGAAGCTCGAGGCCCCGGACCGGCAGCTGAGCGCGGAGGCGCGGCTCGGGCTCGGGGTGTTCGGCACGTCGCTCGCCCTGTTCGTGGTGCGGTTCCTGGTGCCGCGGCCGATCGCGATGTCCAACAACGGCGACGGCGGCCGGGTGCTGTGCGGTGCCGGGATCACCTGGAAGGGCCTGCCCGAGCCGTTCGTCCACCTCGCCTACACGCCCGCGCCGGGGACGCCGCCGTGCCGCCCGACGTACCTGCTCACGCAGAGCTGGCTCGCGGACCTGGCCGTCCGGATCGGCCGGCTGCTCGGTCTCCCCGGCACGCTGAGCCTCGTCATCCTGGGCCTGTTGAGCAGCGTCATCGCGGCGGCGGCGATCACCGCGATCGTGCTCGGCCTGCCGCACCCGCGCCGGATCCGGCTGTTCGTGGCGGCCGGGCTCCTGCTGGTCGTCGCGGATTCGGCGTTCTTCGGGTACTTCGCGGCGATCCTCGGCGAAGGCGCGGCCTTCCTCGGCCTGCTGCTCGCCGCCGGTGGCCTGCTCCTGACCGCGCGCGAGGGCCTGTGGAGCCACGTGGGCATGGCGGTGACGTTCGTGGGCGGTGTCCTGGCGGTCAACGCCAAGGTCCAGACGCTGATCATCCTGCCGATCCTCGCCCTGGCGATCCTGCTGGTCCGGCCGGGCGCGCTGCGCGGGGTCAAGCGGTGGGCGTCGGCGGTGCTGGTCATCGGCGCGATCGGCGCTGTCACGCTCTACGCGCAGCAGAGCGTTGAGCCCGCGCGAGCTCCTGACGGCACGTACACCGAGTTCCCGGGCGACGACTCGCGCGAGATCAACGTCTTCAACTCGATCTTCCTCAACATCGTCGACGGGCGGCACGACACCCGGGCCGACCTGGCCGAGCTCGGGCTACCGCCGACGTTCGCGCAGTACGCGGGCAACGGCTGGTGGCACCCGCACCCGGCCACGATGGACCCGCTGTACGCGCAATACCGCGACAAGATCAGCCGCCGGAACGTCGTGACGTACTTCGCCACCCACCCGGGCCGGACCCTCGAGGTGCTCGACCGCGCCGCGACCGACCAGCTCACCGCGCGGCCGGACTACCTCGGCAGCTTCGACCAGAGCGCCGGTTTCCCGCCGCACGCCCAGGAGCACCGGGTGCCGGTGGTGTCGTGGCTGACCGGCCTGATCGCCACGCTCGGGCTGTTCGCGCTGGTGCCGATCTGGCTGTTCGTGCTGGTCAGGGCCTGGCGACAGCGCCGGACCGCGCTCGGGGTCGTGCCGGCGTTCCTGCTCGCCGTCTCGGTGACGCAGTTCGGCACGGCGGCGCTGGGCGACGGCATCGAGGGCATCAAGCACCAGTCCGTCGCGCTGTTCGCGCTGCTGATCGCGCTCGTATTGTGTTCTTCCCCGCTGAACCGCCGTTCCGAACCTACGGTCCCGTAACCTTGCCGGATGGCTGACCTGGTTTACCCGCCCGTGATCGCGGCGGCCCGGACGATGTTCCGGGTACTCGACAACCGCATCCGGATCGAAGGTGCGGAGCACATCCCGCGCCGCGGCGGTGCGGTCATCGCCTGCAACCACGTGAGCTACCTGGACTTCATCTTCTGCGGCCTCGGCGCGCGCCCGGCCAAGCGGCTGACGCGGTTCATGGCGAAGAAGGAGATCTTCGACAACCGCATCGCCGGGCCCCTGATGCGCGGGATGCACCACATCTCCGTCGACCGCTCCGCCGGGCTCGCCTCCTACCGCGAGGCGCTCGGGAAGCTGCAGTCCGGCGAGGTCGTCGGCGTCTTCCCCGAAGCCACCATCAGCCGGTCGTTCACCGTCAAGGAGATCAAGTCGGGCGCCGTCCGGATGGCCGCGGCGGCCCACGTCCCGGTGGTGCCGATGGCGCTGTGGGGCACCCAGCGGCTCTGGACGAAGGGCCGGCCGAAGGACCTGACCCGCCGGCACGTGCCCGTCTCGATCCTCATCGGCGAGCCGATGCACCCGGCGAAGGGTGACGACTGGGACGTCGTGACGAAGGAGCTGCGCACCCGGATGAGCGCGCTGCTCGACCGGGCCCAGGCCGAGTACCCGGACCAGCCGGCGTCCGACGAGGACCGCTGGTGGCTGCCCGCCCACCTGGGCGGCACGGCGCCGACCCCGGCCGAAGCGGCCGAGCTCGACCGCCACTAGAACTTCAGAACCAGCGTTCGAGGACCTGCGCGACGCCGTCCTCGCCGGCCGGGCCGGTGACCTCGTCGGCCACCGCGAGCAGCTTCGGGTGCCCGTTCTGCATCGCGACGCCGTGGCCCGCCCAGCGGAGCATCTCGACGTCGTTGGGCATGTCGCCGAACGCGATCACCTGCGCGGGGTCGACCTCCAGCCGCTCGGCGACGTCGGCGAGGCCGGTCGCCTTGGTGATGCCGTGCGCGGACACCTCGACCAGGCCGCCCGACGACGAGTACGTCACGTCGACGTCCCGGTCGAACAGCGCGTTGACCGCGTCCGCCATCTCCTGGGACGACATCCCGCGGTGGCTGACCAGCAGCTTGATCGCGGGGTGCCCGAGGACCTCGGCCCGCGGCCCGGTGCGGCCTTCGCCGTCACCCCACGGGTTGTGGTAGTCCGGCTCGATCACGAAGTTGCGCATGTCGTGGTCGACCGCGCCGGTGCTGACGCGCTCGGTCGCCAGCCGGCAACCCGGCAGCGCCTTGTCGAGCGCGTGCGCGATGTCGTGCAGCAGCGTGGGCTGGAGCAGCCCGTGCACCTCGATGATCTCTTCGCGGCCGCAGTCGTACAGGACCGCGCCGTTCGCGCACACCGCGTACCCGGTGAGCTCGAGCGGCTTCGCGATCGGGGCGATCCACCGCGGCGGGCGGCCGCTGGCCAGGACGAACGGCACTCCCGCCTCGATCGCCCGGCGGACGGCCGCGATCGTGCGGCCGGTCAGGGATTCGGAGGGGCCGAGCAGGGTGCCGTCGACGTCGGACGCGATCAACTGGGGTCTCTCCACCCGGCCATTGTCCCTGACTCGTTCGGGGGAAGACTTCCCCGTCCGTGCGACGGCCGGTGGTAACCGATAGCGTCCGGACCTGTGCGAGTTGGCATCGTGATTCTTCCGGAAGATCGTTGGTGGGCCGCCGAGCCGAAGTGGCGCGCGGCCGAGGAGTACGGCTTCGACCACGCCTGGACCTACGACCACCTGGGCTGGCGCAACCTGGTCGACGGACCCTGGTTCTCCGCCGTCCCGACCCTGACCGCGGCGGCGATGGTGACGTCCCGCATCCGGCTCGGCACGTTCGTCGCGTCGCCGGTCGCCCGGCACCCCGTGCCGTTCATGCGCGAGCTGAACACCCTCGACGACGTCTCGGACGGCCGCCTCGTCCTCGGCGTCGGCGCGGGTGTCGACCACCACCACTACGACGGCGCGGTGCTCGACGCCCCCGAGCTGACGCCCAAGCAGCGCGTGGACCGCTTCACCGAGTTCGTCGAGGCGCTCGACGGGCTGCTCATGACCGACAAGTTCGACTTCGACGGCGAGTACTACCGGGCCCGCGGGGCCCGCAACCTGCCCGGACCGGTCCAGCGGCCGCGGCTGCCGTTCGTCGTCGCGGCGAACGGGCCGCGCACGATGACCCTCGCCGCGCGCTTCGGCGCGGGCTGGGTGACCACCGGCAAGGGCGGCGACACCGCCGACGAGTGGTGGGCCGGCATCAAGCAGCTCACCGAGGTCTTCGACCAGCGGCTGGACGCGGTGGGCCGCGAGCGGGCGAGCATCCAGCGGCACCTCAGCCTGGACGCGTCGCCGGTCTTTTCGCTGACCAGCGTCGAGGCGTTCCGCGACGCGGTGGGCCGGGCGCGGGAGCTGGGCTTCACCGACGTCATCTCGCACTGGCCGCGGTCGTCGTCGCCCTACGAGGGCCGGGAAGCCGTGCTGGAGCAGGTCGCGAGCGACGTCCTGCCGGAGCTCCACTAGTCCGAACGAGTGACATTGCGGTGATCGGGAAACCGATTGTCGCGTCCCGGGCGTCGGTACTTTGCAGACGAGACCACCCCGGGGGTGCGGGGGCCCTCGTGGCCGCGGAGGGGCGCCGCGGCCACGAGGGCGTTCTACTTCACGATCCGGTAGATGGTCGCACCCGGGTTCCGGTACACGACTTCGAGGAAGTCGTGCCCGTCCAGGTGCCGCAGGCCCGGCGCGATGGGCGTGTCCCGGCGGATGGTGCCGCTGCCCACCAGCACGTAGTGGACGTCGAGCCGGTGAACGGCCGCGCGCACCTGCGGGTCGCTGTCGTAGTCGGCGAAGTGCTCGGCCAGGTAGAGGGCGTCCGGAGGGGCCACGCCCGCGTCGTAGTGGCCGGCGACCGGGTGCACGCCGGTCAGGGCGTACATCCAGGCCGTGCCGTCGAGCCGGTCGTTGAGCACCTTCTGGCCGGCCGGGATGCCGAGCGTGCCGAGGCGGTCCATCGCGTCGATCTCGTCCTGGCTGACCGGCGGGACCACCTCGCCGGGCAGGCCGTTGTAGTAGAGCAGCGACACCGTCTTGGCGTTGGCCGCGCGGTAGAACCCGCCGGTCAGCACGCCCATCGCCACGACCAGCAGCACCGCCGTCGCCAGCCCGACCCGGCCGGTCAGCCACGGCCGCGCGCGCACCCACGCACGTCCGCTCGCGACCTTCGCCAGCCACTGCTGGGCCTCGCTCATGCCGTGCGCGGCGAGCAGGCACAGCGGGATCGCCGCCAGCGCCATCAGCCGGAACCGGTCGTTCCACCACGGCCGCGACAGGCTGATCACCCACTCCTCGCCGCCGAAGCACGCGACGAGGACGAACAGCGTGGACAGCCCGATCGCCGAGAGCACCAGCCAGCGCATCCGCCGCAGCCGCACCAGCGTGAACACGCCGATCGCGAGGAACACCGTCAGCCAGATCTGCGGCACCGGCAGCACCTGCTTGAACGTCGCCAGCATCGCCAGGGCCTTCCACACCGCCATGTGGGAGCCCCAGGGGTGGTACGGGTACGACCCGGACGTGAAGGTGAGCGCGCCCAGGATCATCGGCGCGGCCAGCACGCCCGCCGCCACCATCACCGGGACCATGCGCAGGACGTCGCCGCCGACGACCCGCCAGGCGCGCCTGCCCTCGGGAACGCCGTCGACGCGGCGGCCGCGCAGCGCCCGGTACCAGCGCTGCACCACCAGCGGGAAGGCGAACAGGAGCGCCCCGAACAACGCGCTCGAGTGCGCGGCGAGCAGGCCGGTCGCGCTCAGCGCGAGCACCGCGCCGGTGTCCACGCCCGGCCGCGCGACGAACCGCTGCAGCGCGATCACCGCCAGCGGCGTCAGCACGATGCCGAGCGCGAAGGGCAGCAGGCCGCTCGACACCGACTCGTACGCCCCGGTCGTCGCGCCGCCCGCGACCAGCGCGGCGCTGCCGGCGAACACCGCGCGGCCGCCGAGCTGGCGCACCAACGCGGCCATGGCCAGCGCGAACAGCCCGGCGATGGGCATCGTGATCGCGTTCAGCGTGACCGGGATCGACGTCCCGGACAGCTCGTAGACCAGGGCGCCGACCAGGTGGTAGGCGTTCGGGTAGAAGGAGCCGCCGGGGTACCAGTTGATGGTGCCCATGCCGGTCAGGGAGCCGTCGCCGGTCTCGGCGATGTAGCGGATGCCGTTCGCGTGGAACACGGTGTCCCAGCGCTGGAACACCGCGGTCGTCCCGCCGCGGCCGGTGACCACCACGGCGACCGACACGGCGACGGCGATCGCGACGCAGGCCCCGACGGCCAGGTGCGCCCGGCGGGTCCACGGCTCCGCCGGCTCCTCGGCCCCCGGCGTCGACCAGCCACGCCCGGTGAAGAGCCGGCGCAGGCCGTAGAGCACGGCGGCGAGCAGCAGCGTGCCCGCGGCGACGCTGAGCGAGCCGTACGGGATGTGGGCGATGGCCAGCCACGGGCCGGCCAGGCCGGTGATGGCGTAGCTGAGCAGCGGCGCGAGCCCGGCGAGGGCCCAGCCGCGGAGACCGGCGGCCCACCCGACGACGCCGCCAGGCACCGCGAGTACGGCCAGGTAGGTGGCCACCGCGGCGAAGTAGCTCCAGAAGTCCTCGGGTGCAGGCACTGCTTTCCAGGTGTGTCGTAGGCCGAAATGTGATAGTCGGGTGCGGGCCGGGTCAGCGACCTGCGTACCCTCGACGCCCGTGAGCGCGCACACGAACCCCGCCAAGATTACTGAAGACGATTTCGCAGGTTACGACCTCGTCGTCGTCGGGTCCGGTTTCTTCGGCCTGACCGTCGCCGAACGGGCCGCGGCCGAGCTGGGCAAGAAGGTCCTCATCCTCGAGCGGCGCAGCCACCTCGGCGGCAACGCCTACTCGGAGCCCGACCCGGAGACCGGGATCGAGGTGCACAAGTACGGGGCGCACCTGTTCCACACCTCGAACAAGCGGGTGTGGGAGTACGTGAACCGGTTCACCGAGTTCACGAACTACCAGCACCGCGTCTTCGCGCGGGTCAAGGACCAGGTCTACTCGTTCCCGATGAACCTGGCCCTGATCAACCAGTTCTTCGGCAAGTCGCACACCCCCGACGAGGCCCGCGAGCTCATCGCGAAGCAGTCGTCGGAGTTCGAGACCTCCGCCGCGCAGAACCTCGAGGAGAAGGCGATCTCGCTGGTCGGGCGCCCCCTCTACGAGGCGTTCATCCGCGGTTACACGGCGAAGCAGTGGGAGAACGACCCCAAGAACCTGGGCGAGAACATCATCACGCGCCTGCCGGTCCGCTACAACTTCGACAACCGGTACTTCAACGACACCTACGAGGGCCTGCCCGTCAACGGGTACACCGCGTGGCTCGAGAAGATGGCCGAGCACGAGAACATCGAGATCCGGCTGAACGTCGACTACTTCGACGTCCGCGAGCACATCCCGGCGGGCACCCCGACCGTCTACACCGGGCCGCTGGACCGCTACTTCGGCTACTCGGCGGGCCGGTTCACCTGGCGCACCGTCGACTTCGAGTCCGAGGTGAGGAGTGACTGCGGTGATTTTCAAGGCACCTCGGTCGTCAACTACAACGACCAGGAAGTGCCCTACACCCGCATCATCGAGTTCCGGCACTTCCACCCGGAGCGGGACTACCCCAAGGACAAGACGGTCATCTTCCGCGAGTTCTCCCGCTTCGCGACCGACGAAGACGAGCCGTACTACCCGATCAACACCCCGGAGAACCGCGAGAAGCTCGAGGCCTACCGCGAACTGGCCAAGGCCGAGGCCCGCGAGAAGAACGTGCTGTTCGGCGGCCGGCTGGGCACGTACAAGTACCTCGACATGCACATGGCCATCGGCTCGGCGCTGTCGGCGTTCGACAACAAGATCGCCCCGCACCTGACCGACGGCGCGCCGCTCGACGGGTCCCTCGATGCTTGAGAAGGGGCAGCCCACCGGCGAGGTGGCCGTCCTGGCGAAGGCGCAGGGCTTTCTGAAGAGTGAAGCTTCGGTGAAGGCTGCGCGCGGCATGTCGCACTTCGGCGAGCACGCTCTCGGCTGGTTCGGCCTGGGCCTGCTCGGCGCCGTCGTCGACAAGAAGCGGCGCAAGGACTGGCTGATCGCTTCGGCGGGGGTCGTCGGCGCGCACGCCGCCTCCATCGCGGTGAAACGCGTGGTCAGGCGCCCGCGACCGGACCACCCGAGCGTCGAGGTCCTGGTCGGCACGCCGAGCAAGCTGAGCTTCCCGTCGTCGCACGCGACGTCCACCACGGCGGCGGCGGTGCTCTACTCCGGATTGACCGGGCGTAACCTGGTGCCCGCCCTGGTACCGCCGATGCTGGCCTCGAGGCTCGTGCTCGGCGTTCACTATCCGACAGACGTTGTGGCCGGTGCAGCTCTCGGGGGGCTCGTCGGTGGTCTGATACGACGGAAGCTGAAGAAGAACCCATGAGCGAGACGACCGAGCAGCGCAACAGCGACGAAACTGCCGTGACTGCCGAGGCTGTTGAGCCGACTGCGGCACGTGGGAAGTTCGGCCTGGTCGGCGGCGTCATCAAGACGGCGCGGCCGCGGCAGTGGGTGAAGAACGTCCTGGTCTTCGCGGCCCCGTTCTTCGCGTTCTCGAAGTCGACCGACCGCACCGGTCTCCTGATCGACGCGATCATCGCCTTCGTGGCCTTTTCGCTGACGGCGAGCTCGGTCTACCTGATCAACGACGCGATCGACGTCGAGGCCGACCGGGCCCACCCGACCAAGCGCAACCGGCCGATCGCGGCCGGGATCGTGCCGGTCCCCGTCGCGTACGGGGCCGCGGTCGTGTTCTTCCTGGCCGGCCTCGGCGTGTCGTTCCTCGCCAGCTGGCAGCTGGCGGTCGTGCTGGGCGTCTACGAGGCCGTCCAGCTCGGCTACTGCTTCGGCCTCAAGCACCAGCCGGTGGTCGACCTGGCCATCGTCGGCTCGGGCTTCCTGATGCGTTCCATCGCCGGCGGCGTCGCGGGCGGCATCGCGCTTTCGCAGTGGTTCCTGCTGGTCACGGCGTTCGGCTCGCTGTTCATGGTGGCGGGCAAGCGCTACGCGGAGATCATGCTGTTCGAGCGGACCGGCGCGAAGATCCGCTCCTCGCTGAAGAAGTATTCGGCCAGCTACCTGCGGTTCGTCTGGGCGACGTCGGCGGCGATCCTGATCATGTCGTACTGCCTGTGGGCGTTCGAGATCCGCCAGACCGAGCACAACTCGGTGTGGGCGCTCATCTCGATGGTGCCGTTCCTGGTGGCGGTGCTGCGCTACGCGGTGGACGTCGACGGCGGCATCGCGGGCGAGCCCGAGGAGATCGCGCTCAAGGACCGCATCCTGCAGGTGCTGGGCGCGAGCTGGGTGATCACGCTGTTCCTGGCGTTCTACCTGTGACTCATTGCGTGACTCATTGCGGATCGACAGGTTCGCTTCAGGTCGTACACAGCTGAGCGACGCACCCTGAGGTGGTGGGGGCGGGCACTGCGCCCGTCCCCGTGACCCCAGGAGCGACCATGAACGACCAGCCGCGCGAGCAGCAGGCCCCGGACGGAGCCGGGCAGCCGACTGTCGCGCACCCGACCGAGGCCACCCAGCCAACGGCGGCCATCGACACCCCCACCGCGGCGCCGACCCACCCGGCGACGCCCGCTTCCGAGCCCGCGCGGCCGGACCAGCCGGCGGCCACGCCCGCTGCCCCTGCCGCGCCTGCTGCTGGAGCAGCAGCCGCGGCGCCGGGTGTGACCGCGCCGGAGGGCACGCCTGCCGCGCCTGCTGCTGGAGCAGCAGCCGCCGCGCCGGGTGCGACCGGGCCGGAGGCCGCGCCTCCTGCCGGAACGGCCGCCGCGCCGGGTGCGACCGGCCCCGCGGCTCCCGGCCAGGCGGCCGGAGCCACTCCGGCCGATCAGACCGCCGCCCAGGCCGCTGACCAGACCGCCGTCCACGGTCAGCAGCCGCCGCCGACCCCGCAGCTCTCCCAGCCCGGCCCCGGGCCGCACTACGCCGCCTGGGGGCCGCCGCCGGCAGCCGCACGGCCGGCCGGTGGCTTCCGGCGGTTCGCCGGCCACCGCGCGACCCAGCTCGTCGCCGTCGGGGTGTTCGGCATGCTCGTCGGCGGCGGCATCGTCGGCGGGATCGCCGCCGCGAGCCACCACGGCCCGCGGGATGGCCGGCCCGGCGTCCACCGCCAGTACGACGGCCCCGGCCAGGGCTTCGACGGCCGTGGCCCAGGCTTCGGCGGCCGCGGCAACGCCGGCCCCGGCGCGGGGGACGGCATCTGATCCCTGACTGTGGCTTGGGCCACCCGTACTCCGCTCAGATCACAGAAGCATCACGAGCGGGGTACGGTGGCCCGGATGCGAAGCGCCTCCGCAGAACTCCCCAAAGCCGTCCGCGCGCTGCCGGCGGTCATCCCCCTCGCCCGCTCGTGGGCCTTGCCGGCGGGCGCCGCGGCCGCCTCCGCGCTGGTGTTCGCGCTGGTCAGCAGCCATCTCATCGATGACACCTACATCACGCTGTCCTACGCGAAGAACCTCGCCTTCCACGGCCACTGGGGCCTGATCGAGCAGGGCACGGCCAACACCGCGACGTCGCCGCTGAACGTCTTGGCCCTCGGCGCGGTCACGTTCGTGGTGCGCGACGCCGTGCTGGCCGCCGGTGTCGTGTTCGTCGCCGCGCAGGTGCTGCTCGTGCTGGGCCTGCGCCGGCTGGGCGAGCGCACCGGCCTGCCGCCCGCGTTCGCGCCGCTGACGTTCGCGCTGCTGCTGGTCAACCCGCTGCTGCTGTCCTCGATCGGCCTGGAGGTGGCGCTCGGCGCCGCCGGCGTCGTGTGGACGCTGGTCTACGCGGGGGAGCGCCGGGCCGGCCGCCTGGGCGTGGTGATCGGGCTGCTCGCGCTCGTCCGGATCGATCTGCTGCTGATCGCCGCGGTGCTGTTCGCCGCCCGCCGTGAGTTCTGGGCCGGCATCTGGCAGACGATCTTCGCGGCCCTCGCCGTCACGCTGCCCTGGTTCGGGTTCAGCTGGGTGGTGCTCGGCTCGGCGGTGCCGGACACGCTCGTCATCAAGATCAGCCAGCAGTCGTGGGGACCGTTCAGCTTCACCAACGGCCCGCTGCTGTACTGGCGCAACTTCCCGGCCGCGGCCACCCTTTCGTTCCTGCCGCTGGTGCTGGCCGCCCTGGCCGGGGTGGCCTGGATCGTGCAGTACCGCCGCGGTTCCGGAACGGCCCGCCGCTTGACGCCGTTCGCGGCGCTCGCCGTCGCCGGCGCGCTGCACTACCTGGCCTACAGCCGGCTGGGCGTGCCGCCCTACCACTGGTACTACGCGCCGAGCATCATCGGCGCGACGATCTTCCTCGCCGCCTGCGCGTCGGCGGTCCCGGAGCGCGTCAGGCGCGGGACGTGGACGGTGGCCGGCGCGGTCCTCGCGGCGAGCGTCGCGGTGTACGCGCTGCCGGGCGTGCCCCGCCAGTTCGCCCCGATCACGAGCAACCACGCGTCGACGACGGAGTACCGCGAAATCGGCCACGAGCTGGCGGCGATCGCCCACGGCCGCAAGGTCGAGACGGCGGGCGAGGTGGGCGCGCTGGCGTACGCGTGCGACTGCGAACTGGTCGACGAGTTCTCCGACCGCGGCGCGGTCGACCCGGCGATCACCGAGACCAAGCGCCGCAGCGACGACCTCGGCCGGGCGTTGCTGGAGGCCAACTTCCACAACTTCGACCACAGCGTCGCCCCGGCCAGCCCGGACCTGGTCCTGGCGACGACCCGCCGCACCCCGCCGCCGGCCGCGCTGGCGAGCTGGCACATCGACTCGCCGTGGGTGGGCAGCCAGAACCTCTACCTCGTCCCCGCCCACGCCATCGGCGGCTGAGCCGCTGATGCCACGGCGGCCCAGCCGCGGTCGTCTGGGGCGACGAGGAGCTGGTGATGGCGCAGAACATGGAGACGAACGTCGTCGCCGTCCTGCGCCGGCCGCTCTCCGCGACCCGGCCGCTGGGCGGGGTCGAGAAGGTGCGCGTGGTGAAGTTCTTCGCCGAGACCCGGCCCTCGCGGTCCGGGCCTTCGACGACGCCTGACGTCAGATCGGGAGCTTGCGGAAGATCGGCCGCGGGACGTGCCGCAGCGCCGACATCACCAGGCGGAACGGCGCCGGCGCCCACACGAGGTCCTTGCCCGCGCGGGCCGCGCCGACGGCGATCTCGGCGACCTGCTCGGCCGTCTGGGCCAGGGGAGCGTCCTTGAGGCCCTCGGTCATCTTCGTCTTGACGTGCCCGGGGCGGACGACCGTCACCTTGACCCCGAACGGCGCCAGCGCCTCGCCGAGTCCCAGGTAGAAGCCGTCGAAACCGGCCTTCGTCGAGCCGTAGACGAAGTTGGAACGGCGGACGCGCTCGCCCGCCACCGACGACAGCGCGATCACCGTGCCGTGGCCCTGGGCCTTGAGCTTCTCCGACAGCGCGACCCCGACCGACACCGCCGCGGTGTAGTTCACCGTGGCCAGCTCGACCGCCTTCGCGTGGTCCTGCCAGACCTCTTCGGGGTCGCCGAGCAGGCCGAACGCCACGACCGCCACGTCGATGTCGCCGCCGTCGAACGCCTTGGCCAGCACGGCCGGGTGAGCCGCCGTGTCCTTGGCGTCGAAGTCCACAGTCGACACTTCGGCGCCGCGGTCCTTGAGGCGCTGCGCGGCCGCGTCGAGGCGCGGCGACGGCCGGGCGGCCAGCACCACGCGCAGCGGCTTCTCGGCCAGGTACTTCTCGGCGATCGCCAGCGCGATGTCGGACGTGCCGCCGAGCAGGAGCAGGGATTGGGGGTTGCCCACCGCGTCGATCACAGTTCGAGCCTCCGGCTCATGTCAGAGGCGAAAACGCCTTCGGGGTCGATGGAAGCGCGGACCTTGCGCCATTCTTCGAGCCGCGGGTACATCTTCGCGAACGTCTCGGGCGAGGTGCGCGAGTCCTTCGCGGTGTACAGCCGCCCGCCCAGCTCGAGGACGTCTTCGTCGAGCTCCTGGCAGAACCGGCTGAGGCCGTCCTTGATCGGGAAGTCGACGCAGACCATCCAGCCCGGGTGCGGGAACGACAGCGGCGCCGCGTTGCCCTCGCCCATGCGCTTGAAGACGTTGAGGAAGGACACGTGCCCCGACTCGGCGATCTTGCGGACGATGTTCCGCAGCGGCTCGTGCGCGTTCAGCGGGGTCGAGAACTGGTACTGCAGGAAGCCCTTCGAGCCGTAGGCGCGGTTCCACTCGCCGAACATGTCGAGCGGGTGGTAGAAGGCCGTCAGGTTCTGGATCACGCCGCGGGCCGCCTTCGGCGTCTTGCGGTAGTACAGCTCGCCGATCGCGCCGAAGGTCAGCTTGTTGGCCAGGCCGTTCGGGAAGACGTCCGGCAGCGTCGCCAGCTGCGGAGCGTCGAACTTCAGCGGGTTCGCGCGCAGCTTCGGCGGCAGTTCGTCCAGCTTTGCGAGCGAGCCGCGGCCGAAGGCGGCGCGGCCGAGCTTCGAGCCGGTGGAGATCGTGTCGAACCACGCCGACGAGTACGTGTAGTTGTCGTCGGAGCCGTTGCTGACCAGCTCCAGGGTCTCGTCGAGGTTGTTCGTGCGCTCGTTGTCCGCGAGGAAGTACGCGGTCTCGGTCTTGGTCATCCGGATCTTGGCCCGGACGATGATGCCGGTCAGCCCGATGCCGGCCACGGTCGCCCAGAACAGCTCGGCGTCCGGGCCCTCCGGCGTCAGCGTGCGGAGCTGCCCGTCGGCGGTGATCAGGTCCATCGACACGACGTGGTTGCCGAAGCTGCCCGCGCTGTGGTGGTTCTTGCCGTGGATGTCGTTGGCGATCGCGCCGCCGACGGTCACCTGGCGCGTGCCCGGCAGCACCGGGACCCACAGGCCGTACGGCAGCGCCTCGCGCATCAGCTGGTCGAGGCTCACGCCGGCGTCGACGTCGACGAGGGCGGAGTCCGGGTCGATCGAGTGGATCCGGTTCAGCGCCGTCATGTCGACGACGAGGCCGCCGGCGTTCTGCGCGGGGTCGCCGTAGGAGCGGCCGAGGCCGCGGGCGATGACGCCGCGCTCACCGGCCTGGGCCACGGCGCGGGCGATCACCTCCACATCGGCGGTGGTCAGCACGTCGGCGGTGGTCGGTGCGGTCCGCGCCCAGCCCATGAGCGTGCGACGCTGTGTGTTGGGTGCTTGGGTCACCCGACCAGGGTAGCCACGCCGAATACCGCCCGGAACGTGACCCTGAAGTGCTCGCTTCTACACTTTGCGCATCAAGGCACAAGCGCCCGCGCGGGTGACCATGACACAGGTGACGAGGTAATGCAGTGGTGGCGACCGATCCGCAAGCCGAGGCAACGGCTGGGCAGTCCTCCGTGGGACTGCTGGGCCAGCTCGTCCGCTTCGCCCTGATCGGGGGCTTTTGCGCCCTCGTCGACCTGGGCACCTACACGCTGCTGACCCAGGTGGCCGGGATGGCCACCTCACCGTGGGTCGACATCGCCCGCGCTATCTCTTTCATCGTGGGCACGACCACGGCGTTCTTCCTGAACCGGAAGTTCACCTTCGCCGGGGGTCGCCGCGACGGGAAGGCGCAGGTCGGCTCGTTCGTCCTGCTCTACACCGTGACGTTCTTCGTCGCGGTCGGGGTGAACCAGCTGATGCTGAACGTGCTGCCGGAGTCCGCCTGGCAGCACACCCTGTGCTGGGCCGTGTCGCAGGCCACCGCCACCGTGATCAATTTCGTGATGCTCAAGTGGGTCGTCTTCCGCGAGCCGTCGACTGAGGAGAACTGAGGAACCAGATGCCCGGTAAAACAGCCACCCCGGCGCCGACCACCGAAGCCGGCACGGCCACCGAGACGCGGTTCACCGAGCACACTCCGCAGGGTCGCCTGACGGCGCAGCGCGGGCTCTACGCCGGCCCGGCGCCGATCGTCAGCAAGGACCTGTACGCCGAGCTCCTGTGGGGCGCGGCCGTGCGGGAGCGGGCGTCGATCGCCCTCGAGCCCGCCTCCAAGGTGTCGGGCAACACGTACTTCGGCCGGTTCCCGGCCAGCTACTGGCAGCGTTGGACCACGGTGACCGAGGTCTCGGTCGAGGCCGTCGTCACCGGCACCGGGCTGCTGTCGATGGGCGCTTCCGACGTCGAGGGCGAGCCCCGTGTGGTGGCCGCCGAGCAGGTCAAGGACGCCAAGCAGGCGAAGGTGTCGCTGACCGGCAAGCTGGACAAGTTCTACGACGGCGGCGCGCTCTGGCTCGACCTCGAGACCGAGGGTGGCCAGACGCTGCGCGTCGAGCAGGTCCGCTGGACAGTCGAAGCGCCGGAGAAGATCCGCCCGACCGCGGTGACCATCTGCACGATGAACCGCGCCGACGACTGCCTGAAGAACCTCCAGGCCCTCGCCGCGGACGTCTCCTCGCTGGAGACCCTGGACGCGATCTACGTCGCCGACCAGGGCACCGACCTCGTCGAGTCGCGCGACGGCTTCGAGCAGGTCGCCAAGGACCTCGCCGACAAGCTGCACTACATCAAGCAGCCGAACCTCGGCGGCGCCGGCGGCTTCACCCGCGGCCTCTTCGAGGTGGCCGGGCACACCGCGACCGAGCACGCGAACGTCCTGTTCATGGACGACGACGTCCTGCTCGAGCCGGACCTGGTCATCCGGATGACGGCGTTCTCCAACCGCGCCGCCAACCCGATCATCGTCGGCGGCCAGATGCTCAACCTGTTCCACCCGAACCAGCTGCACGTCGGCGCCGAGTACGCGCGGCTCAACACGCTCGAGCCCGGCCAGCCGGTCGAGCACTCGCTGTCCACCGCCGACCTGCTCGGCGTGGACGAGGAGACGCTGAAGCCGAACCGCCAGGAGCGCCGGCTCGACGCGGGCTACAACGGCTGGTGGTCGTGCCTGATCCCCTACGAGGTCGTCCAGGCCAGCGGTTACCCGCTGCCGTTCTTCTTCCAGTGGGACGACGCGGAGTACTCCTACCGGGCCCGCGCGCACGGTTTCCCGACCGTCACGCTGCCGGGTGCGGGCGTGTGGCACGCGGACTTCCACATGAAGGACTGGGACGAGTGGCACCGGTACTTCAACCTGCGCAACTCGATCATCACCGCGGCCCTGCACTCGCCGTTCAACCTGAACCTGCTTTCGCGGGTGCTGATCGCGCAGCTGGTGCGCTACCTGCTCGGCATGCAGTACGGCCTGTCGGCGACGCTGATCAAGGCCGTCGAGGACTTCCTGAAGGGCCCCGAGATCCTGCGTGACGGCGGGGTCGAGGCGATGAAGGAGATCCGCCGCATCCGCGACGACTACCCGGAGACCAAGCGCCACAAGGCGACCGACGTCCCGGGCATCGCGTCCAACGACATCGGCATCATCAACAGCTCGCCGCGGCCCAGCCTGCAGCGCGTGGTGCTGATCAGGCGCGTCCTCGACCGGCTGCTCGGCCGCAGCCGCTTCGGGCTCGGCGCGGTGCCGATCGACGAGGCCAACTGGTGGCACATCGCGCTGTTCAACACCGCCGTGGTCACCGACGCGAGCCAGGAAGGCGTCCGCGTCCGGTCCTACGACCGGGTGAAGATGTTCGCGCTGGCCAAGCAGGGCGTGAAGGTCATCCAGCGGCTGCGCAAGGAAGGCGCGGCGGTGCAGGAGCAGTACAAGCGGGCCATGCCCGAGCTCACCTCGCGCGAGAACTGGAAGCGCCTGTACAAGCTCTGATCACGGGCTCCCGCGAAGGCCGTCTCACGTTCTCGTGAGGCGGCCTTCGCCGTGTCAGGCGTGCATGCCGAACACGGTGCTCTTGCGGTTGAGGTCGTCGATGTACGCGGCGGCGACGTGGGCGAAGTTGATCGCGACCACCGAGTCGGCCTTGGTGGTCACCGATTCGACGGCGCCGGTCTTGACGAGCTGGGCGAGCTTGCCCGCCAGCTTCCCGGATTCTTCGCTGGTCAGCGCGAACAGCAGCGGTTCGCCGCCGGTGGCGAGGTGCAGGACGAGGGCGGGTTTCGGGTCAGCCATGCGTCCATCGGACCAGCGCCGATCTTCGCCGGGCAAGCGGGTTCGCTGAGGGCGGAGCTATCGTTCGGGGGGGGGTTCCGGGTGGCGGAGCCCCCGGCCCGGGGCGAAGCCCCGGTTGTCCCCGCGGTGGACTACCGTTTTCGGCGACGACCGGAAGACCCCGGGGGGACGGAAGCGATGCCTCACTCGTTCTCGCTGTCGCTGGCAGCGGTGGACATCCTGCTGGAACAGCTCGGGCTCGGCCGCGCGCCGACGCCGTTCGAGGTTCCGCACGTCGGCACGACCGTCGAGCAGCGCGCGATGATCCGCGACGCCGTCGTCCGCGACCTGACCGGCCGCGGGCTGTGGAGCCGCGGCCGCCTCGACGCGGACGCCGAGCTGGCGCTGGCCACGTTCGTCCGGGGGAGCGTGGCCATCAACGCGGCGGCCGAGCTGGGCGACCGCCACCTGTTCGCGCGCGTCGCCTCCGACGGCCAGTTCGCGGTGCTCGCGCGCCAGGAGGAAAACCTCCTCGTCTTCGAGGAGGTCCGCCCGACCGGCATCGTGCCGGCGATCGTCGACCTCCTCCCGCTGACGCCGGCGGCGCCCGGCCAGTCGGTGACGATTTCCCGGCCGGTCCAGCAGCCCCGCCACCAGCGCCGCGACGAGACGTACGACCCGTTCGCCGGCGTCGCCGGCCCGCGCTCGCACAGCAATGCCGGCGGCCCGCAGGTCCGCATGATCGAGCGCGTCTTCCAGGAGCCGAAGAAGCGCGTGGGCCAGTTCACGGCGCAGACGCGCGGTGGCACGTTCCCCCCGCTGGCCTGGTTCGACACCCCGAGCGGCCGTTGGCTGATGTCCTCCCGCGCGGCCGCCGACGGCCAGCGCTGGATCACCTACGCCCCAGCCGACAACGCCCGGCTGGCCCAGCAGCTGTACGCCCAGCTCGAAGGCCAGTTCTGACGGTACGGAACCGCTCGCCACGCCGCTGCGTCGAAGGTGAAGATCGGTGAACGGCGGTTGCGCTGGGTGCCCGGCTAGTAGACTTCCGGGTGCACACGCACGGGCGAAGCGATTCGGGGTGGAACAGCGATGCTGATAGCTGACGGCGGGGGCGGCGGCTCGATCGCCGACATCGTCAACCCGCTCTCCTCGGCCGGGATGGACGCCGCGGTCAAGAGCGTCACAGCCGAGACCCAGAAGCTGGTCGACGCGGCCAAGGGCGGCGGCTTCAAGATCACGCCGGAAGGTGTGAAGCCGATCCGGGACGCACTGACCGAACTGGTCAACGACCTCGGCGAACTGCAGTACAAGAGCTTCCTGCTGGACCAGACCCCGCAACTCGGGAACCACCCGTACGGGCTTGCCGTCGCCAAGCACGACCAGAAGAGCGCCTCGGCCGCCGACGGTGGCGCGACTCACGTTCTCCAGCAGCTCCGAGAGGTCGCGAGGCAAGCGGACGAGGCGCTCGCCAGGGCTGCGGGCCTCTACAAGGAAACGGAGAGCCAGGCCTTCTCCGCTCTTCAGACCAAGCAGGCTTGAGGGATGACGAAACTTCTCGTTCGGGTTCTCCTTCCGCTCGTGGCCGGCGGCACGCTGCTCGCCGGGTGCACCACGACGCAAGGGGGAACGGCGTCACCCGCCCAGTCGTCCTCGGCCGGCGAGTCGGGAACCCCGGAAAGCCCGTCTTCCGGTGGCGGTGGGACCCAGTCGATCACGGATGCCTGCTCGCTGCTGGAAGCGGGCGACGTGAGCGGCTACGGCGAGTTCAACGAGCCGCTGAACAAGACGGTCGGCGGCGTGCGTTCCTGCAGTTACCGGCAGAAGATCGCGTCGGCGAGTGACAACGCCAAGGTGATCGGCGTCAACGTCCGCGACACCGCGTCGGTCGCGCAGGTCAACGACACCGGCGGTGGCGTGGTCGACAAGGACGTCAACGGCCGGAAGGCGAGGGAGGCCTCGGGCGGTGCGTCGTTGCCGGCCTGCACGCTCGCCCTGCCGGTGGGCGACTCGTCTCGGGTTGATGTGGCGGTGATCGGTGCCGATTCGGCGGACGAGGCCTGCCAGGTCGCCGAGGCGGTCGCGAAGGCCGTCGAACCGCGGCTGCCGAAGGGATAGGGGACCCAGATGACCACGCAACAGGGACCGCGGCCGAAGACCGAGGACAAGACGCCTCAGCAGGTCCAGGACATGGCGCCCGCCGAGCGCGACGCCTACCTCCAGCAGAAGGCCGAAGAAGGCGTCGACCCGGGCAACTGGTTGTTCGGGGCGGTGCAGCAGTGGATGGCCCAGGCG
The DNA here is from genome assembly GCF_040681595.1 of Amycolatopsis sp. NPDC051716. Taxonomy (NCBI): domain Bacteria; kingdom Bacillati; phylum Actinomycetota; class Actinomycetes; order Pseudonocardiales; family Pseudonocardiaceae; genus Amycolatopsis; species Amycolatopsis sp. NPDC051716. The sequence continues at coordinate 65,581 of NZ_JBFAZA010000001.1, read as the reverse complement.
CGGGCGAAGAACCAGGCCCAGCAGATGGGCGACAAGAACGTCAAGGATGCCACCCAGGGCCGCGACGTCGAGTACGTGCAGGGTCTGAACCCGTCGAGCGCGGACTACAAGGGCAGCGACCACACGCAGCTCAAGGGGTACCTGGACACCAACCTGGACGTCGATCAGGTTTCGGAAGTCTCGACCGCGTACCACGAAGTCCACCAGGTCTTCGACAAGTTCGCGCAGTCGATGAACACCGCCGTCAACGCCTCGAAGGGCACCTGGGAAGGCAGCGCCGCCGAGAACGCGCAGCAGTACTTCACCAGCCTCGGCAAGTGGTCCGACGCCAACTCCCAGAACGCCAAGCTGGCCTCGGAAACCATCTACGACCAGGGGCAGGCCGCCGCCACGGCGAAGAACTCCATGCCGGCGCCCATCCCGTTCAGCTGGACCGACGAGTTCAAGGGCTGGGCCACCTCGAACCCCTTCAACCTGCCCGACAACGTCGACAAGTCGATCCAGAAGCAGAAGGACAGCCAGGCCGCGCACGACGAGGCCGCCGGCGTCATGGCGACCTACGACAAGAACCTCTACGAGGCCGCCTCCAAGCAGCCCGCCTTCGCGCCGCCGCCGAGCTTCAGCACCGGCGGGGGCAGCGATGACCCCAACGGCACCGGCGACAAGAACGGCATCAACAACCCCTCGAGCGTCAACGTGCCGGGCTCGCACTCGGTGAACACCCCGGGCGGCACCGCCCAGGGCTTCGTGTCCGGCACCACCTCGGGGCCGCTCGGTAGCCCGGCCGGGCACTCCTTCTCCGGGCCCGGCTCGACCACCGGGTCCGGGTTCGTGCCCGCGGGCAGCACCACGCCGTCCGGCTTCACGCCCAGCTCGGTCCCCGCCGCGTCGACGTCGAACTCGAACCAGCAGTTCGGCGGGATGCCGATGAGCCCGATGCCGATGGGCGGGATGAACTTCGGCGGCGACGAGGCCTACAACTCCAAGGTCGGTGGTGGCGGTGGCGGCGGCGGCGGCGGGCGCGGTGGCGGCGGCTTCGGCCCCGGCGGCTCGGGTGCCGGCAACGCGACGGGCGCGGGCGCCGCGTCGGGTGCCGCCCGGCCGGGCGGGATCGGGGCCGCGGAAGCGGCCGCGGGGCGCGGGATGGGCGGCCTGGGTGCGGGTGGCGCCGGTCGCGGGGGCATGAGTCCCGGTGGCGGCGGCCTGGGCCGCGGCCAGAAGGGCGAAGGCGACGAGGACACCGAGCACTCGCGCCCGACCTACCTGGTCGAGGGTGACCCCGACGAGGTCTTCGGCACCGACCTGCGCACGGCGCCGCCGGTCATCGGCGAATAAGCCTGCTCAAACGGAAAAGGCCCCCGCGACGAGAGCGGGGGCCTTTCCGTTGCGGGATCAGTAGCGGTAGAACTTCTCGGCGCGGCCCTGCCGCACCAGCTTCAGCCACTGCAGGAACGCCTTCGGGTCCCGCTTCACGCCCACGAAGTACAGTCCGAAGCGGACGATCTCCAGCGCGCCGATCTTCCGCATGCCCGGCTGGGACAGCAGATAGCCGCGGTTGCGGTAGGTGTAGTACCGCTTGACCTCGTTTTCCGGGTCCTGCGCGTGGAACTTGCCGCCCAACATGGGCTTGAACTCGTCCGAGCCGTCCGGGTGCAGGTACTTCGTCTTCAGCGACGTGCCGAACGGCAGCCCCGACCGGACCAGCCGCCGGTGCAGCTCCACCTCGTCGCCGCGGAAGAACAGCCGCAGGTCCGGCACGCCGACGACGTCCAAAGTGGACGCGCGGAAGAGCGCGCCATTCATCAGGGACGCGATGCCGGGCAGGAAGTCGGCCCCCAGCTCGGACTGCGAACGCTTCCAGGTCAGGCCGCGGCGCAGCGGGAACGCCAGCTTGTCCGGTGCGTCGATGTTCGACACCACCGGCGAAATCTCGGCCAGGTCCCGCTTTTCCGCTTCCTCCAGCAGGATCGCGAGCACGTTCTCGTCGGCCGGGCGCCCGTCGTCGTCGGCCAGCCAGATCCAGTCCGCGCCCAGCGAGAGCGCGTGCAGCATGCCCAGCGCGAACCCGCCGGCGCCACCGAGGTTCCGGTGCGACGGCAGGTACGTGTGCGGCAGCGGGTAGTTCTCGACGACTTCGCGCGCGGAGTCGTCCGGCCCGTTGTCGACGACCACCAGGTGGTCGACCGGCCGGGTCTGGGCCGCGATGACCTTCAGCGAGTCCGCGAGCAGCTCCCGCCGGTGCCGCGTGACGACCACGCCGACGACCGCGCCGTCGGGCAGCTGCCGGGTCTCGCTGGCCATCATTCCCCGCCGTTCGTCATCGCCGCCGGCTCGATGCCGAAGCGCTCCAAGGTTTCCTGGCTCATGTTCTCGAAGGGGTCACGGCCCTTGTACGACGTCAGGACGTCCCGCAGCGAACCCTGTTGCTTGAGGTGCCCCTCGTCCATCCAGATGGCCGAGTCGCACAGTTCGAAGAGGAACTCGTCCGAGTGGCTGGCGAACACCAGGATCCCGGAGCGCTTGACGAGGTCCTTGAGCCGGTCGCGCGCCTTGTTGAGGAACGCCGCGTCGACCGCGCCGATGCCCTCGTCGAGGATGAGGATCTCGGGGTCGATCGACGTGACGACACCCAGCGCCAGCCGCACCCGCATACCCGTCGAGTACGTGCGCAGCGGCATCTGCAGGTAGTCGCCGAGCTCGGTGAACTCGGCGATGTCGTCGACCCGCTTCTCCATCTCCTTGGCGGTCATGCCGAGGAAGAGGCCGCGGATGATGATGTTCTCGACGCCGGAAATCTCCGGGTCCATGCCGATGCCGAGGTCGAACACCGGCGCGATCTTGCCCTTGATCCGCGACGAGCCGCGGGTCGGCTCGTAGATCCCGGCGAGCAGGCGCAGCAGCGTGGACTTGCCGGCGCCGTTGTGCCCGACCAGGCCGACGCGGTCGCCTTCACGCAGGTTGAGGGACACGTCGTGCAGGGCTTCGATGATCGGCACCTTGGTGTCGGTGCCGATCTTGCCGCCGACCTTGCCGAGGACCTTCTTCTTCATCGACCGCGTCTTCGCGTCGAAGATCGGGAAGTCGACGAACGCGTTGTGGACGTCAATGGAAACCATGTGTCACACCCAGTAGGAGACGCGGGCACGGTAGTTGCGCATCGCGACCAGCGCGAGAGCCCAACCGACGACGGTGATGGAGCCGACCACGATCCAGTTCCCCGGGGAGAACTCCTGCCCCAGCAGGGGCGCGCGGACCACCTGCATGAAGTGGTAGAGCGGGTTGAGCTTGACGACCGGCAGGATCCAGGAGGCGCCCTCGCGGGTGCCGCCGGTCATCAGCTGGTCCACCGGCCAGACGATCGGCGTGCCGTAGAACAGCAGCTGGATCAGCGAGTTGACGACCTGCGGGATGTCGCGGAAGCGGGTCGAGATGATGCCGAACAGCAGCGTCACCCAGGCGGCGTTGAGCGCCAGCAGCACGAAACCGGGGATGGCCAGCAGGATGTTCCAGCTGAGGCCCGGGTGGCAGATGTGGCCCGGGACGCACGACCCGTTGCCCAGCAGCGAGTACTTGTTGCTGAGGGCGCTGAAGAAGATCGCCAGCACGGCCACGTAGACGATCAGGTTGTGGGCCAGCATCAGCGTCTGCCGCCACACCGTGCGCAGCATGTACACGCTCAGTGGCGCCGGGAGCTGCTTGATCAGCCCCTCGTTCGCGATGAACGTCTCCATGCCCTCGGACAGGCAGCCGCTGATGAAGCCCCAGATGATGAAGCCGGTGGAGATGTAGGGCAGGAACACCTCGACGGGCAGCTTGAACAGCTGCGAGTACAGCAGCCCGAGCCCGAGTGCGAGGACGGCCTGGCTGATCGTGATCCAGAAGGGCCCGATCACCGAGCGGCGGTATCTCTGCTTGATGTCCTGCCAGCCCAGGTGACCCCAGAGCTCGCGGGCACTGAATCCGGACTTGATGTCGGCGAAGGCACGCGAGAACGTCTTGCTGTCCGACGTCGGGAGCGCCGAAGTCGTCACGGGTGAGTCTGCGGCCTGAACCGTGCTGGTGGCATGCACGAAGACGAGGGTACCGATGGGTCCGGCACCGGCCTGGCCACCCCGCCCGCAACTCGCGCTCGCCGGGGGCGCGAAGGTGACCTGGATTACAGTCCGTCACACCGTACGATTCGCCGCATGGCGGTCGCTCCCGGTGAGAATTCGTCGACGAAGTCGGCCCAGCGTGCTCTCTACTACCTGGTGGCTCCGGTGGGGCACCCCAATTACGGCGACGAGCTCATCGCGGCGAGCTGGCTCGGCGAGCTGGCCGCGACGGCTCCGGACGCCGACGTCTGGGTGGACACGCACTCTCCGGGGCCCGCGGCGGTCCTGCTGGACGGCATCCACCCCCGGGCGAAGTTCACCGACACGCTCTGGCGGTTGTGCTGGGAGGCGCCGTCGGAAGAGCCGTGGCAGGTGGCCGCCTGGGTGCGCGAGGCGGTGCACAACCCCGGCATGATGCCTCGCCTGCACAGCGGGATCGAGCTGCTCGCCACCGCCGACGTCGTGCACGTCGTCGGCGGCGGCTACATCAACAAGCTGTGGCCGAAGCAGCTCGGCCTGCTCGCCGGGGCCGCCGCGGCGGTGGAACGGTCCGGTGGCCGCGCCGCGATGACCGGGCACGGTCTCGTGCCGGCCTGCGAGGACGTCACGCCCCTGCTGCTGAGCCTGCTGGACCACTTCGACGTCGTGGAGGTCCGCGACGAAGCGTCGGCGGCCCTCGTCGACGTGCAGCCCGGGATCGACGACGCGTTCCTGGACATCGGCCCGCACCGCTACGAGGCCGCCGAGGACCAGCCGGAAGTCATGCTGTGCCTCCAGTCCGACCTCGTCGAGGTCGGCATCGGCAAGCTGGCGGGCGCGGTGCTGTCCATGCTGCGCGCCTGGAAGGTGCCGCCGGAGCGCGTCGGGGTCGTCGAAGGGGTGCCCCGCGTCGACCGCGAGGTGTTCGCCCTGCTGGAGCGCGAGCTGCCCGGTGCCCGGTTCTACCCGTTTTCCCACATCTGGGCGCACGGCCTGCCGGCCAACCCCCGCCAGACGTGGATTTCCACCCGCTTCCACATCCACATGCTGGCGGCGGCGGCCGGCGCGTCCGGGGTGGCGGTCTCCATCAACCCGGACTATTACGCGACGAAGCACCGCTCGCTGGCTGCGCTGGGCTCGAACTGGACGGTGCTGGAGGATCTCACCCAGGTGCCGGATCGCCCCACGGCCGGGGGCTACTCGGCGGACACCCTCGCGCACCTGCGACGGGCCAAGGTCGAGATCGCGAAGACGGTGTACGCCCCGGTAGTGCGTCGGATTCCCGAGAGCGCGTCGGATGAACCGCAGCCGGAGTCGTTCCGGCGTCGCTGGTCGAGGCGAATCCTCGGCTGAGCGGTTGTCCGGGGTGGCCGCAGGCGTCCACAGCCCCTAGTTGTCCACAGAGGTTGTCCACAGGCCCTCCGGTCTGTGGACAACCTCGGCCGTCAGAGGTACTGGCCCGTTCCCGAGATGCCCGGTCCGTGCTCGTGCCCGTGGCCGACCGCGCCCGAAGGGCCCGCCGGCAACCCGCGCCGCATCTGCTCCAGCTGGACCCGGGCGGCCATCTGCTGGGCGAACAGGGCCGTCTGGATTCCGCTGAACAGCCCCTCCAGCCAGCCCACCAGCTGAGCCTGCGCGATCCGCAGCTCCGCGTCCGACGGCGTCGAGTCGTCGGTGAACGGGCGGACCAGCCGCTCCAGCTCGTCCTGCAGCTCCGGCGCCAGCGCCTTCTCCAGCTCGCGGATCGATGTCTGGTGGATCTCGCGCACCCGCGTGCGGGAGGCGTCGTCCAGCGGGGCCGCCCGGACCTCCTCCAGCAGCTGCTTGATCATCGTGCCGATGCGCATCACCTTCGCCGGCTCTTCGACGAGGTCACCCACCGACTCGGGGTGCTCGGCGCCGGCGTCGGGGGAGGGCAGCTGCGTGGCGCCGACCGGCGTGCCGTCCGGTCCGACGACCACCACGTGGGGTGAAGATTCCTGGCCCGGGTCACCCGCTGTGAAGTTCGGCTCGGTCATGTGCTCCATCCTGGCTTGCGTTCGACACGCTCCGCGACACCCACGGGGTGTCCGTCTCCGAGCGTAGCGGCTCCACGGGTTCCCGGTGGCTCTCCACCCAACCCCGGACGCACGGCGAAACCGCACGTCCGTACGGTGTCCCCATGGCGTTCGACGTCGCTCGTATCCGTGGGCTCTTTCCCGCGCTGGGTGACGGCTGGATTCACTTCGACGGCGCCGCCGGAATGCTGGTCCCGGAACAGGTCGCATCGGCCGTTTCCACGGCGATGCGCGCCCCGGTGTCCGGGCCGGGCGGAGCGTTTCCGGCCTCACAACGCGCGGAAAGCATCGTGACCGCGGCCCGCCGGGCCGTGGCCGACCTGGTCGGGGCCGACCCGGCCGCCGTCGTGCTCGGGCCGAGCGCGCCGGTGATGCTGCGCCGGCTCGTCGACGCGCTCGCCGAGCGCTGGACCATCGGCGACGAGCTCGTCGTCTCGAGGCTCGACGAGCAGGCGAACCTCGCGCCGTGGCAGCGCGCCGCCAAGCGCGTCGGGGCCGTCATCCGCTGGGGTGAGATCGACATCGAGACCTGCGAGCTGCCCGCGTGGCAGTACGAGCAGCTCGTCTCGGCGCGCACCAAGGCCGTCGCCGTCACGCTCGCGTCCGGTTCGGTCGGCACCCGGCCGGACGTGCCGACGATCATCGAGTTCGCCAAGCGGGTCGGCGCGCTCGTCGTCGTCGACGCCACCTACGCCGCGCCCTTCCTGCCGCTGGATATCAACGCGCTCGGCGCCGACGTCATGGTCGTGTCCGCGCAGGCCTGGGGCGGCCCGTCGGTGGGCGCGCTGGTCTTCCGCGACCCCGAGCTGATCGAGCGCATCCCGTCGGCCTCGCTCGACCCGATGGCCCGCGGCGCCGCCCGGCTGGAGCTCGGCCCGCACGCCTATCCGCTGCTGGCCGGGCTGATCGCGTCGATCGACTACCTCTCCGGCCTCGACGACGCCGCCACCGGCTCGCGGCGCGAGCGCCTGGTCACCTCGCTCGGGTCGGCGAAGTCCTACCACGCCGGGCTGCTCGCGCAGCTGTCCACCGAACTGCTGTCGCTGCGGCACATCATGGTCATCGGCAACGCCATGCGCCGGATCCCCGCGCTCGCCTTCGCCGTCGCCGGCAAGAAGTCGCCCGAGGTCGCCGAGTACCTGGCGACGCAGGGCTTGTGCGCCTTCGCCGACGACGGCACGAGCGGCGTCTTCGCGTCACTCGGCGTCGGAGAAGTGGGCGGCGCCGTGCGGATCGGGCTCGCCCACTACTCCAACGTCTTCGAGATCAACCAGCTCGTGCGGGTGCTCGACGAACTGCGCTGACGCGGCTAGGACTTCGCCGCCAGCAGCACCTTGCCGAAGACGCTGCCCTCTTCGAGGATCCGGTGCGCGGTCGCGGCTTCGAACATGGGCACGACCTGGCCGACGATCGGCTTGACGAGCCCCTCGGCGACCAGCGGCCACAGGCGCTCGCGGACGTCGGCGACGATCGCCGCCTTCTGGTCGAGCGGCCGGAACCGCAGGCCCGCGGCGAACACCGAAGCCCGCTTGCCCAGCAGCGTGCCGACGTTCAGCTCGCCCTTCACCCCGCCCTGCATGCCGATGATGACCAGCCGCCCGTCCTGCTGCAGCGCGTCGACGTTGCGGCCCAGGTAGGACGCGCCCATGTTGTCGAGGATGACGTTCGCGCCACCCGTTTCCTTCTTGAGGACCTCGACGAAGTCCTGGTCCTTGTAGTTGATCGTGAGGTCGGCGCCGAGCTGGCGGCAGCTTTCGAGCCGGTCCGGCGAGCCCGCGGTGACGGCGACGGTGGCGCCGAGCGCCTTGCCGACCTGGATGGCGTGCGTGCCGATGCCGCCGGCGCCGCCGTGGACCAGCAGCACCTCGCCTTCGGTGAGCTTCGCGTGCATCACGACGTTCGCCCACACCGTGCAGGCCACCTCGGGCAACGCGGCCGCGGTGAGCAGGTCGATCTCGCCCGGCACCGGCAGCAGCTGCCCCGCCGGGACGACGGCCTTCTCCGCGTAACCGCCGCCGGAGAGCAGGGCGCAGACCTCGTCGCCGACGTTCCAGCCGGTCACGCCTTCGCCGAGTTCCGCGATCGTGCCGGAGCACTCGAGGCCGAGGGTTTCGCTGGCGCCGGGAGGCGGCGGGTAGTGGCCCTGGCGCTGCAGCAGATCCGCGCGGTTCACCGCGCTCGCCGCGACCTCCAGCAGCACTTCGCCGGGGCCGGGACGCGGATCCGCGACCTCCGCCCACTCGAGAACGTCCGGGTCACCTGGTTCACGGATGGTGATCGCGTACATGTGTCGACTGTATACCGGCGGCAAAGTTCCCGCCGAAAGGCGCATTGACGGACTTCGCATATCGAACAAAGGTGAGCAACCATGTCACCCTTTAGAACGAAATTTCTCCCGCCGCTGGCCTTGGCCGCCGGCGCGACGCTGGTGCTCGGCCTGACCCCGGCCGCCGCCGCGAACACCGTTCCCGACGGGCCGGCCCTGGCGAAGCAGCTTGTCAAGAAGGTCGACGCCAACGGCGTCAACCGGCACCTGATCGCGCTCCAGCGCATCGCCGACACCAACGGCGGCACGCGGGCGGCGAGCACCGAAGGCCACAAGAAGTCCGCCGAGTACATCGCGACCAAGCTCGAGGCGGCCGGCTTCCAGGTCACCCGCCAGGAGTTCCCGTTCACCTACTCGGAGACCCTGGCCGAGAAGCTGACCGCGGGCGGCGCCAACGTCCCGGTCATCGCCATGGAGTACACGACGTCGACGCCGGTCGGTGGCATCACCGCGCCGCTCGCCGTGGTCGCCGTCGACGACACCAGCGGCTGCGAGGCCACCGACTACACCGCGGACGTCGCGGGCAAGATCGCCCTGATCAAGCGCGGCGGCTGCTCGTTCGCGCAGAAGCAGCAGACGGCCGCGGCCGCGGGCGCGATCGGCGCGATCGTCTACAACAACACCGACGGCGCCCTGAACGGGACGCTCGGGGGCCCGGAGAACGCGAAGATCCCGACCGGGGGCGTGACGGCGGCCGCGGGGGCGCAGCTGGCCACGCTCGGCGGGCAGAACGTGACGCTGGAGCTGCGGGCCTTCCAGGAGGCGCGGACCAGCTACAACGTCATCGCCGAGACCAAGACCGGCCGCAAGGACAACGTCGTGATGCTGGGGTCGCACCTCGACAGCGTCCCGGCCGGCCCGGGTATCAACGACAACGGTTCCGGCTCGGCGACCCTGCTCGAGACCGCGCTGCAGCTGGGGAGCAGCCCGAAGGTCAACAACGGCGTGCGCTTCGGCTTCTGGAGCGCGGAGGAGTTCGGCCTGATCGGCTCGACCTACTACGTCGACCAGCTGACGTTCGAGCAGCAGCTCGACATCGCGCTGTACCTCAACTTCGACATGATCGGCTCGCCGAACGCCGGCTACTTCGCCTACGACGGGGACAACTCCGACGGCGTCGGCGCGGGCGCGGGCCCGTACGGCTCGGCGCAGATCGAGAAGACCTTCGTCGACTTCATGCAGGCCGCGCGGGGCGTGTCGCTCGAAGGCACCGACTTCACCGGCCGCTCGGACTACGGCGAGTTCATCGCCGTCGGCATCCCGGCCGGCGGCCTGGACACCGGCGCCGAGGTGCTGAAGACCCCGGCGCAGGCGGCGAAGTGGGGCGGCACGGCCGGCATCGCGTTCGACCCGTGCTACCACCAGGCGTGCGACAACCTGGGCAACATCGACCGGGTCGCGCTGGACCGCAACGCCGACGGCGTCGCCTGGGCCCTCGGCGTCTACGCGACGAGCACCGAGAGCATCAACGGCGTCCAGCCGGGCAAGGCCAAGGCGGCCAAGCAGAAGGCCGCCGAACGCGGTGCGCAGCGGAACTTCTCCGCCCGCGCCGTGGCCGGTGACCCGCACGCGCTGACTGCCTGACGAAAGACCGAAGGGGCCGTCCCGGCTGGGGCGGCCCCTTCGTCGTCGTTCTGCCGGCCGGTTCTCCTAGCCCAGGTTGTTCGTGCCGAAGGTGTCGCAGCGAGCCGGTTCGCCGGTCTGGAAGCCGGTGGTGAACCACTTCTTGCGCTGCGCCGACGTGCCGTGGGTGAACTTCGAGCGGTCGACCTGGCCGCCGCCGAGGTTCTCCTGGATGTAGTCGTCGCCGATGCGGGACGCGGTGTCCAGCGCGGAGTTGACGTCGTCCTGGGTGACGTCGGTGATCAGCGGCTTGCCGCTCTCGGTCGGCGTCGTCGAGGCGTGGTTGGCCCAGACGCCCGCGTAGCAGTCGGCCTGCAGCTCCAGGCGGACCGAACCGGACGTGGGGCCGGTGCCGGTGCCCTTCTTCGAGGTGCCGAGCAGGTTCTGCACGTGGTGGCCGTACTCGTGGGCGAGCACGTACGACTCGGTGAAGAGCCCGCCCTGCGCGCCGAAGCGGGTCTTCAGCTCGTCGAAGAAGGAGAGGTCGATGTAGACGTCGGAGTCGGCCGGGCAGTAGAACGGGCCGGTGTCCGAGGTGGCGCTGCCGCAGCCGGTGCGCACGCCGCCGTTGAAGAACTTCGTCGGCGCCTTCTGGTAGGTCGAGCCGGAGCGCGCGAACTGCTGCGCCCAGTAGTCCTGGACGGAGTTGACGACCGCGACGATGGCGCAGTCGTGGTTCTTGTTGGCGTCCGCGCCCGTCTTGCACTCGCTGGACAGCTTGGAGTTGTCGACCTGCTGGCCGGACCCGACGCTGCCGAGCCCACCGCCCAGGCCGCTCCCGCTCGGCGCGCTGACCCCGCCGAGCTGGGACAACACGAAGTAGATGATCAGCCCGACGACGCCGAGTCCACCGCCGCCGAGCGCCACGCGGCCGCCGATCCCGCCGCCGCCTCCACCGCTTCCGCGCAGGTCCTGGACTTCGGACGTGTCCAGGCCGGCGTCGTCGTCGAATCTCACCCGGGAATCGTAACGAGCCTGGGCACGGCCGTCGCGCTGACTGCCGTGCCCAGGCTCTTTGTACCGAGGTATGTCTTTGGTCGAGCGGCTGGCCGCTTCCGGGGCCGGCGTTCAGGCGCTGTCGTCACGGGTTCCGAGACCGTGACCGGAGCCAGGCCCGACCGACGCCGTATGCGTGATGCGCATGGAAGCCCGCTCTCGGCTGTTCACAGTCGCGGCCGAACCGGTAGGTGTCCGTTCCGGTCGCGGGGACGCAGCGGGCGGTCAACCGCGAGGTTCACCCGTCACACAACCACCTGACCTCTCCTGGCGGGGGAGCCGGGCCGGCACGTCGCCGTCGCCGCGCCGCTTACCTGGCCGAACGTCCGCCGACAAGCAGAATGCGCCTTTCCCGGCCGAGTCTCAACCTTTTCGTAACCCCACCTTCGGGCGATGTTGCCACGGTATTTTCACCGGCAGACGAATCGGACTCGGACCGCGCGGTTCCTTGATCAGCGTTCTAGGCTGTCTTATGACCGAGGAGCGTGCTGTGCGGTGGTTGAACGAGGCCGAGATGGCGGCGTGGCGCTCCTACATCGTGGCGACCCTCCTGCTGCGGCAGCGGCTGCACCGCGAGCTGACCGAGTGTCACGAGGTGTCACTGGTCGATTACGAAGTGCTCGTCTGCCTGCAGATGCAGCGCGACCACCGGATGCGGATGTCGGAACTGGCTTTCCTGATGGGCTCGACGAAGAGCCGGCTTTCGCACCAGGTGGCCAAGCTGGAGGAAGCGAGCCTGGTCCGGCGGGCGCGTGACCCGGAGGACAAGCGCGGCGTGATCACGGAGCTGACCGACGAGGGCGAGGCGCTGCTGGAGAAAGCGGCGCCGACGCACGTCGAGGGCGTGCGCGAGCACCTCATCGACCTGCTGAGCCCCGAGGAGCAGGCGACGATCGCCGCCGCGTTCGAACGCGTGCAGGCGCACTTGCTGGAGCCGGAAAGCTGAACCCGGGCGCTCGGCGCGCCCGGGTGCTCAGTGCGGTAGCGGTGGGATTCGAACCCACGGAGAGGTTGCCCCCTCGCATGTTTTCAAGACATGTTCCTTCGGCCGCTCGGACACGCTACCCCTGCCCACGAGGGTAGCCGACGGTTCCGGGCAACCCCGGCCGCGCCTCCGGCGTCGTCACGCCGTGAAGACGCGATGGGATCCGGACGGCCCCGGCTGGCCGGCCGACGCCTCGGGTCCGCCGGTGACGGCGTTCTCGATGGCCTGCCTGGCGATCGTGCTGGTGTCCTTCGGCGGAGTGGTCTTCCTGGCGGCCACGCTCCGGGACCGGGCCGGTTCGGTGGTGGTTCCGGCGACCGTGGAACGGGTGGTGGCCCTGGACCGGGTCGTCGCCCGCGTCGACGGCCGGCTCATGGACGTGCGGACGCCCACGCACTACGACCGCCACACCCACCTCCGGACCGGCCCCGGCTACGTCCGGGGCACCCGCTTCGAGGTGCGCTACCGGCCCGGCAAGGCCGAGCCGGCGACCGACACCGCGCGGGAGGTCCGGCTGCCGGGCCCCTGGATCTTCGCCCTCGCGGGCGGCGGGCTGCTGCTCGGCATCGCCGGCCTGCTGGTGCCGGCTCGGCCGCTCAGGTCCAGGTCAAAGTGAGGGCCGCGCCCTGCGCGCGGCCCGCTTCGGCGGCCGGGGTGCGGGTGGCCGGGTCCAGCGGGTTCGCGCCTACCGCTGCCTTCGAGGCCTCGTCCGGCGTGATCAGGGTGACCTCGGCGCCCGCCGCGCGCAGGTCGTCCAGGACCTCCAGCAGCGGCTTCTCCATCGGCAGCGGGGCGTCCGCGCCCAGCGGCGAAACCACGGTCACGCGCTTGAAGCCGGCTGCGTAGTCGGCGTTCTCGGCCGAGCGGACGCCGCCGTCGACGTAGCGGCGGCCGTCGATGGTCACCGCCGGCCAGATGCCCGGGACCGCGCAGCTCGCCGCCACCGCGTCGACCAGCGAGACGCCGGACTCGCGGTCGAAGCGGCGGGGCTCGCCGGTCTCCGCGTCCACCCCCACGATCACGAGGCGCCGCGCCGGCCAGTCGTGCACCGGCAGCCGCGCCTCGATCACCGCGCGACGCTCCGCCTCGGACACCGTTTCGGCCGCCAGGGCCAGCCGCCCGACCGCGCGCCGCACCTCGGCCGGGTCGGTCGCGCCGGTGACCGCGCCGCCGAAGTCGGCGGCGAACTTCTCGAAGTCGATTTCGGCCGGGATCTCCGGCGTCTGCTGCGCCGGATCGGCTTGCCGCGCATACAGCTCCGCCAGCGGCCGCCCACTCGCCACCTGCGCCGCCACGACCGACCCCGCCGACGTCCCGACGAGCAGGTCCGCGCCCGTCAGGTCCTGGCCGTGTTCGGCCAAGCCCGCCAGCAACCCCGTCGTCCACGCGATTCCGGCGACCCCGCCGCCACCCAAAACCAAAGCTTGTCGGCCCATGCGGGCAGCCTAGCGACGGGGTCCGACAATTCCCGGCCGCCGGGATGCCCCTCCAGGATCGAAGGCATCCGCCACGTCAAGTTCCCCGTGAGCGACCTGGCGCGCAGCCGCGCGTGGTACGAGCGCGTGCTGGGGCTGGACGTCACCCACGAGTTCCCGGACGCCGACGGTGTCGTGCGCGGGGTCGCCGGGGCGATCGACGGCGTGCCGGTGGCGTTGCGCGTGCAGGAGGCGGCCGCCGCGGGGCTCGCCGGGTTCGACCCGGTCTGCTTCTCGATCGCCGGCCGCGCGGCCGGCGACGCGTGGATCGCTCGGCTGGACGAGCTCGGCGTCGAGCACTCGGCACCGAAATCCGGCTCTACAGCCTGGCGAAGGACGACGGCGTCGACCACACCGGCGAGCGCGGCTACGCGCAGCGCGTGCGCTGACTCAGGGCTGGCGCATGGCCTTCGCGGCGATCCGCGCCTGGACCTCGGGGCGGCGCAGCGGCGGCACGGTCGCCGGCGGCTGGCGGCGCTCGGGCAGCTGCTCCAGCAGCCGGGTGGTGATTTCGGTGATTTCGGCGACCGCCGCCTCGAACGGCTCGCGCGTGGCGTCCGACAGCGACTGCACGCCGGTGACCTTGCGGACGTACTGGCGGGCCGCGGCCTCGATCTCCTCGCCCGTCGCGGCCGGCTGGAGCCCCCGCAGGGTGGTGATGTTTCGGCACATGCCGCTCAGGGTACGGCTTTTCGCGGGCATCGATCACACGGTCGGGTAGGCCGGGCCCGGCTTCGTTGACGCCCGAACCGCCGCTGGGCAAGGTCGGGGAAGTGCCCCTCAGACCACGCCCGTTCCGCTCCGCCCGCCCCGAACCCGGCATCCTCGAAGAAGAGGCTCCGGAAACCCCGATCCCGGAACAGGCCTGGCCCCGCGTGCGGGCCGACGAACTGGTCACCCTCGTGGCGCACGTCTTCGCCGCGCACGGTCTCCCCGAAGCGCGCGCCCGCATCGCCGCCGAAGCGCTTTGCCACGGCGATCTCACCGGCTCGCCGGAGACCGGGGTCGCCGACCTGACCCGCGTGCACCTGCCGCTGCTGAAGAACGGGCTCGTCGTGCCGCACGCCGAGCCGCTGATGATCGCCGACCGCGGGGCCGCCGCTCTGATCGACTACCGCCGCGCGCTCGGCCTCTGGGCCGTCGGCGACGCGATGGACCGGGCGGTGACGCGGGCCGGCCGCTTCGGCGTCGGGCTCGTCTCGCTGCGCGGCATCGGGCCGTTCGGCCGGGCCGGGCACCACGCCGCGCGGGCGCTGCCGCACGCCATGATCGGGCTGGTGCTGGCCGCGAGCGGGGAGCCCGGCCAGCCGATGAACCCGCTGGGCATGGCGGCGCCGGGCGGCGCGTACCCCGAGTTCGTCTTCGACATGGACCGCCCCGGCTCGGAAGCGGCCGGGCTGACGCTGCTGGTCGAGGTCCTCGCCGGGGTGCTCTCCGGCGTCGCCGACCACGAGCACGACACCGGCCTGCTGGTGCTGGCCATCGCGCCGACGACCCTGCGCAGCGCCGACGGCTTCTACCGCGCGGCGAGCGCGCTGTTCGGCAGCATGCTCGGCTGGGACGGCGGCGCGCCGATCCGCTACCCCGGCTGGCGGGAGGCCCAGCACCTCGAGCAGTGCCGCGCGCTGGGCGTGCCACTGGCCGGGCCGGTGCGCCGCGAACTCGACGCGCTCGCCCGGTCGCTCGGCCTGCCGCCGCTGACCAGCGTCGGTTAGCGGACCAGGATCACCTTGCCGCGGGCGGGGCCCACCGCCACGACGTCGCCGTCGGTCAGCTGGCGGCCGCGGCGGGTCTCGACCTCGCCGTTGACCGTGACCTCTTCGGCGTCGATCAGGTCCTTGGCGTGGGAGCCGTCCTCGGCGAGGCCGGCCAGCTTGAGGAACTGGCCGAGCCGGATCGGCTCTCCGGTGATGGGTACGTCGACGGGCTCGCTCATGCCCCGCATCATGCCGCCTCAGGTGCGGGCGGTCGTCTGCCGGTAGAGCGCGAGGACGTCGGTGTCGAAGTAGCTCGAGTACGACGTGTCGGCGTCGTCGCCGCCGAACTCGAAGCCGCCGATGACGCCGATGACCGTGCCGAGCCGGGTTTCCGGGTTCTGCCCGGCGACCCACGGGCCGCCGCTGGTGCCAGTCGGGAAGCCCGCGCAGTCCACCCGCAGCTGGTAGGTGTCCTGTTTGGCGGTGGTGTTCCGGCAGACCGCGGGGACCTCGGAGTCGTCCGGGTAGCCGGTGAGCGTGATGGCCTGCTCGAACGCGGTGCCGGTGGCCAGCAGGTTCGCGCCGACCAGGCTCTCCAGGGACTTCGCGGCGCCCGCCTGGTGCGCGGTGGCGAAGCCGACGTCGAGGTCCGGGTCCGAGGACGCGGCCCAGCCGGGCGCGACGAGCTCGTCCGACACCGCCCAGTAGCCGAACGGCGCGACCCCGTCGTGGTAGCCGGGCGCGAAGGTGACGCCGGTGACGTAACCGCCGCCCTCGCCGTTGTGGATGCAGTGGGCCGCGGTCAGCAGCACGTCACCGCGCTCGCTGTGCACGACGCTGGCGGTGCAGTAGTGCTCGCCCTCGGCGAACAGCGCTCCGACCGCGGGGCTCGACACCGCGGGCAGGTCGGCCGGAGCCGCCTCGGCCGTGGCGAGCTCCGGTGTCGTCGCGCTCGCCAGCTGGGCCGGCCGGGCGGCGACGACCACGGCGAAGGTCACGCCGAGCAGCACGATCGCGGCGAGGGTGAGCAGGACGGCCGGCCGCCGCACGGTCATCGCCTCCTCGTCTCACCTGTCGTCGGTGCTGCCGAAGAGACCACCATAGGACGACGCACCGGCACAATCAGCACACCCACAGCAAGCTCACAGCCGCTACGATTCCCTACTCGGGAGTAACACCGGGGAACTCACGGACGGTCGGGAGAGCCGATGAAGCAGTTCGCGGACAAGGTCGTGGCGATCACCGGAGCCGGCTCGGGCATCGGCCGCGCGCTCGCGTGCGAGTTCGCCCGGCGCGGGGCCCGCGTCGCGCTGTCCGACGTCGTCACCGCGAACGCCGAGGAGACGGCCGGGCTCGCCGGCGGCAACGCCCGCGCGTACACATTGGACGTCGCCGACCGCGGCGCCGTGCTCGCGCACGCCGAAGAGGTCGCCGACGAATTCGGCGCGGTCAACGTCGTCGTGAACAACGCGGGCGTGGCGCTCGGCGCGACCGTCGAGGAAATGACGTTCGAGGACTACGACTGGCTGATGGGCATCAACCTCGGTGGCGTCGTGAACGGCACCAAGGCGTTCCTGCCGCACCTGATCGCGTCCGGCGACGGGCACGTCGTCAACATTTCCAGCGTGTTCGGCTTCGTCGGCGTGCCGACGCAGAGCGCCTACAACGCGGCGAAGTTCGCGGTGCGCGGATTCACCGAAGCGCTGCGCGAGGAAATGCTGATCGCCCGGCACCCGGTCGCGGTGAGCTGCGTGCACCCGGGCGGGATCAAGACCAACATCGTGCGCAACTCCCGCGGTGGCGCCGACGACCAGGAAAAGGCCGCGCAGGGCTTCGAGCGGATCGCCCGCACCACCCCGGAGAAGGCGGCGCAGACGATCCTGCGCGGGATCGAGCGGAAGTCGGCGCGGATCCTCATCGGACCGGACGCCTACGTGATCGACGCCATTCCGCGCGTGCTCGGCTCGGCTTACCAGCGGCCGTTGGCGGCGCTCGCCCGGCTCGGGCTGAAGCAGAGCTGAGCCGCGCTGTCACTCAATGGAGTTGCGTTTCTGACAGAACCGTCCGAAACGGTCCAGAATGCTGGGGGTCCGCCAGCCCCGTCCCGGAGGTCCCCGATGCTTCGCACCGCACCGCGCAGTGCGACCCGTCCGTCCAGCGACCGCACCGCGGTGGAATTGCTGGATCGCACCGGCATCGTCGCGGCGAGCCTGCCCCGGCGCCGCCGCACCGACGGCGAGGTGGCTCAGCTCGAGGAGCCGATCTACACCCGGCCGCCGGTGTGCGACCAGGACCTGCGCCCGAAGTCGGTGGTGATCCGGCGCCGCGCCCGCACGTGGCTCGGTGGCGGGGCCGCGGTGCTGCTCGTCGCGGCCGGCTGGCTGGGCGGCGGGCTCTTCACCGGCGGCCTGTTCGCGCCGGAACGTGACGTCGCTCAGCTCGACGCGCGCCCGGCGGTGGCCGCGGCACCCGCGCCGGAATCGCCGGTCGCCCAGGCTCCGCCGGCGCCGCCCGCCGTCACGCCCGCCCCGAAGACCGTCTACGTGGCGGTGCCCGCGAAGCCGGCGCCGAAGCAGGGGCAAACGCAGGCGCAGGCGCTGCCGAAACCGCAGCCGAAGAAGCCGGTGCCGGACGAGGACGCCGAGGCGCGGGTCGACCTGCCGTCGTCAGCCACCCCGCCGCCGGTGAGCAACCCGATCCAGGCGTGGGTCGAGGTCGCCGAGAGCATGGCGCGGCGCTACGGCGGCCGCTGAGTTCAGGCGTCCGACCAGAGGTATTCGTGCTCGGGGCGGCCGGTGGCGCCGTAGCGCAGCCGCATCTGGACGGTCCCGGACTCCGCCAGCGCGGTGAGGTACCGCTGCGCCGTCGCCCTCGCCATGCCCAGCTCGCCCGCGACCTCCGCGGCCGACAGCGGCCGCCCGGCGCGCCGCAGCTGCTCCGAGACCAGCCGGGACGTCGCCGTCGACTGGCCCTTCGGCGCGGTCGTGCGGTCCTGGTCGTGCAGCACGCGGTACGCGCGGTCGACGTCGTCCTGGGCCAGCGCCCGGTCTTCGGCGAGCAGGCCGCGGAAGCGCGCGTACGACGTCAGCCGCTCCGCGAGCTGGCGGGTGGTGAACGGCTTGATCAGGTAGTTCAGCGCGCCGGCCCGGATCGCCGCGGCCACCGAGGCGCTGTCGGTCGCCGCGGACAGCACGATCGTGTCCGTCTGCAGCTCCGGGAGCACCGCGAGGCCGGACTCGTCGGGCAGGTAGACGTCGAGCAGGATCAGGTCCGGCGCGAGTTCCCGGACGCGGGCGCGCGCCTCGGCGGCGGTGTGCGCGGTGCCGACCACCGCGAAGCCCTCGACCTCTTCGACGAAGCCGGCGTGCACCCCGGCGACCCGGAAGTCGTCGTCGACGATCAGCGTGCGGATCATCCGTCCTCCGTCAGCGTTCCGGGCAGTTTGGCGACGAACAGGGCGCCGGTCTCGCCTTCGCCGGGGTCGGCCAGCCAGACGTCGCCGCCGCGGGCGCGGGCGGCCTGCCGGGCGAGCGCCAGGCCGAGGCCGTGCCCAGGGGCGATCTTCGTCGAGACGCCTTCGTCGAACAACCGCCGCCGCAGGTCCGCCGGCACGCCGGGGCCACTGTCCACAACGGACACGTGCAGGGTGCCGCCCTCGGCGAGCAGCCCGATCTCCACGGTCGCCGGCCGCCGCGGGCCCATCCGCGCGGCGTGCAGGGCGTTGTCGACGAGGTTGCCGATCACGGTGTTCGCGGCGATCGGGTCGGTCACCGTCGTGGGCACCCAGGTGTCTTCGGCGAGCTTGAGGACGAGCCCCTTTTCCTGCGCCTGCTCGGTTTTCGCGACGAGCAGCGCCTGCAGGTACGGGTCGGCGACGGCGTCGCCCAGCTCGCTCGGCCGCGCCGACGACGAGTCCGTCAGCGTCTGCAGGTACTCGACGGCTTCGGTGTGGTGGCCGAGCTGGAGCAGCCCGTAGAGCGTGTGCAGCCGGTTGGCGAACTCGTGCCGCTGGGCGCGCAGGCCGTCGGACAGCGCGCGGATACCGTCGAGCTCCCGGGTGAGCGTGTCGAGGTCGGTGCGGTCGCGGAAGGTGAGCACGGTGCCGATCGGCCGGTCGTCCAGGCGCACGGCCCGCGAATTGATCACCAGCACCCGGTTCCCGGCCACCGCGAGGAGGTTGTCGACCGGGCGGCCCTCGCCGACGGCCTTGTGCAGGCGGGGGCTGAGCTCGAGCTCGGCCAGCGCCGCGCCGATCGGGAGTTCGGTGCCGAGGAGGCGCTCGGCTTCGTCGTTGCGCACCGAGATGCGGTTGTTCTCGTCCACGGCGAGCACACCTTCGCCGATCCCGTGCAGCACCGCTTCGCGTTCGTAGAGCAGCTCGGTGAGCTCGTGCGGTTCGAGGCCGTGGGTGACGCGCCGCAGCCGCCGGTTCAGCAGCGCCGACGCCCCCGCGCCGAGCAGCAGCGCGCCCCCGGCGAACAGCAGCGTGATCGCGAGCTTCTGGTTGAACTCGCTGATCGGCTGGGCCACCTCGAAGCCGACACTGACTTCGCCGACCACCCGGCTGTGGTCCGGGGTCCAGATCGGCGTCTTGCTCCGGACGGACAGGCCGAGGGTGCCGCTCGCCACGGTGTTGATGTCGTCGAACCCGGCGAGCGCCCGCTCCGCCGAGGTGCTGACCTTCTTGCCGATCTCGGTGGGGGTCGGGTGCGCGAGCCGGATACCCCGGTCGTCGGTGATCACGACGAACAGCGCGTTGGTGCGATCGCCCACGGCCAGCGCGCGTTCCTCCAGCGCACCGCCGGGGATCTTCGCGGCGGTGTCGGCCACCACGACGGGGTCGGCGGCGACGGACTTCGCGATGGCCAGGGCCCGTTCCCCGTACTGGTCGTTGAGCGTGCGCGAGAGCAGCACGCTGACCAGGGCCACGCCGATCCCGACGACGAGGAGGACCACGCCGATCTGCAGCAGCAGCACCTGCCTGCTGAACCGCATCCGCGGGAAGAGCGCCCACTTTGGCATGGCTGGGAACATACCCCCAGGTCAAGCCCGTGCGCTAAATGAGCAAAACATTCAGAACGCACAGCCGGCGCGGAGAACGTCGACAAGCTTCACGCGGGCGCCACGCGTCCTTAACGTCCCTTCCCAACGTGAGCCCCACCACGTGACGAAGGAGTCACCTCCACCATGGTTCCCCCACTGATCGAACTCACCGGAGCCACCAAGCGGTTCCCGAGCGGGTCCGGGTCCGTGCACACGGCCGTCCGCGATCTGACCATGACCGTCCAGCCCGGCGAGTTCGTCGCCGTCGTCGGCCCCACCGGCTGTGGCAAGTCGACGACGCTCTCGCTGGTCTCCGGCCTGCAGCCGCCGTCCGCCGGCCGGGTGCGGGTGAACGGCGAGGACGTGAAGTCCATTCCGGACGGGGTCGGCTACATGTTCCAGACCGACGCGGTGATGCCGTGGCGTTCGGTGCTGGAGAACGTCGCTTCCGGCCCTCGGTTCCGCGGCGTGCCGAAGGCCGAGGCCCGCGCGCAGGCCGTCGACTGGATCGCCCGGGTGGGGCTCGCCGGGTTCGAGAAGTACTACCCGCACCAGCTCTCCGGCGGCATGCGCAAGCGCGTCGCGCTGGCCCAGACGCTCGTCACCAAGCCGAAGATCCTGCTGATGGACGAGCCGTTCTCCGCGCTCGACGTCCAGACGCGGGCGCTGATGCAGGACGAGCTGCTGCGGCTGTGGTCCGGTTCGGGTGCCGCGGTGATCTTCGTGACGCACGACCTCGACGAGGCCATCGCGCTGGCGGACAAGGTCGTCGTCCTGACGTCGTCGCCCGCCACCGTGAAGGACGTCTTCGAGATCCCGCTGGAGCGGCCGCGCAAGGTCGAGGACCTGCGGCTCACCGAGGAGTTCCGCAAGCTCTACGCCGACATCTGGGAATCACTGCGCAGCGAGGTCGACAAGGCCCGTGAGAAGGGAGCGAGCAATGTCGCTTGAGACCTCGACCGGGGCGCCGTCGGGTGGGCGGGAGACGGTACTGCCGGTCCTCGAGACCGAGCAGGACATCCTGGCCCGCGCGAAGCAGGCCACGGCCAAGCGCAGGCGCAACATCTGGCTGCTGCGCCTGGCGATCGTCGTCGTCTGGCTGGGCAGCTGGGAGCTGACCGCCACGTACTGGATCGACCCGTTCTTCTACTCGAAGCCGTCGAAGATCTGGGAACGGCTCGTCGAGTGGTTCAGCGCCGGGACCGACTTCGGCTCGATCTGGTACCAGATCCTGGTGACCGTCGAGGAGGCCGCGATCGGCTTCGTCATCGGCGCCATCTTCGGCGTCGTGTTCGGCGTGGTCCTCGGCCGCAGCGCGTACCTGGCGCAGGTGCTGGCGCCGTTCATCAAGGCCGCCAACGCGTTGCCGCGCATCGTGCTCGCCGCGCTGTTCGTCATCTGGTTCGGGCTCGGGCTGTCGTCGAAGGTCGCGACCGTCGTCGTGCTGGTGTTCTTCGCGGTGTTCTTCAACGCCTTCACCGGTGCCCGCGAGGTCGACCGCAACCTGATCGACAACGCCCGCATCCTCGGTGCGACCCGCGGCCAGGTGCTGAAGTCGATCGTGCTGCCGAGTGCGACGTCGTGGATCCTGTCGTCGCTGCACGTGGCGTTCGGTTTCGCGCTGATCGGCGCGGTGGTCGGCGAGTACACCGGCGCGAAGGCCGGCATGGGCTTCCTGATCGCCAACGCGCAGGGCACGTTCGACACCGCGGGCGTGTACGCCGGGATGCTGATCATCACCGTCGTCGCGCTGCTGGCCGAGTGGGGGATCAGCACGCTGGAGGGCAGGCTGCTGCGGTGGCGCCCGCCGTCCGCCTCCGAAGCCGCGATCAAGGCGGTCTGACATGCGTCTCAAAAGGACAGTCGGCGTGGTGGCCGCGGTCGCCGTCGCCGCGGCCGGGCTCACCGCCTGCCGCGACTCGCGGGAGATCTCGCTCGGCACCGGCGGGCAGCCGCACGTCAAGATCATGGTCGGCGGCCTGTCGAAGGTGATCTACCTGCCCGGGCAGCTGGCCCAGCAGATCGGCGCCTACAAGAAGCAGGGCCTGGACGTCGAGCTCTTCGACCAGCCGTCCGGGGCGAACGCCGAGACGTCGCTGCTGGCCGGCGAGGTGCAGGCGGTCGTCGGGTTCTACGACCACACGATCGACCTGCAGGCCAAGGAACAGTGCATCGAAAGCGTCGTGCAGTTCGCGAACGTGCCGGGCGAGGCCGAGATGGTCGCGACCAAGAAGGCGGGCGACATCAAGTCGGGCGCGGACTTCAAGGGCCGCAACCTCGGTGTCACGTCGCTGGGTTCGTCGACGGACTTCCTGACCAAGGCGCTGGCCGCGCGCGGCGGCGTCAGCTCGAAGGAGTACACGCCGGTGAAGGTCGGCGCCGGGCAGACGTTCATCTCGGCGATGAACCAGGGCTCGATCGACGCCGGGATGACGACCGACCCGACGATCGCGCAGCTGACGAACACCGGCCAGGCGAAGGTGCTCTACGACATGCGCACGCCGGAAGGCACCAAGGCGGCGCTGGGCGGTCTGTACCCGGCGAGCTCGCTGTACATGGGCTGCGAAATCGTGAAGCGCTATCCGGACATCGTGCAGAAACTGGCCAATGCGTACGTCGAGACCCTGAAGTGGATTTCGTCGCACACGCCGGACCAGGTCGCCGCGATGATGCCGCCGTCGTTCGCCGGCGGGGACAAGGCGCTGTACGTGAAGTCGCTCGAGGACAGCCTGCCGATGTTCACCAAGGACGGCCGGATGGACCCGGCCGGGGCGCAGAACGTGCTCAAGGTGCTCGGTGCGTCGTCGAGCAACGTCAAGCCGAAGAAGGACAAGATCGACCTGTCGAAGACGTACACGACCCGGTTCGTGGACGCCGCGCACGCGCAGGCGCAGCAATAGCCCCGCTCACCTGACCGGGCGGTAGGTGAGCGACATGGACCCGTGAAGGCCTCTTCCCCCGCGGAGGCCTTCACGGGTCTTTTCGTTCATTCCCGCGTAAATACGGCAAATGGTGAGTATTTCCCGGAATGTGAAGACCCTTCGAAAGTAGCTACCTTCTCGCGGGCGCGAATCCAACACTGGGCACACACGGCTTTCCCCGGTCCCCCTCGGTGAACGGAGTCCCCGCATGTCCAAAACCCTTCGCGTCCTCACGGCGATCGCCGCCGCAGCCGCCGGTCTCGCCGTCTCCGGCACGGCCCACGCCGCCGTCGAGTACGGCGCCCACTTCCACGGGAACCAGTTCTCCGGCGGCAACTGGGGCGGTTACGTCAGCTTCGGCAGCTTCACGACGGCGACGGCGAGCTGGACGGAACCGTCCGTGAGCTGAACGTCCACCAACGACCTGTTCGCGCCGTGGGTCGGCATCGACGGCGACGGATCGTCCACTGTGGAGCAGACCGGCGTCGAGACCGACTGCTCCAGCGGGCGTCCGGTGTATTCGGCCTGGTACGAGATGTACCCGGCCGCGCCCGTGTACTACAGCGTTTCGGTCAGCGCGGGCGACCACATCACCGCGACGGTGACGCGCACCGCCACCAACACCTACCGGCTGGACCTGGCCGACACGACCAAGGGCTGGTCGAAGAGCACCACCAAGTCCCTGACGTCGAAGCACGCGTCGGCGGAGGCGATCATCGAGTCGCCGACCGACTCGTACCCGTCGATCTCCGGCGGCATCAAGTTCACCGGCGTCAAGTTCAACGGGACGAACCTGGCCTCGACGAGCCCGTCCGGCCTGAACGCCGACGACCGGGGCCGCTACACCTGGAGCCCGAGCGCCGTCGGCTCCGACGGCCAGAGCTTCACGATGACCCGCCACTGAGTCGGATCGAGCCGGGTCACTTGAGGTTGTTGATCGCCCACGCGACGACCATGACCGCCAGCACCAGTGAGATGACGGCCTGCAGCATCATCGTCATCTTCGCCCAGATCCGCAGGGGCATCACGTCGGTGGGGCTGAAGGCCGCCGCGTTGGTGAACGAGAAGTAGAGGTAGTCCAGGTAGGACGGTTCCCAGTCCCGGTGCGCCAGGTCCGGGTCGGCCATCTGCGGGAACTGCAGGTCGGGGAATTCGGCCCGGCCTGCGGCCCGCCGGCCCGGGCCGCCCCGGTCGAACTCCCAGTACCAGAGCGAGAAGGCGACGATGTTCGTCCAGTAGACGATCCCGCCGGTGACCAGCACGGCCCCGGCGCGGTCGCCGATCGTCGCCGTGGCGATGGCGTAGACGAGGCTCGCCGCCGACCAGGCGTTCACCACGGTGACGATGGCGACGATGAGCAGCGAGATGGTCCGCTCGATGGCGCTGAACTGCGACATCCGGCCCGGGTTGACCAGCAGCAGGGCGACGACGAGCAGCACGGAGACGCCGGGCAGCAGCCACCACGGGTGCAGCGCCATGTCATCGGGCAGGACGACCTGCAGGACGAGCGTCGCGACGACGACGCCCATCGCGGGCCAGCGGGTCTCGCCGGACGTCCGCCGCCGCCACGCGGGAAGTGCCTCTTCTGTCACGCGCTCAAGGTAGGACGGCGACGCCGCGCTAGCCAGCCGGTGCGGTCGCCACCTCGCCCGGCAGTTTCCTCGCCACGTCCGTCCGCGAACGCGCGCCGAGCTTGCGGAGCACCTTCGCCACGTGCTGTTCGACCGTCCGCGGCGAGAGGAACAGCCCGTCGGCGATCTCGCGGTTCGTCCGGCCCTCCGCGAGCATTCGCGCCACTTCCCGCTCGCGCGGCGACAGTTCACTCCCGTATCCGCGCCGTCCGCGCTGGGATGGCGCCCAGGCGCCGTGCTCGCGCAGCTGGTGACGGCAGCGTCCGGCGTCGCGGGTCGCCCCGAGCTGCTCGTACGCCTCGGCCGCCGCGGTCAGCTCGTCGACGGCCGAACGGTTGCCCGCCGCGAGGCGGCACATCGACGCGCGTTCGCGCATGGCCGTCGCGGGGTACGGCATCGGCAGGGCCGCGTAACCCGACACGGCTTCGTCGTACAGCGTCGCCGCGGCCAAGTGCTTGCCGCGTGCTTCGAGCAAGACCGCACGACCCGCCACGAGCGCGGCCGCGGCCACCGGCGCGTCCCGGCCTTCGATGCCGCGCGCGAACGCCTCGACGACGTTGTCGGCCTCGGGCCAGCGCCCGGCCCGCGCGTACGCCTGCGCCGCCACCGGGACCAGCGCGGCCGCCCAGATCCAGACGCCCTTGCGCCCGGCGGCGGCCATCGCGGTGTCGGCCGCCGCGCAGGCGCCGTCGACGTCGTCGGTCGCCAGCAGCACCGAGATCAGCACCCCCGCGGCCGACAGCACCACGGGGATCGGGCCGCGATCCGGCGCGTGCACGCTCGCCGAGGTCAGGTGCCGCTGCGCCGCGGCGAACTCCCCGCGCACCGCCGCGAGCCCGCCGAGCACCAGCGACGACTCCATGACGATCGGGCCGAGCTCCGGGTAGCTGTCCCGCAGCTGCTCGGCGGCCTCGGCCAGGCCGGTCCAGCGCCCGCGCACCCAGTCCAGCCGGACGCGGGTGCCCTGGATCAGGCCGATCGCGTACAACGCGCCGGCGTCGGTCGCCCGCCGGACGCCTTCGGTCACCAGCCGTTCGGCGCGGTCGAGGTGCCCGGCCCAGGACTGGCCGTCGGCCAGGTTGCACCACAACCGGGCCAGCTGGACGCGCTCAGCGACGGTGCCGACCGTGTCCGACAGCGCTTCGAACTCCGCCCACGCCGAGCCGTCGCCGACGTGCGAAGCGGCGGCGATGCGGTCGGCGGTCAGCGCGAGCCGCAGCTCGGGGTCGTCGAGCCGCTCGTACACCTCGCCCGCGCGAGCGCGCCAGGATTCGTGCCACGACACCGGTGTCAGCCCGTCGATCGGCTGGGCGAGCAGGGTGATCCCGCGAGCGGCGAGGTCCGGCCGGTCGGTCAGCTCGCCGACCGCGCGCTCGACCTCCAGCCGGCCGCGGCCGAGCCCGCCGATGGTCCGGACCAGCAGCATGCCGAGGCTCAGCCGGATCGAGCCGCGGACCGACGGCGGCAACGTCACCTCTTCGAGGACGCGCTGCAGCGTGCCGAGCACTTCGGGGCGAAACCCCCGCAGCGCGACCTGGCTCAGCTTGCCCGCCACGCGCCCGACGTCGGCCTGGGCCGGGCCGGGTTCGGCGAGCACCGACTGCAGGAGGTCGATCGCGCGGGACGTCTCGCCGCGCGTGATCGCCTCGTCGGCGGCGGCCTCCGCGTAGTGCCGCCACTGGTCGACGCGGCCGGCGGCGCGGGAGTGCCGGGCCAGCAGCGTGAGCGGCGGGGACGGCTGCGCGGCGAGCACGCGGATCGCCTGCGCGTGCAGCAAAGCGCGTTCGGGTCCGCTCACGGTGTCGTAGACCGCCTTGCGGGCCAGCGGGTGCCGGAAGCCGTACTTGCCGTCGCCGACCTCGCCGAGCACCCCACCGGAAAGGGCGTCGAGCAGCGCGGTGCGGAGGGTGTCGCCGGAGAGGCCGGCCAGTTCGCCGAGCACGTCGGCCTCGGCGCCGACGCCGAGCACCGCGGCCGCGCCGGCCAGCCGCACCGCCGGCCCCGGCAGCGCGGAAAGCCGGTCGGTGACGGCTTCCCGCAGCAGGACCGGGACTTCGAGGTTTTCGAGCAGGCGGTCGGAGAGGACCTCGCCGACCGGGAGCCGGTCGGCCGCTTCCTTCAGCGCCCGCAGCGTTTCCTCGACGACGAACGGGATCCCGGCCGTGCACTCGTGCAGCTTGGCCGCGAAGTCGTCGGTCACCCGGGGCAGTTCGAGGAGGCCGGCGGCCAGCTCGCGCACCGCCGCGACGTCGAGCGCGCCGAGCGCCACGCGGGCGGAATGAACCGCCGGATCGGTGCGGAAGGCCGCCCCCCGGGTCGCCGCCCCCGCCTCGGGCGCGGACCGGTGGGCGGTGACCACCGCCAGCTCGGGCGGCATCGTGCCGGCGAGGAACCGCAGGAAGTCGCGGGTGTCCTCGTCGGCCCACTGGAGATCGTCGATCAGCAGAAGCGCCGGTCCGCAGGCGGCCAGCAGCTCCCGCAGGGCGCGGAACACGCGGTGGCGCTCGGCGACCGGGTCGGCGAGGGGTTCGGGTCGCGGGGGAAGCGCTTCCGCGAGTTCCGGCAGCAACGGCCGCAGCACACCGGCGACCGGGCTGAGCGGCCCCAGCGGCCCGGCACCGACCGCGCGAAGCGCTTCCAGGACGGGCCCGTAGGGAAACGGTTCACGCAGCGGCTGGCAGGCGCCGGTGAGCACCCGGCCGCCGTCGAACTCCTTGCGGCGCCCGATCTCCGCGAGCAGCCGGGTCCGGCCCATGCCCGGCTCGCCCTCGATGAGAATGGCGGCCGGGCGCCTCCGCAGGACGGCGACGATGGCGTCGAGCTCGGTGTCGCGGCCGGTCAGCCGGGCGGGTCCGGACCGGACGGACACCGAGGTGGGGCGGGGGGTGGTCAGCCACATATGACCCTCCTCGACGCGCACACTGTTGCTCCTGGGGGTCCAGGGGGCTTGCCCCCGGCTGGGTCTGGGGCTCGGCCCCGGAGGACGCAGTGCGCGGGAGCCTAAGCAGCGCTGATCCGTCCGTAAACCTTTCACCGAATACGTGGCCGGTGCTGTCCTCACACGTCCGCCTACCGATCGTCACCGGTTTGCTGCGGGATCCGGGGGGATCGGGTCACCGTGCGTGCGAAACGCGGGCCGATCGCACGTTCGAACGTCACTTCACGCGTTCGAGTGCAGCTGGCGGCTACGGAAAGTAGTTCACGGAAACCCTACTTACGGACCTGTCCGACCGGGTGACGCCCGGCGCTTGAGTCCGGCCGGAGCAGGGGATTCGTCCTCGGTGAATGCGTATACCCATTCGCCGGGCGCCCGGATTGCACCGTAACGCCCACTGCGGGGACGCTCACTCGGGGGAGTACCACTGCGTGGCCGATGCAGAGCCGCGCGTAACCATCTAGGGAGAAGCATGAAGATCGCGAGACTTCTCGGTGCGGCTGCCACCGCGGTGATGGCGACGGGCGCGCTGGCCGCGACCGCCGTCCCCGCGTCGGGCCAGGACCTGCTGAACCCGGACATGGTGCCCGCCATGCAGCGGGACCTCGGCCTGACCCACGACCAGGCGCTCGCGCGGCTGAAGAGCGAGGACGTGGCGAACAAGGTCACCGAGTCGCTCACCGCGGCGCTCGGCGACGCGTTCGGCGGCGCCACCTACAACGCCGCCACGGGCAAGGCGCACGTCACCACGACGAACGCCGCGCTGGCCGGCAAGATCCGCGAAGCCGGTGCGGAAGCCGAAGTGGTGCGGTTCAGCGCCCGCCAGCTCAACTCCACTGTGGACAGGCTGAACGCCGCCGACAAGGCCGCGCCCGCCGCGATCACCGGCTGGGGCGTCGACGACGCCACCAACCGCGTCACCCTGGACGTGCTGCAGGGCCAGCGCGCCGCCGCGACCGCGTTCCTCGTCAAGTCCGGTGTGGACTCCGCCGCGGTGGCGATCCGCGAAACGGCGTCGGTGCCGACCACCTACGCCAACATCCGCGGTGGGGACGCCTACTACATCGGCGGGTCGTCGCGCTGCTCCGTCGGGTTCTCGACGACCACCGGTTTCCTCACCGCCGGCCACTGCGGCGCGCTCACCGGCGGCGGGTCGCTGACCGGGTCCAACGGCGCGGCGCTCGGCAGCTGGATCACCTACCGCTTCCCGGGCAGCGACTACGCGGCGGTCCGCACCAACAGCAACTGGACCCCCGTCGCGCAGATGAACAACGGGACCGCGGTGCGGGGTTCGTCGAACGCCGCGACCGGCTCGTCGGTCTGCAAGGCCGGCTCGACCACCGGCTGGACCTGCGGCACCATCGGCGCCAAGAACCAGAGCGTCCGCTACTCCGAGGGCACGGTCAACGGTATGACCGCGACCAACGTCCGCTCGGCGGCCGGTGACTCGGGCGGCGGCTTCATCGCCGGCAACTACGCGCAGGGCCTGCTGTCCGGCGGCAACACGTCCGTGACGTACTTCTTCCCGATCGCCCCGGCGCTGTCGGGCACCGGCACGACGCTGAAGACCAGCTGAGTCGTTCTCAAGACAGCGAAAGGGCGGGTTCCGGGCGCCTCCAGCGCGTCCGAAACCCGCCCTTTTTCCTCGCCGCGGGAATGGGAGGTTCAGGGGTCAGACGTTGCTGATCTCCTCGATCAGCCCGTCGACGTCGAAGTGCGCGCTCTCTTCGCCGAGCGGCACCAGTTCGGTGGACGCGTCCAGGAAGGTCCGGACGTCCTCGACTTCGAGCTCGAACGACGCATAGCCGTCCGGTGACTCGATTTCCAGGGTGAGGAAGTCTTCGTCATCGGAGAGATCCGGGCGGATCCGGACGTCGCCGAGGCCGGCCGGCTCGTCGAGCCCGGCCACGAGCAGGTCACGCGCGAAGGTCCACTCGATCCACCGGTCGCGTTCGGTCCGGAAGGCCACGGTCACCGCGAAGGGTTCGTGGGCGTGGTAGGACAGGCGCGACAGGACGGGCGTGGTGCTCTCGTTCAGCAGCACGAACTGGCTCTGGTGTACGGCGTCGGTGTGCACGGCCCCTCCTGGAGTCTCGCGGTGGTTCGCGCGGCGCGAACTGTTCGGCAAGGAGATGACCAGGGCCAACGGTCATGACGGAGAAACTCTCACGTTCACTTGATCGGTTGCATCCGTCCATTGTGGTGTAACACCGGGCACATACCCCTTGCGCTCAGGCGGACACGGCTGGTGACGGTTCGCGCAGGGCGGTGGGCAGCTTCTTCCGCAGCACGACCAGCGCGGGGACCGCGGAGGCGCAGGTCAGGGCGAGGATCGACCAGGTCAGCGCGTTGCTCGCGCTGAGCAGGGTGGCCAGCAGGCCCGGCGCCAGCGCGATGGGCAGGCCCCAGGAGAGCTGGAAGATCGAGCTGGCCCGCCCTTCGGCCCCCGGCGGAGCGGCCGCGGCGGCCGCCGCGGTGGCGGTCGGGCCGAAGAGTGCCTCGGCGATCGAGAAGCCGAGGCTGGTGAGCAGGATCAGCGCGGTCGCCACCGGCAGCGAGACGGCTTGCAGCGGGATCAGCAGCGCGAAGCAGAGGGCGAAGAGAACGGCGGCCCCGATGAGCCCGGCGGTCCGGCTCCGCCCGGCGAGCAGCCCGACGATCGGCCGCTGCCCGGCGACGACGACCACGGTCCCCACGGTGATGGCGGTCCCGGCGATCCACTGTGGACCATGCAGCAGATCGCGCACGACGATCGGCAGCACGGAGAACTTGCTCGCGCTGGCGAGGGTGAAGGCCATGTGGGTGACGCAGAACCCGGTGAAGGCCCGATCGCCCAGCACCGCCCGCCAGCTCCCAGGCCGTACTTCCGCCGCGAGCTCACCGCCGCCGGCTCCCGCGCCGGCAGAGCGGCCTGCCGCGGCTGGTCGTGAGTGGTAAGGCGGGTTAGCACCCGCGTTACCACTCACGACCCGCGGGAGCAGGCGGATCAGCACTGCCGCCACTCCGAAGCTCGCCGCGTTCACGTACGCGAGCAGGTGGAACGCCCACGGGCTCGTGATCGTCGGCAGCACCGCCATCGCCGCCGCGCCGATGCCCGCCCCCGCGAACCGGCCGACGGTCTGCGTGGCCAGCACGCGGTCGGTTTCACCGCCGGTGGTGAGCCGGGTCACCATCGGCGCGTTGCACGTCCAGAACAACCGGTCGCCGAAGCCCGCCACCGCCGACACCACGACCACCTGCCAGCTCGTGTGCGCCAGCGGGTAGGCCGCGAACGCGGCGAGCCGCACCAGGTTGCCCGCGATGAGCAGCGCCCGCGGGCCGAAGCGGTCCATCGCCGCCCCGGTGGCCGGCCCGGTCACCAGGGCCAGCAGGGCACCGGTGGTCAGCGACGCGCCCGCGTCGACCAGGCCCATGCCCTGCCCGTGCACGAGGAACAACAGGGCGAACGGGACCCACAGCCCGCTGCCGAGCGCGTCGATCAGCGTCGCGGCCAGAAAGATCCGAAGCATGCCTCCCCCAGCGGGACAGCTTACGGGTCGAGCGGGAGGCTGAGGCCCACCTTCACGCGATCCATCGTCACGCTCGTCGTGAAGTGCCGGACGTTCGGGTTGTCGAAGAACATCCGCCGGGTGAACGCCTCGAAGCCCGCCATGTCCGGGCACGTCACGATCAGCACGAAGTCCGCCGTGCCGGTGACGTAGTAGCACTGCTGGATCGCGTCCTCGGCCAGGACCTGGCGGCGGAACCCGTCGAAGACCGCGAGGTTCTCCCGCTCCATCTCGACCGTCACCACGAACGTCATGCCCAGCCCGAGCGCCTCCGGCGACAGCACCGCCACCTCGCGCTCGATGACGCCCGCCTCGCGCAGCCGCTTGATCCGCCGCTGCACCGCCGCGGCCGAGAGCCCGACCTTCGCGCCGATCGTTTCGGCGATCGTGCGGGCGTCCGCCTGGAGGCAGGCGAGGATGGCGATGTCCAGCTGGTCGAGGTCGGGTGTCCGCACCCCAGCAGGCTAACCGGCACCCCCGACAATTCGCCGCCGTTCACCCCTCCGTGACGTCGCTCACTACTCCCTCCGCGGGGAAGATGAAACAACTTTTAACGTGAGCTGGAACACAACTGACGGGTCTACCAGGGGGTAGCCCATAGAAGTGGTAGACCAGCCGGTCGCTCTGCCAACCCGCCGGCGTGGGGAGGCTCTCCCGTGCCCGCACCTGCCGCCGTGTTGACCGGTCTCGGTTCCTGGTTGCCGACGAAAGTCCTGGACAACCACGAAATCGCCGCCCGGCTCGACACCTCGGACGAGTGGATCCGGACCCGTACCGGGATCCGCGAACGCCGCGTCGCCGGGCCCGGTGAGTCCACTGTGGATCTCGCGGTCGGGGCGGGCCGCGAAGCGCTCGGGGGCACGTCCGCCGACGCCGTCGTCCTCGCCACCTCCACGCCCGACCAGCCCTGCCCGGCCAGCGCACCGCAGGTCGCCGCCCGGCTCGGGCTCGGCACGGCCGCGGCGTTCGACGTCAACGCCGTCTGCAGCGGCTTCGTCTACGCTCTCGCCACGGCCGCCGGCTTCATCGCGGGCGGGCTGGCCGAACGCGTGCTCGTGATCGGCGCCGACACCTTCACCACGCTCATCGACCCCAACGACCGGACCACCGTGCCGATCTTCGGCGACGGCGCGGGCGCGGTCCTGCTGCGCGCCGGCGAGGCCGGCGAGCCGGGCGCGTTCGGCCCGTTCGACCTGCACAGCGAGGGCGAACACGCCGACCTGCTGTGGGTCGAGGCCGGCGGCGCCCGGAAGCGGCTTTCCGATACCCCGGCCGACCGGTTCCTCGCCATGCAGGGCACGGCCGTGTTCCGCCACGCCTGCGCGCGGATGGCCGAGTCGTCGCGCACGGTCCTGGACCGCGCGGGCTGGATGGTCGGCGACGTCGACCGCTTCGTCGGCCACCAGGCGAACATCCGGATCCTCCAGGCGACGGCGAAGCAGCTCGGCATGCCCGCCGACGCCGTGGTCGCCAACATCGACCGGGTCGGCAACACCAGCGCCGCGTCCATCCCGCTCGCCCTGGCCGACGCCCGCGCCGACGGCACGCTCGTGCCCGGTCACCGCGTCCTGCTCAGCGCGTTCGGCGCCGGCCTGACCTGGGGTTCGACCGTGCTGCGCTGGCCGGACCTGGGTCAGCCGTCCTGAGGGCCGGTCGTCCAGGTCGGCGTCGCCTCCGCGCGGCCGCGCAGCTCCAGCTCACCGTGCTTCTCCCAGTGGGCGGCTTCGCCCGGCAGCGCCCCGGAGACGACGGCGTCACTGGCGAGCACCCGTGACGGGACCGCCTTGGCGAGTTCGGTGAGCCGCGCGGCCTCGTTGACCGCGTCGCCGATCACGGTGTACTCGAGCCGGCTGCTGGTGCCGAGCTGCCCGGCGAACACCGGGCCGCTGGAGACGCCGATGCCGAGGTCGAGCTCGCCGGCCTCGCGCACCGCGTCCCGGATCGCCCGCGCCGCGGCCAGCGCGGCCGTCGGGGCGTCCGCGAGCCGCGTCGGCGCGCCGAAGACGCACAGCGCGGCGTCACCCTGGAACTTGTTGACCAGGCCGCCGCGCGCGTTGACCGCGGAGACGACCGCGGCGAACAGCCGGTTCAGCTTCCCGACCAGCTCCTCCGGCGGGGTGCGGTAGGCCAGCGCGGTCGAGTCGACGACGTCGACGAACAACGCCGTGACCTCGCGGACGTCGCCGGAGAGGGACGCACCGTACTCCAGGGCGTGCCGGGCGACGTCGGCGCCGACGTGCCGGCCGAACAGGTCCCGCATCCGCGCCTGTTCACGCAGGCCGGCGGCGAGCTGGTTCACCGAGGTCTGGAGCAGGCCGATCTCGCTGGAGTCGTCGACGTCCACGGCGACGTCGTTGTTGCCGCGCGCGATCTCGTCGAGCGCCACGCGCAGCTGGTGCAGCGGCGCCGCGACCGCCCTGGCCAGCAGCGCCGTGCCGATCGCGCCGACGCCGAGGCCGATCACCGACAGCATGATCAGGCTCGCGGTGTGGTCGCCCGAGCCCAGCTCCGGCGGGGTGGCGATGAGCAGCACACCCACCAGCGGGACCCCGCTGGCCAGCGCCCAGGTGACGACCAGCCGGGTCAGCACGGTGACCGGCAGCGAGCCGCGCGGCGGCAGGACCTCCAGGGCGATCGTCATCACCGGCCGCGCCACCCACTCGGCGGCGAGGTAGGTGAGCCCGACGGTGGTCAGGCCGCCCAGGCCGATCACCGTGGCCATGCCGACGGCGTCGTCGCTCGAACCGAGCGTCCCGGCGAGCGTGGTGAGGACGACGGTGCCGATGAGCCAGAGCGTGCCGCTGACCACCGCCATGTCGACCGGCAGCCGCAGCGCGCGCCGAGCCTCGCTTTCCGACGGCGGGCGGCCGAGCACGAACCAGATCACGGTGCGGCGCTGCAGCCACGCCGTCCACAGCGTCCCGGCGAGCAGCGCCGCGGCGACGATGCCGGCCGCGGTCAGGCCGAGCACCCAGCCACGGTCGCCGACGTCGTTCGGCAGGCCCTGCACCACCAGCAGCAGCGCGACCACGCCGGAGCCGGCGACGCTCGAGCCGAGCCCCAGGCCGGCGAAGCCCAGGCTGGTGCGCAACACCACCCGGAAGTTCTTCACGGCGATCTTGCGCACGGCGTTGATCGTACGGCCGAAAATGCGTGGCCACCGCTCTTCCCCGATGGCTACGGTGCGGATCATGGAGTCACTCGGCCAGGAGGAGATCCGGGCCTCGTTCGTCAACTGCACCCGCGGCGAGGCCAAAGGCGTGACGCTGCCCGCCCGGCCCGAAGAAATTCCGTGGGAGCAGCGGGAGTTCCTCGGATGGCGCGACCCGAAGGCACCCGCGCGCGCCTACCTCGTGCTGCCTCACGGCGGTGAGGTCGTCGGGCTCGCCCTGCGCGCGGCGCCGCCCCCGAAGTCACGCCTGCGCAGCAACATCTGCGGCTTCTGCACCACGATCCACGGGCTCGCCGACATCACGCTGTTCTCGGCCAAGCGCGCCGGGAAGCCCGGCCGCGAGGGCAACACGCTGGGCATCTACGCCTGCGGCAACCTGGCGTGCTGCCGGTACGTCCGCGGCGACCTGAAGTCCGACGTCCCGCAGCCGTTCGAGACGCTCACGCTCGAGGAGCGCATCGCGCGGCTGGAGGAGAAGCTGCACAAGTTCGTGGCGCGGGTGCTGGAGTCGCGTTAGAAGCGGTACCGCACGATGTGCGCGGTCCGGGCCAGCGGCGGGAAGACCTTCAGCATCCGCAGTTGGAACCGGGTGATCGGGCCCAGCTTGGCCAGCACCTCCGGCGTCGCCCAGTGTCCGGCGTCCAAAGAGGACTCACACGTGAGGCCGCAGTGCTCCAGCTCGCGCGGGTCGTTGACGCCCTAGTACAGCGTCGCGCCCGCCTTGCGCACCGGCGCGTTGAGCTTCTGGGTCTTGATGGCCGACCGGCTGAAGAGGTCGCAGATCAGCTCGCCCGACGGGAACTTCCCGGCCAGCCGGCGGAACAGTTCCGTGCCGGTCTCGGGCTTCAGGTACATCGTGAGGCCCTCGGCGACGATCAGCGCGGGCCGGTCCGCCGGCACCTGGTCGAGCCACTCGAAGTCGGTCACCGACGAGCCGATGTGCGTGTGGTTCGGCGCCTGGGGATACAGCTTTTCGCGCAGCTCGATGACCTCGGGGTAGTCGACGTCGTACCAGTGGACGGTCTCCGGCGGCGCGAGGCGCTGGAACCGCGTGTCCATGCCGCAGCCCAGGTGCAGCACGATCGCGTCCGGGTGGGCGCGCAGGTATTCGGCGGCCCAGTCGTCGATCGGCTTCGCCCGCAGGACGACCGACACCGCGCGGTCGGGGGAGATGCCGATCTTGGTGAAGTCGTAGTCGATCCGGCGGACGGCGTCGTCGGCCGCCTTGTCGCCGAGGATCGGGCGGGAGCTGCGGTAGTCGAGCGCGCGGCCGTACAGCGTCGCCAGGTTGGTGGCCTTTTCTTCGGTGAAGTGGACCTTATCCATCACAACCCCCAGAAGTTTCACAACGTTGTGAAAAGTCTAGCGCGTTTCGGGGTGGGCGGCGTAGTCGTGCGCGTAGGTCTTGGCGTCCACCAGGTGCTTGAGGGTCAGCTCGCGCGCGGCGTCGGGATCGGCCCGGCGGATGGCGTCGAGGATGGCGCGGTGGTCGGCGACGGCCTTGCGGATCTGCCCGGGCAGCCGCAGCGCCGCCCGCCGCTCCTCGCCGACCAGGGCGAGCACGGACCGCAGCAGCCCGGCGACGTCGTCGTTCCCGGCGTTCTGCGCGATCACCCGGTGGAACTCGGCATCGGCGGCGATGACGTGCAGCATGTCCCCGGCCTCGGCGGCCTGCGCCATCTCCGCGACGTTGTCCTCGAGCCGGCTCAGCACTTTCGCCGTCGCCTGCCCCGCCAGCCGGCCGGCCAGCGTCGGCTCGACCGTCGCGCGCAGGTCGAACAGCTTCTCGACGAGCTGGTCGTGCTCGGTGAACCAGGTCCGCAGCGGCTGTTCCTGCTGCTCGCGGACGTAGGTCCCGGAGCCCGCGCGGATTTGCACGTACCCGATGGAGGCGAGCACGCGCAGGGCCTGCCGCAGCGACCCACGGCTGATCCCGAGTTCCTCGCACAGCGTGCGTTCGGCCGGCAGCCTGCTCCCCGGCGCCAGCTCGCCGGAGTCGATCAGCGACCGCAGGCGGTCGACGGTCGCGCTCCAGACCTGCTCACTGTCCACGCGCTCATCTTCTCAGCTCGCGGAACTCCCGGGGGTGGCTGTCACGATCACGGCAGGACCGCGCGGTTCACGGGCCATGTCCGGCGGGACCGGTCCCCGCGGCCCGGACGTACCGTCGTGGCTCGACGACCGGGGGAGCGACATGACCAAGCTGCGCCTGGCCGGGATCGGGGCACTCGGTCTCCTGCTCACCGCCTGCGGCGGTGCGGTGCCGCCGTCCCAGCCGACGCCCACGACCGCGCCGCGGACCACGGCCACGACCGCGAGATCCTTGGCGACCGTCCTCGGGGAAGCGGAGGTCGCCAAGCTGGATGCGATCGGCAGCGTGCTGGCTTCCTGCGTGCCGGATCTGTCCCGCTGTTATTCCTCCGCGGCCGTCCTGCGCTCGGGCGTCGCCGAGGCGCAGGCCAAGAGCAAGGCCGACCCGGACGCCTCCCGCTACGCGGACGCGGTCCAGAAGCTCGGCGAAGCCGGCCGGCGGGCGGAAATCCTGCAGGGGTGCGAAGCGTGGTTCACCAGCAATGGTGCCGCTCGCAGCGGGAAGAACGCCGGCTGCTCCGGCGCTTTCGACGATGCCGGGGCGCTCCTCGGGCAGGTCCGGGTCATGAGCTAGCCCGGTCCGGACCGGGCTGATCCGCTCGGCCCGGAAACTGTCGGGGGTGGCTGCCATGATCACCGGCATGGACATCCTGGGGGCCTGGGTCCGCGGCTGGGCGGTGTCGCGGGCGACACCGGCACCGGTCGCCGAGCTCGACGGGTACCGCGTCGAGGTCGGCCTGCCGGGGCACCGGGTGCGCTACTTGCTGCGCGCTCCGGCGACCGTTTCCGCTCGGGCCCGCACGGTGGCCGCGCCGGGCACGTGGCTGAAGACGTGCGGCTCGCGGTCCGCGGTTCTGCCGGCCCTGACCCCGGCGTGGACGGCGGGCGAGACGGAGTACCTGATGGCGTTCGAGGGGCCGATGCCGCCGGTCGCCGTGCCGCCGGGCTATGCGGTGACGGTGCTCGGCGACGGCCCGGCGTGGGACGTGGTCGTGTCCGCCGGCGGGGAACCGGCGGCCCGGGGCCGGATCGCGGTGGCCGGCGGTGTCGCGGTGTTCGACAAGATCGAGACGGAGCCGGCGCACCGGCGCCGCGGCCTCGGCCGGGTGGTGATGCACCGGCTGGCCGAGGCGGCGGGAGCCCGGTCGAGCGCGCTGCTGGCCTCCGAGGCCGGCCGCGGGCTGTACCGCGCACTCGGCTGGCGCGTGGTGTCCGACGTCGTCCCCGCGCACGTCCCGGAAGGAGCGGCATGACAGCACGGTTCAAGGACCTCGCCCTGGACGCGAACGACCACCAGGCACTGGCGGACTGGTGGTGCCGCGCGCTCGGCTACGTCCGCCGCGACGCGTTGACCGGCGACACCCGCCCGGACGACTGGCCGGTCCCGATCGTCGACCCGGCCGGCCGCGGGCCGCTGATCTGGCTCAACCCGGTGCCGGAACCCAAGACGGTCAAGAACCGGATGCACCTGGACGTCTTCGGCGACCCGGCCGAGCTGGTGGCGATGGGCGCGACGCTGGTCCGCGAACGCGGCGGCGACACCGGCTGGGACCAGCTGGCGGACCCGGAGGGCAACGAGTTCTGCGTCTTCACGCCGGAGGTGACTGTCTGACCTGACACATCTGCGTCGCGGGAGTGGCCCACGGTGCTTAGGCTCCGCACGTGATTGCTTCATGACGTGGTGGCACGCCCTGATCATCGTGGTCGCCGGGATCTGGGCGGGGACCATCAACGCCGTCGTGGGGTCGGGGACGCTCGTCACCTTCCCCGTGCTCGTCGCGCTCGGGTATCCGCCCGTGACCGCCACCACCTCGAACGCCATCGGCCTGGCGCCCGGCACACTCAGCGGTGCCTGGGGTTACCGGCACGAGCTCACCGGCTATTGGCGGCAGACCGCCAAGTTCGCCGTCGCGTCCTTCCTCGGGGCCATCGGCGGCACCATCCTGCTGCTCTCACTGCCGAAGGACGCGTTCGAAGCCGTCGTTCCCGTGCTCGTCGGCCTGGCCGTGATCCTCGTGATCATCCAGCCGAAGGTCTCGAAGTGGGTCGCGCAGCGGCGCGAGGAAAACGGGACCGAGCACAAACCCGGGCCGCTGCTGATGTTCTTCATCTTCCTCATCGGCATCTACGGCGGGTACTTCACCGCCGCGCAGGGCGTGATGCTGATGGCCGTGATGGGGATGCTGCTGTCGGAGCCGCTGCAGAAGCTCAACGGCGTCAAGAACGTGCTCGCCGCCGTCGTCAACCTGGTCGCCGGGCTCATCTACGCGTTCGTCGCGCCGGTCAGCTGGGCCGTCGTGCTGTGGCTGGCCGTCGGCTCGACCGCCGGCGGCTTCCTCGGCGCGAAGATCGGCCGGAAGCTGCCGCCGGCGGTGCTGCGCGGCGTGATCGTGGTGATCGGCGTCGCCGCCGTCATCCAGCTGGTGGTCAAGCAGTTCGCGAAATGAACTCGCGCGCCGCGGCGAGGAACAGGTCGTTCTCCTCACGGGTCCCGATGGTCACGCGGACGCCGTCGCCGGCGAACGGGCGCACCACCAGCTTGCGGTCCAGCGCGTGCTCGGCGAACGGGACGGCCTGGTCACCGAGCGGCAGCCAGACGAAGTTCGCCTGCGTGTCCGGCACCCGGTAACCCGCTGCCAGCAGCGCTTCCCGCACCCGCCCCCGCTCGACGACGATTTCCTGGCAGCGGGCCAGCAGCTCGTCGGCCGCGTCGAGCGAGGCCAGCGCGGCCACCTGGGCCAGCATGTTCACCGAGAAGGCCACGTACACCTGGCGAAGCGCGTCCGCGATCGGCTCGGGGGCGACCGCATAACCGACGCGGAGGCCCGCAAGGCCGTACGCCTTCGAGAACGTCCGGAGCACCATGACGTTCGACCGGCTGTGCGTGTACTCGACGCCGTCGGGCACCTCGGGATCGGTGACGAACTCCTTGTAGGCCTCGTCCAGCACGACCAGCACGTGCTCGGGCACGGCGGCCAGGAACCGCTCCAGCTCGGCGCGGCGCACCGCCGTCCCGGTCGGGTTGTTCGGGTTGCAGATGAAGACCACGCGCGTCCGGTCGGTGATCGCCGCGAGCATCGCGTCGAGGTCGAGCTCCTGGCCTTCGGTGATCGGGACCTTCACCGAGACGGCGTTCGCGACCTGCGTGACGATCGGGTACGCCTCGAAGGAGCGCCAGCCGAAGATGACCTCGTCACCGGGCGCGCACACCGCCTGGATCGTCTGCTGGCACAGCGACACCGAGCCGCAGCCGATCGCGACGTGCTCCACCGGCACGTCCAGCTCGCGCGCCAGCCGCTCGCGCAGCACCTGCGAGCCGGTGTCAGGGTAGCGGTTGATGCCCGCGGCGGCCTCGGCGATCGCCTGCGCGACGCTCGGCAGCGCACCGCCGGGCACCTCGTTGCTCGCCAGTTTGATCGCGCCTTCGATCGTCCGGCCGGGGACGTATTTCGGCAACGATTCGAGATCGGGACGCGGGGACACGGACGGCATCTTCGGCGCTCCTGGAGATCGGCGGGACGACCCGCTCACCGTATCTTTTCCGGCCGCCACCCCGCGACCGCCTTCAGGCGGGCCGGCCTCGGCGACCTGCGTCACCGGGCTTCCTCCCGTTCACCTCCAGGTGGTTGGGTGAGGCAATGACGTCGACCTCCACCGTGGACTACCAGCGCACCGGCGGCCGCACCCTGCGCCTGACCTTTTCGGAACCCGAGGGCGCGCTGCGCGGCGGCTTGGTGGTGCTCCACGAGGCCGACGGCGTCACCGACGGGGTCCGGCTGCTGCTCGCCAGCCTCGCCACCGAGGGCTGGCTGACCGTCACCCCGCACCTGGAGAACGACCGCCTCACCCAGCAGGACCTGCTCGACGCGACCGACCTCACCCTCGCCTGGCTGGTCGAGCGGGGCGTCCAGGCCGACCTGCTCGGCGTGATGGGCTTCGACCTCGGCGGCAGCGCGGCCCTCGTCGTCGCGTCGCACCGCAAGCTCGGTGCCGCGGTCAGCGTCGGCGGGCAGCAGTCCGTCGAACTCCCCGCGCTGGTCGAGATCGCCGGGCGGCTCACCAGCCCGTGGCTCGGCATGTACGGCGACGCCGGTGACGAGGCGGGCGGCGCCGAAGTCGAGCGCCTGCGCGACGCCGCCGCGTCGGCGAAGGTCGCCACGAACGTCGTCCACTACCCGGGCGCGAACCACCGCTTCGACGCCGACCCGGGCGCGGCGGCGGAAGCCTGGCAGCGCACGCTGAACTGGTTCGACGCGCACCTGCGGTAAGTGTGGGCGGGCGCCACTGTTCGCTGGGTTGCCATGGCGGTTCCGACCACGGTGACTTCCGGATCCGAGGGATTAGGCTCGGGGCGTGACGCACACCGCCGACGCCCCCGAAGTGCTCTGGCGCCCCGAGCCGGGCCATGTTGCCGACACCAAGATCGAAGCCTTCCGCCGGTGGCTGCGCGCCGAGCGCGGTGTGGAGGTGGACGACTACCGCTCGCTGTGGGAGTTCTCGGTCGAGCGCGGCCCGGACTTCTGGGCGGCGATCGCGGACTTCCTCGGCGTCCGCTGGCACGACCAGCCGGGTGAGGTGCTTTCGGGCGGGATGCCGGACGCCGTCTGGTTCGAGGGCGGCACGCTGAACTACGCCGAGCACGCGCTCACCCCCGGCGTCGCGGGCGCCGCGAAGGCCGACGACGAGACGGCGGTCATCTTCCACCGCGAAGACGGCTTCGCGAGCCACCTGACGTACGGCAAGCTTCGCGCGCAGGTCGCCGCGGCCCGGGCCGCGTTCCTCGAACTGGGCGTCGGCAAGGGCGACCGGGTCGTCGCCTTGGCGCCGAACTGCCCGCAGACGCTGGTCGCCTTCCTCGCCGCGGCGAGCATCGGGGCCATCTGGTCGTCCTGCTCGCCGGACTTCGGCGTCCGCGCGGTCGCGGACCGGTTCGTGCAGATCGAGCCGAAGGTGCTCTTCGCGGTCAACGCCTACGCGTACAACGGCCGCCAGTTCGACATCCGGACGACGATCGCCGACCTCCAGGCGCAGCTGCCGTCGCTCGCCGCGACCGTGCTCGTCGAGTACGTCGGCGAGGGCCGGATGGACGGCGCGCTCGACTGGGACGAGCTGCTCGCGCAGCACGCCGGCGCGCCGCTGCTGTTCGAGCCGGTCGAGTTCGCGCACCCGCTGTGGGTGCTGTACTCGTCGGGGACGACCGGCCTGCCGAAGGGCATCGTGCACGGGCACGGCGGCATCACGCTGGAGCACCTCAAGGCCCTCGCGCTGCAGACCGACCTCGGGCCCGGCGACCGGTTCTTCTGGTTCAGCACCACCGGCTGGATGATGTGGAACTTCCTCGTCTCCGGCCTGCTGGTCGGCACCACGATCGTGCTCTACGACGGCAGCCCGGGGTTCCCGGACCTGAACGCGCTCTGGCACCTGGCCGAGCAGCACCGCGTCACCTACTTCGGCACGTCGGCGCCGTTCATCCAGAGCTGCCTCAAGGCCGGCCTCGAGCCCGCCGAGCGCTACGACCTGACCGGCCTGCGCGCGCTGGGCTCCACGGGCGCGCCGCTGAGCGTCGAAGGCTTCCGGTGGATCGTCGACGAGGTCGGGAAGAACGTCCAGATCTGCTCGGTCTCCGGCGGCACCGACCTGTGCGCGGCGTTCGTCGCGTCGGCGCCCGACGTCCCGGTGTGGCTGGGTGAGCTGTCCTGCCCGGCCCTCGGTGCCGCCGTGAACGCCTTCGACGAGGCGGGCAACGCCGTGGTCGAGCAGGTCGGCGAGCTGGTCATCACGAAGCCGATGCCGTCGATGCCGGTGTTCTTCTGGAACGACCCCGACGGCTCGCGGCTGCGTGAGGCGTACTTCGAGATGTACCCCGGGCTGTGGCGCCACGGGGACTGGATCCGGATCACCGACCGAGGCTCGGCGGTGATCTACGGCCGCAGCGATTCGACGCTCAACCGCGGCGGCGTCCGGATGGGCACGGCGGAGTTCTACCGGGTCGTCGAGGGCTACGACGAGATCGCGGATTCCCTGGTCGTGGACACCTCGGCGGCGGGGAACGAGGATGGTCAGCTGATCTGTTTCGTGGTGCTCGCCGGCGGCGTCGCGCTCGAAGACGTCGAGCCGCGGCTGCACAAGGAGCTTCGTAGCGCGCTGTCACCGCGCCATGTACCCGATCGGTTTGTCGTGGTTTCCGAGATTCCTCGTACCTTGAACGGTAAGAAGTGTGAGGTACCGGTGAAGAAGATCCTCGCCGGTGTGGCTCCCGACCGGGCCGTCAGCCGTGACGCGCTGGCCAACCCGGCGGCGCTGGCGCCGTTCGTGGAGCTCGCCGGGGGGTAGATGGGGGAAGCATGATCATCCACGGCGGGTTGTACGGGTGGTGACGGGGACACGCGCGCAGATCACCTGGAAGGCGGCCGGGGCCACCACGGTCGGGGTGATCACCTGGGTGACCCGGCTGGCGGGGCTGATGACCCTGGGCTCGATCCTGATCCCGGCCGGGCGGCGCAGCCTGCGCGGGCACCTGGCCGAGTGGCTGGAGCTGCCGCAGGAGGCCACGGTCGCCGCGGCGACCGTGGCGCTGGTCATGGGCGTGCTGCTGGTGATGCTGGCCGCGGGGCTCCGGCGTCGCAAGCGCCGGGCCTGGCAGCTGGCGGTCGGTGCGACGGTGCTGCTCACGATGTCGCACCTCGGGCTGAAGCACGTCTTCGGCGCCGGCCTGGTGTCGGTGGTGCTGCTGGTGGGCCTGATCGCGAACCGGCGCTACTTCGTGGCGAAGCCGGACCCGGTGGTCGGGCGCTGGCGGGCGGTGCGGGTCTTCGTCCAGCTGGCGATGGCCGGGTTCGTGATCAACGTCATCCTGCTGTCCGTGGCGCCGCACACGGCCCTGGAGCCGATGGGCTTCGGCGACCGGCTCGCGGAGTCGGCGCTCGCGCTGGTCGCCGCCAGCGGGCCCGCGGTGTTCCACCAGATGTGGCTGGAGGACCTCACCGCCGCCGTCGGCCTGCTGTTCGGCCTCGCCGCCCTCCTGGTTTCGGCGTACTTCCTGCTGCGCTCGGCCGAGCCGGCGCCGCGGCTGAGCGACGAGGAGGTCGCGCGGCTGCGCCGGCTGCTGGACGAGCACGGCGAGCGGGACTCGCTCGGGTACTTCGCGCTGCGGCGGGACAAGTTCGCGGTGTTCTCGAAGACGGGCAAGGCCGCGGTCACCTACCGCGTGATCGCCGGGGTCGCGCTCTGCTCGGCCGACCCGCTGGGCGACCACGAGGCCTGGCCGGGCGCGATCGAGGAGTACCTGGAGGTCTGCCGCCGCGGCGGCTGGGTCCCGGCGGCGATGGGTGTGTCGGAGCTCGGCGCGACGGTCTGGGCCCGGTTCGGCCTGGAGGTCCTGGAGATCGGCGACGAAGCCGTCGTCGACGCGGCCGGCTTCACCCTGGACGGCCGCACCATGCGCGGCGTCCGCCAGGCGGCGGCCCGCACCAAGCGCGCGGGCTACAAGGTGCTGGTGCGCCGGGCCGAGGACCTGCGTCCCGGCGAACTGGCCGAACTGGAGGTCCTGGCGGCCACCTGGCGCGGAACGGACACCGAGCGCGGCTTCTCGATGGCGCTGGGCCGCATGGGCGACCCCCGTTCGGTCCTGGTGACAGCCGAGCAGGGCGGCCGCGTCCGCGGCGTGCTCCAGTTCGTGCCGTGGGGACCGACCGGGCTCTCCCTGGACGTCATGCGCCGCGACCGCACGGCCGACAACGGCGTCAACGAGCTGATGATCTCGGAGCTCCTGCTGGCGGCAAGCCGCCACGGCGTCTCCCAGGTCTCCCTGAACTTCGCGGCGTTCCGCGCGCTGATGGAGCAGGGCCAGCGCATCGGCGCGGGCCCGGTCGCCAAGTCGGCGGCGAAGGTGCTGCACTTCTTCTCGCGCTGGATCCAGATCGAGACGCTGTACCGCTTCAACGCGAAGTTCCAGCCGCGCTGGGTGCCCCGCTACTTGGTGTATCCGGGGGTGCGCGAACTCCCGCGCGTCGGCATCGCGACGTTCGAGGCCGAAGGCCTGGGCGGCCGCTCTCCGCGCCTGCTCAGGCTGCTGCGCCGAGCGTGAGGGGGGTGCTGTCGAAGGGGGTTCGGGGGGTGTGTAACCTATCTGAGCAGTGGTCGTTGGGCCCAGGAGGCTTCGCCTAGTCTGGTCTATGGCGCCGCACTGCTAATGCGGTTGGGGGTAACCCCCCCTCCCGGGTTCAAATCCCGGAGCCTCCGCTGGTGCCCGGTTCGCCGGGTGCTAGGTTACAACTGAACACGCGCCCGTAGCTCAGCTGGATAGAG
Source organism: Amycolatopsis sp. NPDC051716 (assembly GCF_040681595.1). NCBI lineage: Bacteria > Bacillati > Actinomycetota > Actinomycetes > Pseudonocardiales > Pseudonocardiaceae > Amycolatopsis > Amycolatopsis sp. NPDC051716. Next base: position 20,701 of record NZ_JBFAZA010000001.1, on the reverse strand, counting down.
CATCTGACTACGGATCAGAAGGTCAGGGGTTCGAATCCCTTCGGGCGCACGTCTGGTTGAGACAGCAATACGCAGGCCTAGTGCCTCCTTCGGGAGGCGCTGGGCCTGTTTTGCATTGAGCGATCTCGAGTGGTGCAGGGATGACCAAGTCGAACGGGGATGCCGGATAGCAGCGAACGCGCCGCGGTTCAGGTACGCGGTGTGAACGTTCGCCGGGTGTGTGGGAGATCCATGTCGTCGGCACACACCCGCTGACCGGCCGGAGCAAGCAGCGGTCATTCACCGTGCACGGGGACGAGGAGTCGCCGCGCAGCAGCAGGCCGAGCAGGGTTGCCCGATGCCATGCTGCACCGGCTCCGGCACACCGTGGGCACCCATCTGGTGTCCCAGGGCAAGATCCTGAAAGCCGCGGCCAGGTTCCGCCACCGCGGCTCGTCCACAACGCTGCGGAACTACGTTGACGCGTTGCCCTTGGACGATGAGGACGCCGACGAGCTCGACGCTCTCTTCAACGACCTCACAAGTATCAGCATGGTGAACACCTGCTCGGCCCTTCTTCGGCGGTACCAAGGTTCCGCCTTCAGCCACGAGATGGGCCCGCTTGGCATCTTGAGGCTTCGCAGAAGACGACCGGCTCTGACCTGCAGCAGCAAACGAAAGCCGGGCATTCGGGTGAGCGCCGTGGCGACCGCGGTCATGGAGTCAGCAAGATGATCCAGCCGCAAGCCCGACATTTGAGAGGTTCTGGTGACTGAGGAGTACTCGCAGCCGACGCGCCCCGTGCACGTCCCGGTCGAGATCGACGGCCGCACGCTGTTCGTAGAGGTCGTTCCGGTCGGGGATCAGGAGGACCAGGAGGTTGCGGCGAAGCTCCTGGGCTTCGCCGATTTCACGGACTCGCTCGGGGCGCTGACCGGCTCCGTCACCGATGCCGTCCTCAGCGGCATGCGGAAGATCAAGCCCGCGAAGGTGGCGGTCGAATTCGGCTGCGAGGTGGGCGTGGAGAGCGGGCAGTTGACGGCAATCCTGGTCAAAGGCACCGCGAAGGCGAACTTGAAGGTCACCCTGGAGTGGAAGCCTGGCGAGCAGAGCTGATGCCGTCCGGCTCTACGTGTCGCGGCCCTCGATTTGCTTGAGGTACTCCTTGATCGGCCATTCCGTGGTCAGCCTGGCCCGTAGCTGAATGCCTTGGGCCACGTCGAGGTTTTCGACTCCGGCGGCGGCCTGGAGCCGGACTCCCGGGCTCTCGAGGGTGTCGGATGCCACGTGGCGCAGGATCTCGATGCCCAGCGTCTTGTCGGTTTCGCCGATCCGGCGGCCGAGCCTCATGCGATCGCCGGAACCCGCGGCGGAGGTCAGGGCTATCCGGCGGATGACCGCCCGGCCCGACTCGATGTCCAGCAGCAAGATCTGCTCGGCGGCGCCGAACCGGACCTCATCCCGAATTCTGAAGTCCTCCGCCAGTCTTCGGGCGGTCTCGAGCCCGATGTCGGGCGCCACCTCACTCAGTGCGGTCAGCGCGTCCAGCCGCAGTGTCGTGGAGAACTGTCCCCCTTCGACCATGCCCTGCAGAGCGGTGACACCGACTTCGGAATCGAGCTGGGCGGCCTCCCGGGCGGCCTGGACCCAGAACTCCTGGTCGGTATCGAAGGACCACGAGTACCGGTAGCGGTAGGGACCGTAGACGCCGACTATGTCGGCCAGCGCACGTGCGGCGGCATGGGGATTTATGCGGCCCGCGGCGACGCCGGCCGGGAGCCGCGCCTCGCCGAGGGCCGGATCCGCCACGAGCTGAAGCAGCAGCGACAGGCCGGCTTCGGAGTCGATGGCCGCGACTCGCTCGGCAGCGTCGATCCGGACGTCTTTGGCGACCGCCACGCTGTCCACGATTGATTTGTAGGCCTGCACGGCGTGCTCGTCGCCGTGGTCGCTGAGTTCCTGTGCGGCTTCGAGACGGATGTCGACGCTCACTCGACGGTCCTGGGCGAGGGCGAGCAGCAAGGAGGTACCGGCCCCGGCCACCCGGCTTTCGATCGTCAGGGCGGCGTCCAGGTGGATCCGGTCGGACACCTCGTGGCGGCTGCTGAGGAAGGCCAAGGCGTCCGAACCGGAGCCCGGGCCGAGAGCGAGTCCCGCGCTGAGCCTGGCCTCGTCCGAGGCGCCGGGGTCGTAGGTGACGGCGCGGAGCAGTTCCTCACCGCGTTGCCGGTCGCGTTCGGCGACGACACGCGCTGCCTCCACCCGGAGGTAGTCGGGCCGGATGTCGCGGGCGAGCTTCGCCAACGCCACCATCCCGCGCCGGGGATGCTGCGCGAGCAGGTATTTGGCGGCCTTCAGCCGGTCCGGACCGTCGATCGTTCCGTCGGTGGTGAGGTCTTCGAGGGCTTGGATGCCGATCGGGGCGTTGTGCTCCAGCAGCATCAGGCTGGAGTCGAGACGCCGCTGCCAGCCTGCTCCGTGCCGGGCCGTCAGCTGGAGGACCGTGGCGGCCCGTTGGCCGTCGATCTGGTTCAGCGCTTCGGCGGCCGCGCGCCATTCGCCGTGGCCCCGGCCGTCCTCGGCCACCCAGCCGGCCAGCGTTTCCACCAGTTTGGCGTGCACCTTCGGCGGCAGCTCCACGCCTTGGCGGTGCAGTTCGACGAGGAAGCGGTAGTTGACGTCGCGGTGGCGTCGCTGCAGCAACCGGCGGAGGACGGGCGCCAGGTCGCGGCCCTGCCTGGCCCACAGTGCGGCGAGGAAGCTCTTGACTTCGAGGTCCGGCCAAGGCCACGGCTGGGGGAGGAACAGGCTCCGCGCGGCGCGTCGGCGCGGGTCCGGGTGCAGGCCGGCCATGTGCGCGGCCGCAAGGTATTCCTGAACCGTCTGGTGGATGAACCCGAAGACACCGCGACGTTCGACGAGCAGTCCGCAGCTGCGCAACACTTCCCGGATGACGCTGTCCCACTCGGCCGACGACAGGGTGGCCGGCCTGGGGAAGTGCCGCGCGACGATGACCGCCGAGTCGGTCCGGACGGTCGTCTCGAACGGATCGGTCCCCGCCCGTTGCCCTTCGTGGGCCAGCAGCCTGAGCAGCTCGGGGGTAAGCTGGACCAGGTCCTCGCCCGCCGCCTCGGCTTCGGGACCGCTACGGCTGGTCCACTCGGCGAGCAGGTCGCGCACGTTGGTGATCTTCCTCTTGGCCAGCAGCAGGTCGACGAAGTCGGCGTAGAGCTCCGCCCGGTTCTCCGGCAGGCGCTGCCCGGGCGAATTCGCGTAGAGGATGCACAACATGGTCGCGATCAACGGGACACCGGCCAGCCGGTCGAGCCTTGCCTCGTCGACCCGCTGGACGAACCCCACCGCGGCGGACCGAGGCTCGGCGAGCTTGAGCTGCGTGAACCAGTTCTGGGCGAAGCCGGCCAGCTCGTGGCGCCCGAACGGCTCGATCGTGAACGTGGGGTAGTCGCCGTTCCCGGCGATCTTCTCCATCAGGAAGTCCGAAAGCGGCCGCGAAGTCAGCAGGAACCGGTAACGGCCCTCGTTGCGGTGCCGCGAGACCTTCGAAAGCACGATGGACCGCAACTGGGGGTTCAGGATTTCGTCGACGCCGTCGACCAGTACCAGCCATTCCGCGCCGGGGAACGGAGGTTCGCCGAACAGGGCGGTCAGCGTGACGCGGTCGAGGTCGGTGTCGAGGCTCCGGACGACTCCGTCGGCCAGCATTTCGCTCAGGCCGTAGCGAAGGGTCAGGGCCTCGGCCGCGACCAGGATCGGCACCACATCGCCAGTGCCTTCCCGCAGCCATTGCCGGGCCGACAAGGCCGTGAGATGACGGGCGAGGCTGGACTTCCCCGCGCCCGGCCCGCCGAGCACCTGGACACCGCGGAACGCGCGCAGGAGGCTGTCCGCCTCCACGAGTTCTCCGGTCTCGGCGGCTGTCTCGTCCTCAGGGGCCCGGCCGGCCTTCTGCCGAAGGTAGACCTTGGACAGCGGGGAAGGGACATTCAGCATGGCCGCGTAGGGATGACTGTCGTCGGCGGCGCTTGCGGCCTCGAGGTACCGGCGCAGCCGTGGTCCCGGATACCGTGCGCCGGACTCGGCGAGCTGGTTGTCGTCCAGCAGGTCGAGCCAGGCGCGGGCCGCGGGCATGGCCGTGTTCGCCTCGGCGAGACCGGGGTAGACGGCGAACGCCGTCCTGATCGGGACGAAGCGAGCGGTGTCGTCGTGCGAGCCGTCGCGGTAGCGGACGACCCCGCAAACCGCGCCGGTTCGCCAGTTAAGCACCGGGGCGCCGCTCATACCCGGCTTGATCCGCCCTTGGGTGCCTTTGAGCAGGATCGGACCCTCGATGTGTTCGGACGCCCCGTCCAGGCGCAGCGACACGACGTCTCCGGCGCGGTACTTGCCCTCCGGGTGGCCGAATACCCACAGTTCGTCGCCCGGCGCCACCGAAGCGGCCAAGTGGACGTGCGCGGCCCGCTCCCCGCTCACCGGGCGGAGAAGTGCCAGATCCAGGCCGTCGGGCCCACCCGCCAGGTAGTAGTCGGTGAGGACTTCGTAGTCGCCGGCGTCCCGCGTCGCGGTGGCCGAGCCGTGCACCACCTCGACCGCCCCACCGGCCGAGGTGACGACGTGGGCGCAGGTCAGGACGAGCTCAGGGGTGATGAAGAAGCCGGTGCCCTTGACCGTCGTCGACGGGATGGTCAGTGGCACTGTCGCTGCACGTACGGCCGCTGCGAGCGCTTCGCGTTGTCCGTGCATACCCTCCATCGCTCCCTCGATCGGAGGTAGAGCCTCCGACGCCGGTCAGCCCGTGTCAAGGTTTGGTGGCCGACATCAGACCGGTTATCGGACAAGGTGCCGTCTGAGGCGGTGTTGTAGCTGCCGTGCTGGTGATCCGTGGCTGCCCACGTCGGGTGTTGCGCTGAGTCAGATTTCCTCGTGCCCCATTCGGATGCATTCACGTCGGGTGGGTAACAGGTCTTCTCAAGTCATCGACTTCATAGAGGGTGCGGTTATGAGGTAAGAGGTAGACGCATGACAGAAATCGATACTTTACTTGATCAGCTCGCGCACAGAATACAAAGCGACTGCAATCGAATGAAGCGTTGGCGCATAATTCATCGTAGCAACGCGGTATTTTTTAATCTCACGACGATAGTGGCTCCAGCGGTATTGGCAGTCGGGCTTACATCGTCGGAGACTTTGCTTGGGAAGTGCTTGCTTCTGGCGGTTGCCGTCGTCGGTGGACTGAATATCACGTTCAAACCGTACTTGCACAGCAAGCGTCGGCGATCAGATATGAATGCAATGCGGCGACTGGGCGATGAATTTCTTGCCGAGAGGGCGGCAAGCGGCGAAGATCAGTCGGATCAGCTTGCTGTCTTCACGAAGTACTCCGCGGAATATCATGTTCTATATGAACGGCGTGCAGATGGGCTGATAGAGAGCGTCGTTGCCGTCGAGGGCGATACGGAAGACAGGGTTGGCGAAAATAAGGTGTCGGGTAGCAAGGTGGATATATAGTAGTGTGTCATGCGTAATGACGCTTATGCAGGGTGGTTGTGCCAGCTCAGAATGAAACAGTGTCCGGAGCCTTGATAGAGGCTGAGCGTGGGAGTCCGGCCAGCGCCGACGGCACTTCAGCAACGATATCGGCTGGCGATTTCTCTACCGCCGCGGCGAGGAGAGCACGCCGCGGGGTCGGGCAAGGTGCGCTCGACGATTTCCATGGGCCCGTCGAGTGCTTGGACGACATGAACGCATTCGCGCAGCTCGCCGGGACGAGCCGCTGCGAGGACCCTGATGAGCCGGTCAAGGGCGCGGTCAACGGCGTGACTGTCGAACGAGCGACCGTGTTGGTCCCGCAGGGCAAGATCAACCACTTCCTGGACCGGATCACCCAATACGTCGAAACCGCAGGCGCGCGAAGCTCCGCAACCGGGAGCTGGTGAACCGCCGCGCCTGGGTTGCGAGCTCGGCTATCGCATCAGCCAAGAGTCGATCATCGCCGTCAAACGGCATCACGCGCACAGTCTGCCGTGAATGCTGCTCAGGCCGGGCTATCTCCGCCAGGCAGACTCCGCGTCAGGGGTGGTTGTGATGTCGACGATTTCCATGAGCTTCTGCTCCGTCAGGCGGTTCACCTGCTCGCTCGGCGCTGTCGGCACGTCGCCCCGCAAGAGGACTGTCGTGACAGGGCGCTGCGGCGCACTCTGCACAACCACGGACGCTGTCGCACCCAGTCGACCACCCCAGGCTCTGTGCAACACCGAATTGTCCAGGTGGTAGTCCTTTCCTGCGGACAGCTGGAAGTACGCACCACGACCGACGGACATGCGCCCCTGTCGCTCGAAGCGATACCGCCCATCGCCACCGACAGGCGAATAGCTGTAGTGATCGAGTGTGATATCGGCGCGATCCGAAGTGAAGATCTCCATTTCAAGGGTGCCGATGATAATTGCCGAGGCGAAGTCCCAGCGATGATTGTGGATGTTGTCCTCGGTGTCAACGACTGCTGCCGTAGGCCAAACATGGAGCACTAGCTTTCTTCCGGTTTTCTTGCCTGTCGCCAGAACCACTTTCGCGAAGCCGTTATCGTGCCAGTAAGCATCGAGGCGACCAGGTCTCAATGCCGTATCCAATAACTGTCGAAGTCCGACCTCGTGCCTGAGCTTCGTCAAAACATCCGACAAGCTTTCTTCATCGTCGTCTAATAGCGAGTGTGCGGTATCCAGCACGACTGGTTATCCCTTCGTCAAGGTAGTTATTCTGGCTCGGATTTCCACAATGAGAGGCTCATTCCCGACCTGTTCGACAACGGCCAGTGCGGCACGGAACGAGTCCAGCGCCTCGTTCTTCTTGGCTGCGAGTGCATAGGCTCGGCCCATCTCGAACCGTGCCATTCCCTGCCACCAATCGTCCGATATGCGCTCCAGTGGGGGAAGTGCTTCTCCGGCGGCCCGCAAGGCCGATTTGCTGTCGCCCGCATCCACATACGTCCGGGCGAGATGGATCAGCGCGACCGACGCCCGGCGTTCGTCTCCGATCGCTCGCATGGATTGCAAGCTCTCTCGGAGCTTCGCCGTCGCCAGGTCGTACTCGCCTTCGCCGCGATGGGTATCTCCCGCCCAGATGCCCACATTGGCTACCCACCATTCGTCGCCGTACTCCTGAAAGACAGAAGTGCAACGTTCGAACTCCGTCTTCGCGGCAGCCCAATTTTGGTCGAGGTGATAGATATCCCCCATGTTCGCCGTCGCGTAGGCACTCGCGTACCGATCGCCGACCTGATCGTAGAGTTCGCGTGCGCGTCCGAACAAGGCCAGGGCGTCCGCGTTTCGCCGCTGGATCTGTCGGATCTTTCCCTTGATGCTGAAGGCCGCGGCTCGAATATCGTCGCGCTTTATAGTTCCGGCCAACGCGGCCGCCTGATCAAGTTCCAACGACGCGAGAGATAGGTCGCCGAGATGGCGATGTACCTGTCCGAGCTCGCATAGACAATAGCAGGTAGCGACGTCGTCGGATAAACTCTTGGCGTTATCGAGGGCTGAGCTTTGCAGGGTCTCCCATTCGCGCCAGTAAAACCGCTCCTCGCAGAATGCCGACAAGCTGGTGGCAAGTTCGAGCACCTGACGACGGAAACCGAGCGTGTGCAACTGAGCTACCAGCAACAGCAGGTTCTGCAGCTCGCTTTCCATCCACCTTCGAGCATCGTCACCGTTGGCGATATTGACGAGTTCTGTCATCGCGCCAGAGGATACGATGCGATGGTAAATGGTGTGCCGGGGTGACTGATCTCGTATCATGCGATCGGCGGCCAACGCGATTTCCAGGTATGCGGCCGCCGCACTGGTGAGAGCGCTGTTCTTGATGGCTTCAGCCGAGCCGGCATCGAGCTTGTCCCGGGAATAGTCTCGCAAGATGTCGTGAAAGGCGTAGCGACTGACGCCGAAGGAGTCGGGCCCGGTAAAGCCGATCATCTCGGTCCGAACGAGTTCGTCGAGGCCATCTCTGGAATCGGCGGCGTTGGTGTTCGGCCGCAGCCGTTCGAACAGCCAGCCAGGAAAGGATCTAGTGGTCAGGACGCCGAGTGCGCGGAAGAGGGTCTGCGCCCCGTAGCTGAGGTCGACGTAACTGATGTCGAAAGTTGCCCGCACGGCGCGCTCGGTGTCGTGCAGTTCGTCGATGATATTCGATTGTCTGTTGAGGCGGTCGGCGAAGTACGAGACAGTCCAATGACGATTAGCGGCGAGGCGGGTTCCGGCAATTCGTATCGCCAACGGGAGCCTGGAGCATAGCTCGATGAGCTCCAGTGCCTTGTCCGGCTCTGCATCGATGCGGCTTTGACCGACGATGTCTTTCAAAAGGGTCAATGCTTCTTCTTGCGGCATCGAATCGAGTCGCAGCGCTGCCACGCCTTCGAGGCCGACAAGTCGTGAACGGCTCGTGATGAGTACTACGCTGGGCGATCTCCCTGGGAGAAGCGGGCGCACCTGCGCTTCGTTGGAAGCATTGTCCAGCACGATGATCAACCGCATCCGGGCGAGAATCGTCCGGAACAGTCGTGACCGTTCTTCGAGAGTGGCAGGGATCGTTTCCGCATCCACGCCTAGTTCTCTGAGCAGCCCGCCTAAGACGTCGTACGGATCGAGCGCCTGGGCCTCGGGACCGCGAAGGTTCACATACATATGTCCATGCGGAAACCGATCGGCCACGAGATGCGCAACGTGAATCGCCAGCGCGGTTTTGCCAACACCACCTTGTCCGGCAATTGCTGAGATGACGACGGCGCTGGTGCTCGTCGACCGGTTTTCGATCGAGCGGACCAGCCAGTCGATCTCGAAGGATCGGCCGGTGAAGTCATAAAGGTCGCGAGGCAATTGAGCGATAATCCTTTGTCCTGGCGCATCGAGTTCCCTGGTAATGCGCGAGTGTTGCCCGAGGTTCGGAATGATCTGCAAGGCGGTCAGGATGCCGACGACGGCAGCCGAGCCGATACCCAAGTAGAGTCGAGTTGTGGCTGTGAATGTATTCGAACTGGCGGCCAGGGCCGCGTAGGCGGCCATGCCGGCCAACAGTGACAGCAGGACAAATCGGATGATTCGGACTATTTTCCGACGTAGTTCTCCGGGCTGTTTGCCGTTCACCAATACACCTGTGCTGAATGATCCATTCACTCCATCCTCAGTGTCGACCCTAGATCAGGGGCTGCGAACACGGTCGCATCATTGTGCCAGGGTCCAGTGCCATAGCAAGCAACGTTGGGTAGGTAATCCGGGTGGCGGATCTTGAAGTTGACGGCGAAGCGGCGGTTGGGATGGCATTGGAGGTTGCTCCAGCAGACGTAGCCAGCGATAGCGGCTTCCTGAGCAGCGTGGCTGGGTAGCCGCTGCCGCCGAGGGCGAAGTAGCGAAATCGCAGTGAACTCGCACTCGGTTCGTTTCAGCCACGACGCGTGGGTGGGCGTAGACACCTCGATCCCGTTGGCCGTGCCCCAGGTCCTGACCTCGGGCTTGCCGTTGGCTGTAGTTGTCGCAGACGACTTAGCGCTTCCACGTCGGGAAGCGGTGGCGGATTTGCGTGCAGAAGTCGAAGGAACGCCGCCAGTGCCGGCGATCGCGGAACCGGTGGAATACCGGCCCGGTGTCGAGATCGAGCGCGGCGATCTGGACGGTGGCTGACCAGCCTTCGCCACTTGGGCCTGCGATGCGAATCCTGATCGACCTTGCTCGGAATAGTCGCCTTGATTCCACGGCCGCGCAGGTGAGCCCGTTGGCCTTCGACGTGTAGGGGCCTTCGCGGCCGGAAACGGGTGGGCCGTGGCTAACCGGCGCCGTAGCAGAGGAAGCCCGAGGCTGCGGCCTTCGTGGCCGGGTCGGTGTTCCGGAAGTCCCGGCGCGCCATGGCCAGCGCCGTCGCCGGGGTTGCGCCGCCGCGGAGGTGGTTGTGCAGGCGCAGCATCAGGGCGTGGCTCGCCTTGTCCGGTACCGGGACCACGCTCGCGATCAGGCTCGTCGCGCCCATGGCGAGCAGGGCCGCGGCCAAGCCGAGCAGCTCGTCGCCGGGGCGGACCACGGACAGGCCGGACTCGCACGCGGACAGGATGACGTGCTTCGGGGGCCGGGGCAGCCGTTCCAGGTCGTAGACCGTCAACGGGCCGTCGACCAGCTGGAGGGCCGAAAAGAGCGGGTTGTCCGCGCGGAACCGGCCGTGGGCCGCGATGTGGGCCAGCTCGGCGCCGTCGAGGGCCGCCGTCACCGCTGCCACCGTTGCGTTGCGGCCGGTGAACCTCTGGGCGCCTCGGTAGCGGCTCGCCAGCGTCACGACTTCGGCGACCGAGTGCGGCAAGCCCGGGCCCGCGGCGAACACCCGGCCTCCGGTCGAGCCGGCCGCCGCGGTGCCGGCGCGCAGCCACAGCGCCGCCGACGGCGTCACCGACACCGGGCGACCGGCGCAGGAGGGCAGCACCGCCCACGGCATCGCGTGCAAGGCGCCCGTCGGCACGATGATCAGCGGGCCGTCGCCGAGGTCCGGCCGCAGCGGCTCGACGAGCCACCGGTCCAGGACCGCCGCCTGGTGCTCGACCAGACCCGGGCCGGCCGGGAGCGCGGTCGTCGTGCCGTAGGCGAGCCGGCGCAGGCCGAAGCGCAGCGCCGTCAGGGCTTGCTCGATCTCGGCGACCGCGCCCAGCCGGTGCAGGCGGACCGAATCCGCCCGGACGACGACGGCGTGCAGCTCGCCGTCCGCGGCCACGTACTCCACCAGCGCCCCCGGGCCGAGCGCGGCCCGCAACCCGGCGGCGGAGTCCAGCGCCCCGATCCGCGCGCCGAGATCCCCGTTCACGCGGTGGGAGCGCCGCCGGATCGCCGACTCGAGGGCCTTTTGCCGGCGCAGCAGGACCGCCGGGTCGCCGCCGCCCTCCGCGGCCGCGCCCAGCCCGGCCACGACCTGGCGCAGCTCGGCGAGCTGCCGGCCCAGTTCGGCGTCGGCCACCGGCCGGGCGGGCCGCAGCATCAGGGCCCCCGCCCGCCAGCGCTCCAGCCAGGTCAACACCGCCTCCGGGTCCCCGGACTCCATCGCGAGCCGCAGGCCGAGGCGGGCGAGCTCGCCGGCGTGGCCCGCCGCGTGCACCCGCAGTTCGGTGGCCCCGAGGCCCGCGCGGAACCGCTCGAGCACCCGGATCCCCGCCAGGATCGCGGTTTCCGCGCCGGCCCGGTCCCCTTCGGACAGCCGGAGCAGGGCGCGCGCGTGCCACGCCCGTGCCTGCTGCTCCGCCGGCCGGCCGCGGTGCGCGAACGCCGGGTGGGCGAGTTCGCGCCGCGCGACGGCGACGCGGCCGGCCTCGAGCGCGGTCCGGGCCACGATCAGCCGCGCGTCCAGTGCCTCCACCACCCAGCCCGCCCGCAGCAGGGCCGCGGCCGACCGGCGGCCCGCGCGGATCACGGCTTCGCCCCGGTGGCCGCCTTCCCAGCGCGCCCGCAGCGCGAGATAGCCGGCGAGGGCCGCCCAGCCGGGCCGGCGTTGCCCGATCGCGGACCGCCGCGCCCGTTCGGCCTGCTCGCCCGCCACCTCGATGTCCCCGTCGAGCAGTGCCGCGCGCGCGAGGAGCAGCCGGGCCTGGACGAGGTCCACGGCGTTGCGCTGGCCGGCGAACCGCTCCACCGCCAGCTCGGCCGCCTGCCGCGCGTCCTGCACCAGGAGCGCCGAGAGCAGTGCTTCGGCCCGTTCGATCGGCAGCAGTCCCGGGTCCCGGCCCGAATCCCGGTACTGCTCGGCGGCTTCGTCGAACGCGGCCAGCGCGGCCGGCAGGTCCCCACGGGCGACGGCGGCGAGCCCGCGGTTGTGGTGGACGGTCGCGTTCTTGCCCAGGTACCCGCTCGCCGTGTACGCGGCTTCGGCGCGGCCGAGGTCTTCCTCGGCGGCCCGCCAGTCCCGCCGGTGCACGTGGACGAGGCTGCGGTTGTTGCGGATGTCGGCCTCCAGCACCGCGTCCCCGCCGGATCGCCGCAGCACGGCCAGCGCGTCGCCGTACCCGGCCGCGGCCTCGTCGAACCGGCCGGCCTCGGTCAGCACCAGCGCCCGCAGCATCCGCAGCCGCGCGCGGGACGAGCCGTGCAGGGCGGGCGCGGCCCGGTCGAGCTGTGTGAGCGCGTCGTCGAACCGGCCGGTCAGCGACCGCAGGTAGGCCAGCGACCCCCGCGCTTCGGCCGCCCGGACGGCCAGTCCCGCCGCTTCCGCGGTCCCGACCGCGGCGAGCAGGTACCGCTCGCCCGTGGCCAGGTCGCCCAGCGCGGTGTGCGCCATCCCGAGGGCCCGCTCGGCGACGGCCACCGGTTCGGGGTCGTCACCCGCGGCGGCCAGGGCGAGCTTCGCGAGCCGGCACGCCCGGGGCGGCGCGGTGTAGGCGAGGTCGACGGCGTCCAGGGCGCGGCGCAGGTTCGCTCCGCCCTCTTCGCTGGTCATTTCCGCCACGTCTTTCCGGCTACGCTGTATCAAACGGGTTCGTCACATTATCTGTATCGCGCGAAACCACTTCGGCGCATCAGGAGGGCAACCGATGGGCGGACGACAGGGCGGCGCTGCGACACTGCAGCTCCACAGCCTGAAGCAGCTGATCGAACGGGACGTCGAGGTTTCCGCCGACGTCGTCGTCGGGGTGGTCGACACCGGCGTGGTCGTGCTCGGGGGAAAGCCCCACCCGTACCTCGCAAAGAATCTGGTCGACGGCTGGCAAGACAACGAGGACGTCCTGCCGGAGGACCTCCTGGAACTGGGCCGGTTCGACGGCCACGGCACGTTCGTCGCGGGGCTGATCAAGCACGAGGCCCCGGGGGTGCGCATCGACGTGCGCCGCGCGCTGGACCTCTCGGACACCCGGAAGCCCGATCAGGTCGTCGCGGACTGCATCAGGGCGCTCGCCAGGGTGGACCACCTGCGGGTCGTCAACCTGTCGTTCTTCGGCGAGTCGGCGGAGGAAAACCAGGAGCCGGCCGAACTGAAGAGCGCGCTCGAGGAATTGTTCGACGAAAAGCCCGGCGTCGTGGTCGTGACGGCGGTGGCGAACCGGTGGACCGCCGACCGGCACTGGCCCGCCGCGTTCACCGAATATTTTCCGCGGCTGATCGCGGTGGGGGCGACCGATGAATCCGTGACACCGGTTCCCGGTCTGCGGCCGCCGAGGGCGAGCTTCTGCAGCTGGTGGGACGGCGTCGACGTGTTCGCCGGCGGCTGCGGGGTCCTCGGCCCCAGCGTGCTGCGCACGATTCCGGGGCTCGTCGAGCAGGACACGTTCAGCTTCAGCACGTGGAGCGGCGCGTCCTTCGCCGCGGCGAAGGTGTCGGGTCTGCTCGCCAAGGCGTTCGCCGGCGGCGCGCACTCCGCCGAGGACGCGATCAAGAAGGTGATCCCTCCGTCGCTGCCGCGCATCCCGCTCCCGGGGCAGTCCGGCGACAAGCCCGTCATCCTCGGGAACTGGCCTTCGGAGTAGCCCCTCCCGGCCCGGTATCAGCGGGTCGGCAGGCCCCTCTGCTTTACGCACCCGCCGGACAGCTGGGTGCCTGAAGCGAGGAGGGGTCTCATGGCACAGGCAACCGTTTTCCGGAAGCGTCCCTGCCACAACTGTGGCGGACGCTATTTCGTCGCGACGATCTCGGCGTTCTGGGCGGTGCTCGCCATCGCCATCGCGCTCGGAGGCATCGCGAAGGCCGTCGCCGGCAGCGGCGTGCTGGCCGCGGCGCACGGCGGCATCCCGCACCCCACCAACATCGTGGGAGCCGGGTTCTGGGCCGTCGGCGGAATCGTCGTCGCCGGGTTGGTGGCGCTGATCGGCCGCGGCTACCGCTGCATCGGCTGCGACAGCCCGCGGTGATCACTGCGCTGCGTAACCGGACTGGACCAGTGTGACGGCGGTACCGAGCACTGGTCTTGACCACCGGCCACGCTGCGTGGTGACGCTTCCCTAATTGGTCTGGACCACGTAACGTTTGGGCAAACGGCGCAAAACACCGCCCTGGTCCCCGCCGGCGGTGTCGATCCTGCACCTGGCTCAAAGGAGAGCGATGTCCAGAAAGAGATGGCACCTCCTCGGTCTCTTCACCGCGGTCGGCGCGATCGCGGTCGGCCTCGTCACCGTGCCGGCGAGCGCCGCCGGTGGCGTCGGCGCCGCCTTCAGCAAGGGCTCCGACTGGGGCACCGGGTACGAAGGCAAGTACACGATCAGCAACGGCTCGGGCTCGACGCTGCCCAGCTGGACGGTCGAGTTCGACCTGCCTTCCGGCGCGAAGATCGGCTCGCTGTGGGACGGCAGCTACACCGCGTCCGGCCAGCACGTCACGGTCAAGAACACCTGGAACGGCAACGTCGGCAACGGCGCCACCGCCAGCTTCGGCTTCAACGTCAGCTATTCCGGCACCTACTCCGCCCCCGCGAACTGCAAGCTGAACGGCGGTTCCTGTGACGCCGGCGGCGGCACCCCGACCACCACGCCGACGACGCCGACGACGCCGACCACCACCCCGACGACGCCGACCACGCCCACCACTCCGCCGACGACGACCACGCCGCCCCCGCCGGGCGGCCTGAAGAACGTCGGCTACTTCGTGCAGTGGGGCGTCTACGGGCGCAACTACCACGTCAAGAACATCGAGACCTCGGGCTCGGCGAGCAAGCTGACGCACGTCAACTACGCGTTCGGCAACGTCAAGAACGGCCAGTGCACGGCGAACGACGACCCGTACGCCGACTACCAGAAGACCTACGACGCCGCGGGCAGCGTCGACGGTGTCGCCGACACCTGGGACCAGCCGGTGGCCGGCAACTTCAACCAGCTGCGCAAGCTGAAGAAGCTGCACCCGGGCCTCAAGGTGATCTGGTCGTTCGGCGGCTGGACCTACTCCGGCGGCTTCGGCCAGGCTTCGCAGAACGCGGCCGCGTTCGCGCAGTCCTGCTACAACCTGCTCAAGGACCCGCGCTGGGCGGACATCTGGGACGGCATCGACATCGACTGGGAGTACCCCAACGCGTGCGGGCTTTCCTGTGACACCAGCGGTGCCGCGGCCTACAAGAACCTGATGGGCGCGCTGCGCTCGAAGTTCGGTTCGTCGTTCCTGATCACCTCGGCGATCACCGCCGACGGCAGCAACGGCGGCAAGCTCGACGTCGCCGACTACGGCGGCGCCGCGCAGTACATCGACTGGTACAACGTGATGACCTACGACTACTTCGGCGCCTGGGCCGCGCAGGGCCCGACCGCTCCGCACTCGCCGCTGACCAACTTCAACGGCATCCCGACGCCGGGCTTCTACTCCGACGCGGCCATCCAGAAGCTGAAGAGCAAGGGTGTCCCGTCGAGCAAGCTGTTGCTGGGCATCGGGTTCTACGGCCGCGGCTGGACCGGCGTCACGCAGGACGCCCCGGGTGGTACCGCGACCGGCCCCGCGCCGGGCACGTACGAGCAGGGCATCGAGGACTACAAGGTCCTCAAGAACACCTGCCCGTCGACCGGCACCTTCGCCGGCACCGCGTACGCGAAGTGCGGCAGCAACTGGTGGAGCTACGACACCCCGTCGACCATCGGCGGCAAGATGTCCTACGCCAAGCAGCAGGGGCTCGGCGGCGCCTTCTTCTGGGAGCTGACCGGCGACACCACCGGCGGCGAGCTCATCACCGCGATGAAGAACGGCCTGTCATGAGGCGCCGGTGGTTGCCCGCACTCGGGCTGGCGGCCGCGGCCGCCACGATCGGCGCGATGTTCGTGATCGCCCCGGCGAACGCGGCGGGCGGCGTGTCCGCGACCTTCTCGAAGGGCTCCGACTGGGGCACCGGGTACGAGGGCAAGTACACGATTGCCAACGGCTCGGGCTCGACGCTCGCCACCTGGACCGTCGAGTTCGACCTGCCCTCCGGTGCGAAGATCTCGTCGCTGTGGGACGGCAGCTACACGGCGTCCGGTCAGCACGTCACGGTGAAGAACACGTGGAACGGCAACGTCGCCAACGGCGGTAGCGCGAGCTTCGGCTTCAACGTGGCGTACTCGGGTTCGTACGCCGCCCCGTCGAACTGCAAGCTCAACGGTGGGTCGTGTGCGGCCGGGGGCACACCCCCGACAACAACACCGCCCACTACGACGCCGCCTGTGACGACGACCCCGCCGACCACCACGACCCCGCCCCCGCCGGGTGGCCGGGGCGCGCCGTACCTGTACATGGGCTGGGGCAGCCCGCCCAACCCGCAGACGGTGATGAACGCGACCGGGGTCAAGTGGTTCACCATGGCGTTCATCAACGCCAGCGGTGGCTGCACCCCGGCGTGGGACAGCAGCCGGCCGCTGCAGGGCAGCGCCGACGCCACCGCGATCTCGCAGATCAAGGCGGCGGGCGGCCAGGTCGTCCCGTCGTTCGGCGGCTGGAGCGGCAACAAGCTCGGCCCGAACTGCTCGACGTCCGCCGCGCTGGCGGGCGCCTACCAGCAGGTGATCAGCGCCTACGGGCTGAAGGCGATCGACATCGACATCGAGAACTCCGACGAGTTCGAGAACGAGGCCGTGCAGGACCGGATCCTGGGCGCGCTGAAGATCGTCAAGCAGAACAACCCGGGGATCCAGACGATCCTGACGTTCGGCACGTCGACGACCGGCCCGAACTACTACGGCAACCGGCTCATCGACCAGTCGAAGGCCCTGGGCGCGAACGTGGACGTGTTCACGATCATGCCGTTCGACTTCGGCGGCGGCGCGAACATGTACAACAGCACGGTGAGCGCGGCGAACGGCTTGCGCGACAAGCTGAAGTCGACGTTCGGCTGGTCCGACGCCACCGCGTACGCCCACCTGGGCATCTCGGGGATGAACGGCCTGTCCGACCAGCAGGAGTTGACGGACCTGTCGACGTGGACCCAGATCACGAACTGGGCCAAGTCGAACAAGCTCGCCCGCCTGGCGTTCTGGTCGGTCAACCGCGACCGCGGCTGCCCCGGCGGCGGCGTCCAGTCGGCGTGCAGCGGCATCGCCCAGAACGACTGGGACTTCACGAAGGTGACAGCGGGCTTCTGACGCTGTCGTGAAACGGCCTCCTTGCCGGCTCCCCGGGCCGGCAAGGAGGCCTTCCGCTTTTAGAGCAGCTTGACCGCGTCCCCGATGGCCTGGTCCAAAATCGACAGACCCAGCGCGATCTCCTCTTCGGACGCCGTCAGCGGCGGAGCGATCCGGAACACCCCGCCCATCCCCGGCAACTGCACGATGTTCATGTGCAGCCCCAGCTCGAGGCAGCGTTGCGTGACGCGCGCCCCCAGCTCGTCCGAACTCTGCTTGGTTTCGCGGTCCACCACCAGTTCCAGCCCGGCCAGCAGGCCGCGGCCGCGGATGTCGCCGACCACCTCGTGGCGCCCCGCGATCTCCTCCAGGCCCTGGCGCAGCGACGCGCCCAGCGAGAGCGCCCGCGCGTCGAGGCGGTCGCGGGTCAGCACGTCCAGCACCGTGTTGCCGACCGCCGCCGGGAGCGGGTCCGATACGTGCGTCGTGAAGAACAAGAACCCGCGGTCGTGGGCCTCCTGCTCGATGGCGGCGCTCGTCAGCACCGCGGCCAGCGGCAGGCCGGCGCCGAGCGTCTTCGACAGCGTGAGGATGTCGGGGACGATGCCGTCGCGCTCGAACGCGTACCAGTTCCCCGTGCGGCACAACCCCGTCTGGGCTTCGTCGAGGATCAGCAGCATCCCGCGCTCTCGGCACTTCCCGGCCAGCGCGGCGAAGTAGCCCGGCGGCGGCTCGATGATGCCGCCCGAACTCAAGATCGGCTCCACCAGGCACGCCGCGAGACTGCCGACCGACTGCGCGTCGATCATCTCGAACGCGAAGTCCAGCTGACGACGCCAATCCAGCGAACCGGAGGCGTCGGTGAAGTCCGGCCGGTACGCGTTGGGCGCCGGGATGGCGAACTGGCCCGGCGCGGCCGGGCCGTAGCCGCGGCGGCCCGCGCTGTAGGTCGCGCTCGCCGCGCCCTGGGTCATCCCGTGCCACGACCGCGCGAACGAGACGATCTCGTGCTTGCCCGTGACCAGCTTGGCCATCCGGAGCGCGGCCTCGTTCGACTCGGCGCCCGTGGTCAGCAGCAGGGCCTTCTCCAGCGGCGCCGGCAGCGTCTCGGCGAGCCGCCGGGCCAGGTCGACGACCGGGCGGCTCAGCATGCCGCTGAACAGGTGGTCGAGCTTCCCGACCTGCCGCCGGACGGTCTCGACGATCTCCGGGTGCGCGTGCCCGAGGATCGCGCTCATCTGACCGGACGTGAAGTCGAGGATCCGGCGGCCGTCTTCGGTGAAGACGAAACTGCCTTCGGCGTGGTCGATGATCTCGTGGGTGAAGGCGCCGCCGTAACGGACGAGGTGCCGGTCGACGTCGGACCAGAAGGATTCAGCCATGGCTCGACGGTAAGTCCGCGACGAGCGACACGTCCATCTCACAATTCCGGCTTTCTTGTTCGGTTTTACCGAACAAGAATGGCGGGATGCTGAACCCGTGGCGCTTGCGGCTGCTGAGCCGCCTCGACACCCTGGGCACGGTCCGCGCGGTGGCGCAGGACGCCAACCTGAGCGCGTCCAGCGTTTCGCAGCAGCTGGCCGTGCTCGAAGCCGAAACCCGCACCCAGCTGCTGGAACGCACCGGCCGCCGGGTCCGGCTCACGCCGGCCGGGCTGATGCTGGCCCGGCGGGCGCGGGTGATCCTCGACCACATGGACACGGTCGAGGCGGAGCTGCGCAGCCTCGGCGAGGAGCCGGCCGGCCTGGTCCGGCTCGGGGCGTTCCAGAGCGCGATCCACACCCTGGCCGTCCCGGCGGTGACCCGGCTGGCGCACCCGCACCTCGAGGTTCAGCTGCTGGAGCTGGAACCGCACGAAAGCATCCCGGCCCTGCGCGGCGGCGACGCCGACGTCATCATCACCACGACCGACTTCGTCGAGCTCCCGCTGGGCCCCGACCTCGACATCGTCCCGCTGGCGACGGACCCGATCGTGCTGGTGACGCCACCGGAGGCACCTCGCGGCCCGGCGGTCCTGTCGGCCTACGCGGACGCGGCCTGGGCGCTGGACATGCCGCAGTCGTACATGGCGAACCTGACGCTGCGGCTGTGCCGCGAGTCGGGCTTCGAGCCGCGGGTGGTGTGCCGGTTCAGCAACTACCTGATGACGCTGCAGCACGTCGAGGCCGGCCTGTCGATCGCGCTGCTGCCCGGGCTGGCGGTCGACCCCCGCTACCGCGTGGCGACCCGCGAGCTGGCGACCCCGGTGACCCGCTCGATCGTGGCGGCGGTCCGCCGGGGGACGCCGCTGCGCGCGGGCGTGAACGTGGTGCTGGACGCGCTGCGGCAGCCGCCGGACCTGCCGGAGGGGGCGGAGTGGGTCAGAGCTTGAGCTGCTTGACC
This sequence comes from Amycolatopsis sp. NPDC051716, assembly GCF_040681595.1. Classification (NCBI taxonomy): domain Bacteria; kingdom Bacillati; phylum Actinomycetota; class Actinomycetes; order Pseudonocardiales; family Pseudonocardiaceae; genus Amycolatopsis; species Amycolatopsis sp. NPDC051716. The sequence goes on along the minus strand of NZ_JBFAZA010000001.1, from coordinate 1,311 downwards.
GTACCCACTAGCCGGTAGCGTGGCGGCCGCGCTGAACCCAGGGGCTCCAGATCGGATGGATGCCCTCGGGTGGGTCCGGGCTGATGACCACTTGGAGCTCCTCCGGCTGATCTGCGACGATCCACCAGGGAAAACGGGCCTCGTAGAGGCCGCTGGCGATGCCGATGAAGTAGATCAGAGGCCGTTTCTGTTCGTAGGCGCGGCGCAGGGCGACGTTCGTGAAGAAGTTCGGATCATCGCCGGCGTACTTGTAACGATGCAGTCCATCGCGGATCATGCCGTCTTCGTAGGGCCGCGACTGGTGGTTTGGTGTGTACGTGGTCTTGATCGATAACGCGGCATCCAGCTCTTTGGGCTTTCGGATGCCGCGCTGCCTATCTGCCAGGGCAATCCTTTTGCCTTCGAACTCGAAGAGGCTCAGCTGGCTCGACGGGATGCGGTTGTCGTTGGTTGCGCGGACCTGGACCAGCCACATGAGAGCCTGCCACCGCAGCCGGGTGTCGTAGTCCAGGTTTTCGTAGTTCGCGGGCAGATGGAATTGCCCACGAAAAACGGTCTCCTCTTCAGGGAGATCGACTCGCTTGCTGACGGAGTGGCTGGGCCGGCGCAGTGATGAGGCAGGTGCGCTGAACACGAGGTCAAGGCCGAGTTCTGCGCGGATACCCTCGGCGACCTCCGGTGTGAAGTACTCCTCCAGGAGCGCCTCGATCGCGGCTACGAGGTTCCTCGGGTCGTTCAGGAGCTGAGCGACCTCGGCGCGCAGCCGGCCACGTGCGCCGCGAGTCTTGAGCCATGAGCCGCTTCGTGAGGGGTTACTGGCAATCGCACTGCCAGTCGATTCCGACAGTTCCCAGATCGAGCGCTCCAGACGGACGAACGGGTTGGCGGCCAAGTCTGTGGCGTCGGCTGCGCCGGGAGCGTACTTGCCGATGAGGCGGCCGACGGGTGCTTCCGCTTCGTCGTACGTGGCATCCCACCTGCGCCGCTTGACGAATATGTGGAGGAGCCAGAGCAACAGGAGAGGTTTGTGCGGAGCACGCCGCCCTCCGACTTGAGCTACGCGGAGCGTCTTCAGCTCGGTTATGAGCTGTCTTTCGTCCAACTCACCCCTCCGTGTCTTCAGCGACGGAGTGTAGCCGTGCGAGGCACGCGTACACGCGCTTCGCTCGGCTTCTGGAGAGCGTGTCGTTCCCTGTCTGGGCGTGAGAACAGTGACCTAGTGTCCTGCGCCTGAAGTTCGCTATCTAATTGTAGGATGCGGTGATGGCGGGTCGTGGACGGTCCAAGGTCGAGCTGATCCTCAGTGATGAC